>JAKSAX010000101.1 GCA_022361395.1 Desulfobacterales bacterium | reverse complement strand
GAAGGCATCATAGAGATTAACCAGGAAAGCTGTACAGGGTGCAGGGCATGCCTTAAGGCCTGTCCATATAATGCAATGGGGTTTGACGAAATTTCCAAATCCGCCTTTGTATGTGACCTTTGCGATGGAGAGCCCCGGTGCATTAGCTCATGCCGGCCCGGAGCAATTCGGCTGATTGAATACAGTGATATCACGACATGAACCGGTAAATGGAGGAAACTATATGTCCCTTTATACGGGAAAAATATTAAAAGTCGATTTAACAACCCGGCAAAATGAAATAATTCCGCTTAATCAGAACTGGGCGGAGAAGTTTATCGGTGGAAAAGGTCTTGGTTTCAGATATCTGATCGAAGAATTATCTCCCCGGACAGACCCTTTATCCCAGGAAAACATCATAATTTTCATGACAGGGCCTTTTGCAGGAACCAATATACCGAGTTCATCGCGCACAGGCATCGTGACCAAGTCACCTGCAACCGGGACAATTCTCGATTCCCATATGGGAGGCACCTTTGCTGCGGAGCTGAAATTTGCAGGATTTGACGGGATTGTGATTTCAGGCAGGGCAGATCACCCGGTATATCTTTGTATCTGTGATCAGGCAATTGAGTTGAAAGATGCTTCAGGCGTGTGGGGCAAGGGTATTTATGATTCCGAAGCCCTTATTGAAAAAGAGCTCGGCAATAAAAAATATAAAAAAGCACTGATCGGGCAGGCCGGAGAGAATTTAATACCTTTTGCATGTATCGGCACGGAATCCTATCGCCAGGCAGGAAGGGGCGGTGCAGGGGCGGTCATGGGCAGCAAGAACCTGAAAGCCGTTGCCGTAAAAGGTACAGGCGCCGTGGAGGTAAAAGATAAAAAAGGCTTCACCCGGTTATACAATGAGGCCTACAAGGAGGTTCTTGCCAATGAAGATAATCAATGGGTGATGGAAGAGGGAACCCCCTTCCTTGTGGAGCCCATAAGCGAGATGGGCATCATTCCGGTGAACAATTATACCAGGGGGCAGCTACCCGATTCCCACCGGATCAGTTCAAAAAAGGTCAACAAATGGACCAGACATCACCGGGCATGTTTCAGCTGCCCCCTGGGATGCGGCAAACTGACCCGGACAAAGACCGGTATGGTCGAAGGGCCTGAATACGAGACATTGTCAGTGGGCGGGTCCAATTGCGGGATTGAAAGAGCCGAACCGATCATACGGTTCAACGAGCTTTGTGATGATTTTGGATTGGATTCCATATCCACGGGAAACGTCATCGGGTTTGCCATGGAAATGACTGAAACAGGGCTTCATGATTTCCAAATAAAGTTCGGCCAGGAAGATGAATACCTGAAAATGCCCGGGGAAATCACCTGTAAAAAACCGGGCCGGGGTGAGTTGCTGGCTTTAGGGGTTAAAAAACTGAGTGACAGAGTCGGCGGCAGTGAGTTTGCCATGGAAGTCAAGGGGCTTGAGTTCCCGGGCTACGATCCCAGGGGGGCCTATGGAATGGGACTGGCCTACGCAACTTCGGACAGGGGGGCATGTCATCTCAGGGCATTCCCGGCCTGGGATGCGGGCAGTTATGAAATAGAACCCAATGTTGATGTCGTGGTTGACCAGAACCAGAGATTTGCCCTTAAGGACAGTGCCACGATCTGTATTTTCAACCACGGGTTCCAGGTCGCGGAAATAACCGGGTTTTTATCGGCAGGCACAGGGAAAAATTTTACTGAAGATGAAATTTATCTTGCCGGAGAACGGATATGGAATCTCGGGCGGGTATTTAATATTGCATCAGGGTTCTCAGGAAAAGATGATTACCTGCCGGAAAGGATACACAAGGAAGGGCTGCAAAACGGCCCCCACAAAGGCAAGCCCTTTGTTAAAGGCGATTTCGCGGAGATGCTGCGCTTGTACTATGAAAAACGGGGATGGGATGAAAACGGGGTCCCGACGGAAGAGACCTTGGAAAGACTGGGGTTACTATCCGTTAAAGACAGATTTTTGAACAGGGGGAAACAATAAATCCGGGAGCGTTACAGCCGGCAGTCAAAAGTTAAGCAGAAGTTCGAATAGACAAACTTAAATCATTATTAAAGTGAGGATATTTTGAACGAATCACAGGGTCAGCACAAAAGAAATATCACGGGGTTAAACCAGGCCGGCAGGGCAAAGGCCATTGAAATATCAGAACTCTATAAATCATTTGGTTCTCTTGAGGTGTTAAAAGGTGTCTCCTTAGATGCGTATGAGGGGGATGTCATTGCCATCATAGGCGCAAGCGGGTCAGGCAAATCCACATTGTTGCGGTGTATAAACATGCTGGAGACACCCACAAGCGGAAGAGTCAAGGTGCACGGCGAAGAGATTGAAATGAAAGACGACGGAAAGGGGGGGCAGGTCCCGGCAAACCGTTCCCAGGTCCGGCTTATCCGGACACGGCTGGCCATGGTCTTTCAGAGCTTTAATCTTTGGCCGCATCTGACGCTGTTGGGAAATATTATTGAGGTCCCTGTCCACGTTTTAGGCCAGTCAAAACCAGAGGCCATTGAATCCGCAGATGTGCTGTTGCACCGGGTAGGCCTGTATGACAAGCGTGACGTATATCCGGCCTTTCTATCCGGCGGCCAGCAGCAGCGGGCGGCAATTGCCAGGGCACTGGCAATCAAACCGGAGGTCTTGCTGTTTGACGAGCCGACCTCTGCCCTGGACCCGGAGTTGGTCGGTGAGGTGCTCTCTGTAATCGGCGACCTTGCCCGGGAGGGCCGGACGATGATTCTGGTAACCCATGAAATGAAGTTCGCCCGGGAAGTGGCTAACCGGATTGTATTTCTTCAAAGCGGGATCGTAGAGGAGGAGGGGGAACCGGAGGCGATATTCGGGGCGCCGAAATCCAGTTACCTGAAACGGTTCATCAGTGCCGTGTCATAATTAACCAAATTCCTCACTGAGGAAGAAAACTTAAGGGAGATTAAAATGACTACATTTTTAAAGAAATTATTGCTAATCACCGTTGCAGTAAGTTTTTGCAGCAGCATGGCATTTGCCGAAAAGGTCCGCGTGGGTATTGCTGCTGAACCTTACCCCCCCTTCACGTCTCCTGATGCATCCGGCAACTGGGTCGGATGGGAAATCGACATTATCAAGGCCGTCTGTGAAGAGGCGAAACTAGACTATGTGATTGTTCCCACCGCATGGGATGGTCTTATCCCGGCTTTGATGTCAAAAAAGATCGACTTAATCATGAACTCCATGTCGATCACGGAGGCAAGAATGAAAACCATCGATTTCTCAGATAAATATTTCAATGCCCCTGCCGTGGTTATCGGTGCGAAAACATCCGGTTTCGACGCGACGCCGGAAGGCCTGAGCGGCAAATACTTAGGTGTCCAGACATCAACAATACACAAAACTTATGTAGAAAAATATTTTACCAAGGCAAAAATAAAGGATTACCTGACCCAGGACGAAATGCTCCAGGATTTAGTTTCCGGACGTATTGACGCCATCCAGGGCGATTCCCTGGTGCTTGACACGTTCATTGAGTCAGAGGAAGGCAGGGCCTGCTGCGAGGTTAAAGGACAGGTCGCGGATGATCCGGTTATTTTAGGCGCCGGGGTCGGCGCGGGCGTCCGGAAGGGTGACGAGGGGCTGAAAGCCAAAATTAATGCCGCCATAGCCGCCATCCGGGCCAATGGAAAATATGAGGAAATAACGAAGAAGTACTTTAATGTAGACGTTTACGGCCAATAGAAGGGTAAAAGGCGCCGGCGGTAAAGGCGCCTTTTACGCAAATCGGACTGCAACGGAAACCATTAGGTGGGATCTTGAACAATGGGTAATTTAGAACTTCTCGCACTGACTCCCCCCGGTTGGGGCGGCCTTTTGCTACGGGGGCTGGTAACCTCAATATCGATTGCCCTGGGGGGCTATTGTTTCGGTCTGTTAATAGGAATCGGGGGGGCTTTTGGCAAACTTTACGGCGGCCCTGTGGTGCGGGACCTTCTGGTGTGCTATACAACCATTGTCCGGGCCATTCCCGAACTGGTGCTGATCGTTCTGCTCTATTATGCAGGATCCGATGCAGTAAACCATATACTCTCTGTTTTCGGCCTGCCTCCGGTGGATATTAACGGGCTTGTGGCCGGTATTATGGTGATCGGAGTCGTACAGGGTGCGTATACGACTGAGGTGCTGCGCGGCGCCATCAATGCCATCGACCCCGGGCAGATTGAAGCGGCAAATGCATATGGCATGGGCCGCGGGCTTATCCTTCGCCGCATCATACTCCCGATCATGTTGCCCCACTCCATACCCGGTCTTTCAAATTTATGGCTGATTGCCACTAAGGATACCGCGCTCCTGGCTGTTGTGGGGTTTACGGAACTTACCATGGCCACACGGCAGGCAGGAGGCGCAACCAAGGCGTATTTACTTTTTTTCTGCACAGCAGGGTTGCTGTATCTTTGTGTGACACTGGTATCGAACCTCTGTATCCGGAAAATTGAAAAGCATGCTTACCGGGGCATGCCTGAGGTTGGCAGATCATGAATATGTTATTTAAGCCGCATCGGATAGTGTTATTGATAATCGCAGCCGGCCTGATTGTTTTTGCAGCGGCCTCAATGAAATGGTATTGGCTGCCGGACTACTATGAGGAACTGCTTGCCGGTTTATGGAAAACCATCCTGATTCTTATTGTTACCTGTGTCCTGGGATTTCTGGCTGCCATCCCTATCGGCTTTTTCCAGGTAACCGGACCAAAGCCCCTCTCTATGCTGTGCCGGGGATTTTGCACCATCATTCGCGGCACCCCTCTGCTGCTCCAGCTTTGGCTGTTATATTTCGGCGTTGCCTCGCTGTTTCCCCAATTTCCCGGAATCCGGGACTCTTTTTTATGGCCCTTTCTAAGAGAGGCCTGGCCCTATGCCGTTCTCTCCTTAACGCTTTCTTTTGCCAGCTATGAGGGGGAGGTCATGCGCGGGGCTTTTGCAGGGGTGCCCCGCAGCGAACTTGAGGCGGCAAAATCCTACGGCATGAAGCCGCTTACAATACTATACAGGATTTGGCTGCCGCGGGCTCTGCAGCGCGTCCTGCCGACCCTCACCGGAGAGATCGTCCTGCAGTTAAAGGCAACCCCCCTGGTTGCCACGATCACGGTTATCGACGTTTTCGCCGTCACCTCTAAAGTGCGCCAGGATACCTTTGTGGTATATGAGCCCTTATTATTGCTTGCCCTGGTTTACCTGTGCCTCACCGGTATTCTGGTTGCGGTGCTAGGTTACTTTGAAAGAAAACATTCAGTAACGATTTAAGTATTGAGAGGAAAGCGCATACATGGATAATTCAGGTGATATCAGGGTTGACCTGCCTGAAATGAAAGCCATGCGTAGGGAGTTTCACCGCTATCCTGAACTTGGCCTGGAGGAAACACAGACCTCTGATTTTATTGCGGGCCATCTGGAAACACTGGGATATGATATCCACCGCGGGCTTGCGAAAACGGCTGTGATCGGCAGCCTGAGAAACGGCAGAAGCAACCGGGCCATAGGTCTTCGTGCCGATATGGACGGGCTGCCCGTCAATGAAGAGACCGGCCTTTCCTGGGCCAGTAAAAACAGAGGCAGGATGCATGCCTGCGGTCATGACGGCCATATGGCGATGCTGCTTGGCGCCGCAAGAGCAATTGCTGAGAGAAAACGTTTTGACGGCTCTGTCCATTTGATATTCCAGCCGGCAGAAGAAAATCATGGCGGTGCAAAAATGATGGTTGAAGAGGGGCTGTTCAAACTCTTTCCCTGCGATGCTGTATTTTCAATGCACAATCATCCGGACCTGCCGTCCGGTCAATTTGCCCTTCGTGAGGGCGTTATCATGGCATCGGTTGATGAAGCCAGAATTACGGTTCACGGAAGCGGCGGCCACGGGGCTGAACCTCACAATACCTTAGACCCCATGGTTGCCGGGGCAAACATCATCCTGGCATTACAGACCATCGTGTCACGAAATACCGAACCTTTTGATCCGGTTGTCATAACGGTTGGTTCTTTTCACGCCGGTTCAGCCAGTAATATCATTCCCGGCAAAGCCGAGCTTGTTGTGGGAATCCGTTCTTTCGGCCCGGCAACCCGGGACTTCATCCAGGACCGCATTACTCAGATCGCCGAATTCCAGGCCAAAGCATATGGTATGAGCGCCACTGTCGATTACCAACGGGGCTATGATCCGGTGGTCAATCATCCCTCTGAAACCGGTTTTGTCAGGGAACAGGCTGTGCTGTTTGCAGGGGATGAAAATGTTACCGACCTGGATCATCCCCTTATGGGAAGTGAAGATTTCACCTATATGCTGCAGGCCTGCCCGGGATGTTATTTTCTTATCGGAACGGCGTCATCAGCGGATGCAAATCCCTTGCACCATCCCGGTTATGATTTTAATGATGATATCCTGAAGGCCGGGGCCGGATTCTGGACAAAACTCACAGAGTCTTTTCTGGCACCCGGTTGATATGCCCCGGTTGTTTCATGGCCATTTCAATTTTAACAGCCGGAATAGAGCACCTGAGGTAGTAATAGTGAAAATCTGTGTAAAATTGTACTCCTGTTTTAAAAAGTACTCCCCTGACGGAACGGATAAATTTTTTATGGAATTACCGGAAAAAAGTACAGTTGGGCACCTGGTAAAGAAATTGGATGTCCCAGGCGAAACAGGCTGCAGAATCCTTGTTAACGGCCAGTTTTCTAAATTGGGAGATGTTCTGGGCCATGGCGATACGATCACCTTTTTTCCCCTGATCAGCGGCGGATAACAGGACACCGGATCTAACCTGTCCCGTACACCTGAGCCGGTGCAAGTAATTCCGGAAACCTGCCTAGGGATGCCTTTCTCACCGTATAGCACAAATGGCACTCATCCACGTATCCGCGGGCATACCCTTTATCCGGGGTAATCCCCAGTTCCTTTGCCAGTTCAGCCGGTCCGCCCCTGACAAGGGGGGCAACAACGGGATGGGAATGGGGCCGGTACCCGGCAGCCAGTTCTGACAGCGGCGTATCCCACATGTTCCCCATGCTGATACCCTGGCAGAGATGGACATGTCCAAAGGGGTCCACATGGACCCTGGACGGGGTTGTAAGGTCTTCATCAGGGCATTGGTTAAGGCTTTCCCAGGGCCGGAGGGGCAGGCCCTTAACCAGTTTTTCGGCTGCCCTGCCGCGGAATCGGGGGCCGCCGCCGGTCACCGGGGCGCCCTTGTCCTTTTCTACTGCTGAATTGTCAACTGGCTGCGGCCGGTCGATGCAGATGGGAGAGGTGTTGATGCCAAGGGCTTCTGCTGCTTTAAGAGCCTTGCCTGCAGGGGTGTCCCCGGCATCCCCATAGTGGAACTCATCGTTTGAGATGCTTAAAAAATCAAGGCCGGCCTCCTGCAGCGGTGCAAGCCAGAGTTTTGCGTCGTTAACGGAAGTTGCCGGATAGGCATTGGTGACCACCCCTGTTTTAAATCCTGCAGCCTTTGCCAGGGCAAGGCTCTCTTTTAAAAGGGGAAAGTAGAGAAATGGCTCTCCCCCCTCAAAGAAGACCGAATTGATGGTTCCTGTTTTTCCGGCCTCATCGAGAGTGGTGTTTACCTGGTCCAGGGTAAAGGTGCCCGTGGTGCCGGGACTGCAGTACAAAAAACAATGGTCGCATTCAAAATTACAGGTATAGGTGAGTAGAAAGTGGATTCCTGTTAGCATGATACCTCCCCGGCTTTTGCAACGTTGGGGTTGTTTTGTAACGATTCCTTATTTGAAATTGTGAATCTCCATCAGGGTATCAAAGGTACCGTCCCTGATCATGGCTTTCAGTTCCCGGTTGAACTCTTTTACCCGCTCCCGGTACCCGGGGATCGCCTTTGAAAAGGCAGCATGAACCGGCTGGGTGGACAGGGGCGGCTCATGAAAGGTCAGATCCGTGACATTGGCAATGAGAAAGGGGGAGGTTTTGATGAGCTGGACAGCCACATACTGGTCAACAACGGCAAGGTGAATCCGCCTGCCGAATAATTTTTTCAGGTTGTGAAGATCTGTGACAGCCTCGTCAATGTTCAGGTAAGCTGCCCGGTCAAACTCCTCTGAGTTGACGTATCCCATGACCACCCCGATCCTGTATGGGGTTAACTCCCTGAGCGTTGTGAAATTGATCCCGGACTCTTTTCTGGAGCAGAGATAGACCCTGCTGTGGATGTAGGGATCGGTGAGTGCGTAATTCCTGGCGCGTTCCTCTGAATAATAGGCATTGTAGGCCAGGTCGTATTTGCCCTGTGCCGTACTGATCATTGATCTTTTCCAGGGGAGAATATCTATTGTTGTCTCATATCCCAGCCGTTTAAAAAGACGGGTAAGCAGTTCAGAGGCAAAGCCGAGGTTGGTGAGGTTGACACCTGCATAGGGCTGCCAGTTGCAGGTGGTCATCTTTATGGGGGCCGGTTTACTGGTTACCTGGGCATCTGCCTGGGAAACTGAAAGTAAAAGAACAAGGATAGTGATCCGGACGGCATTTTTCATGGCATTGCCCCCTTGTCTTAAAATGGCTTAAATTCAGATGATCATCCAGATAGTAGCCGGAATCTATGGATACCGTCAAGGAAAGTTTACGCAAAACAACAGACCCCGGGCCGGCCAGTCCCGAGGGGAAGGATTTCACATTTTTTTGACATAAAATTCACATCTGGTTCATGCCTGTTTTTTTATACTCCGTAAAAAAATAAAACCCACGGAGGAACTCCAATGGAACCAACACCCAAGTCCCGCACCAATCCCGTGAGAACCCTTGCCATGGGACTGGCCTGTATCATGGTCATCGCTATAGGGATTTTCGGCATGAAAACATTGGCGGCATCCAAACGGCCGCCCGGGGAAAAGCCCAAAAAAGAAGGGGATCTTACTGTCTCTGCGGTTCCGGCCGAAAAACAGACCATCCGCCTGACAGCCATGGGATACGGCCAGGCAGAACCGGTGAATGTCCTGGAGATCTGTCCCCAGGTATCCGGGAATATTGTCCGGCGGCATCCGGCCCTGGAGCAGGGCGGGATGGTGTCAAAAGGTGAGGTCCTTTTAAAAATAGATGACACGGATTATGCCATTACCGTGGACAAGGCCGTTGCCGAGGTAAAACTTTCCGAAAACGCCATTGCCCAGTACCGGATGTCCTATGCCCGGGACAAGGACCGGCTGGATGCCGTCAGGAAGACCACCCAACTGGGCAAGGCAGAGTATTTAAGGCTGAAAACCCTGTATGAAAGCGACCGGGTGGGCACCCTGTCCGAGGTGGAGACGGCTGAGAAAAATTACAACACCTATCTGGATTCCGAGAAAAGCCTGATAAAGACCATCTCCCTCTATCCCCTCCAGATTGAGGAGGCAAAAAGTGACCTGGCACAGGATAAGGCAGACCTGAAAACGGTAAAGCTCAACCTTGAACGATGTGTAATTACAGCCCCTTTTTCAGGGCGGGTAAAGGCGGAGTCCGTTGAAACCGGCACCTATATTTCCACCGGCACCAGCGCCCTGACCCTTACCGATGACAATGTTGTCGAAATCCAGGTGCCCCTGAGCGACAGGGATGCTTTTGAGGTGCTGGGCCTGCGGCATACCCCGGGTACAAACACCTGGTTCTCAGGGCTTTCCGCCATCAACTGCCGTATTGAAACTATTACCGGCAAGAGCTTTGCCGCCATGGCCGCCCGGGTCCACAGGGCGGTCCGGTATGATGAAACCACCAGAACCCTGTACCTGGCGGTGCGGGTAATGCAGGGATCAGATATGGAGAAAAACGGCAGTGCGCCAGGCCAGGGCGGGATCCCCCTGGTGGAGGGCATGTTCTGCAAGGTCTATTTCCAGGGCCGGCCGGTTCCGGATGTGGTTAAAATTCCCCTGAACGCCCTGAATCCGGATGACACGGTTTTCCTTGCCCGGGACAACCGGCTGAAAACCCTGGCAGTCACCCAGGTTATGGCTGAGGGAGAGGATGTTTATGTTTCCGGCGAATTTGAGCAGGGGGACAGCATTATCACCACGCCCCTGAACAACCCCATTGAAAATACCCGGCTGGTTGTCCGGCAGGCCAGGGCCGCAGTTCAAATCGCCCGGGTGTCCGGAGGCCCCAAATGAACCTGATAAAAGCCTTTGCCAGGAACCCGGTGTTTGCAAACCTGGCCATGGTGACCATTCTCATGGCCGGTATCCTGGCCGGGACTTCCATGGTCAGGGAAGATATGCCGGAGATGGACCTGGATACTATAGAGATCAGCGTTACCTATCCCGGAGCCGACCCCGAAGAGATTGAAGAGGGAATATCACGAAAAATCGAGGATGCCATTGACGGTCTTGAGGGCGTTGATGAGTATACCTCCACATCTGCAGAAGGGTCTTCGCGCACGGTGATCACCGTAACCGACGGGTATGACCCGGACCGCCTCCTGGACCGGGTCCGCAACGAGGTGGACAGTATTTCCACCTTTCCGGATGATGCCGATACCCCCTCAATTGTCCGGCCGTCCATTCAACGGGCGGTGATCAGCCTGGGACTGGTCAGTGATATGGGGGAGGTCCGGCTCAAGGAATGGGCAGACAGTATAAAAAAAGAGCTCCAGCACCTGCCAGGGGTGAGCCAGGTCAACCTCTCCGGCACCCGGGCCTATGAGATATCCATTGAGATCCCCCAGGACAGCCTGCGCAAGTACAACCTGAGTATAGATGAGGTGGCGGCTGTTGTCAGTGATAACAGCCTGAACCGGTCCGGGGGAACCCTGAGAACCTCTGCCGAAGATATCCGTCTCAGGACCATGGGCCGCAAGTACACGGGGCAGGAACTGTCGCGGATCAAAATTATCAGCGGGGAGGACGGACAGACCCTTTTCCTGGGCGATATTGCAGATATCAAAGACGGATTCACCCAGGACAGCCTCTCTGTCATGGCCAACGGCCGGCCGGCCGTTTTAATCAATATCCTGGCAGGAGAAGAGGATACCATCCGCATTGCAGACCAGGTCCGCCAATATCAGGAGGAGAAAAATGAACAGCTTCCACGGGGTTCCGAGATCGTTATTCTTTCCGACAACACCGAAAGCACCCGGTCAAATCTTTCCACTCTTTATTCCAATGCTGCTATGGGGCTTTTGCTGGTATTTGTTCTGCTCTGGCTGTTTATGGATACTCGAATATCATTCTGGGCAGGTATGGGCATACCTATATCGCTGCTTGGAGGCCTGGCCATTGTACATTTTTGTGGAATCTCGTTAAACAAGATTACCCTGTTCGGGCTGATCATGGTTCTGGGGATTGTGGCGGACGATGCCATTGTGGTGGGGGAATCCATCTTTTATCACCGGAAGAACGGGGCCTCTTCCATGGAGGCTGTGATGAAAGGGGTCGGGGAGGTCGGACTGCCGGTTCTGGCGGCCATATTTACAACCATTGTGGCTTTTTTCCCTCTTTATCACATTGAAGGGATGATGGGTAAATTCATAGTGGCGCTGCCGACGGCTGTGATTGCCTGCCTGCTGGTCTCTCTTGTGGAGTGCCTGTTTATGCTGCCGGCCCATTTATCCGGTTTATCAGACAGGCCGAAACCGGTTAAAAAGGGGAATATCCTGTTAACCGCAATAAACCGGTTCCATGACAGGTCTGTGGCCGGTATGGAGCGTGTTGCCCGCCAGGTTTATTATCCTGTATTAAAGGCCTGCGTGCGCTTCAGGTATTTGTTTGTCAGCCTCTGTATCACCCTTCTTTTATTGTGTGCAGGCCTGGTTGCGGGCGGTTTTATCAAGTTTAACGTGTTTCCCAACCAGGCCTCCTCCATCATCACCGCCTCTGTGGCCTTCCCCGAAGGTACCCCGTTTGCCGTAACCCGGGCCGCGGTGGAGAAAATTGAAGCCGGAGCCCGGCAGGCTGCCCGGGCATTCGGCCCGGGGGAGTCTTTGATTGTGAACACCCTGGCCACGGTGGGGCAGAACGCCGGAGAGACCGCAGGTAGATCAGATACCGCCTCCCCGCACGAGGGAGGGGTCAGGGTAACCCTGATGGATCCGGGTGAGAGCGGTGTCCATTCGGATGATTTTATCACGGCCTGGGAAACTGCTGCCGGTGACATTGCCGGTGTCCAGTCCCTGGATTTTTCCGCTTCAAACAGCGGGCCTCCGGGCGCCCCTGTGGAGATCTGCCTCCAGGGGCAGAACCTGGACCGGATGTCTGATGCCGCCGACAGGATAATGGCAAAACTGGCCGCCATAGACGGGGTCTCCCGGGTTTACTCCGACAATGCCCCGGGAAAAAACGAGCTTAAGTTTCATATCAGGCCCGAAGCCGAATATTTAGGTATAAGCCTGTCAGACCTGGCCACCCGGATCTACGAGGCCTACTACGGGTCCGAGGCCCTGAAAATCCAGCGGGACAATGACGAGGTCGAGGTCTATGTCCGTCTTACAGAGGCTGAGCGCCGGACACGGGAGTCCATCGGCAAATACAAGATAAAAACCTCTGACGGCACCTGGATACCCCTGGAAGCTGTGGCTGACATCAGTTTTGAACCGGGATTTTCCACCATCACCCGGAAAAACGGTTCCCGCCAGATCATGGTGTCGGCAAATGTGGACAGGGCAAAAATTGTGGCCGGAGAAGTCATTTCCACACTTGAGGCCGGCGTGTTCAGGGAGATCCGGGAGGCATATCCTGATATGCGTATTATTCTGGAGGGGGATGCCAAACACTCTGCAGAATCCTTTGGCAGCCTTTATATCTGGATACCCATCTCCGTCATGGGCATGTTCGTGATCATCGCCACCATGTTCCGGTCCTATGTCCAGCCGTTTCTTATCCTTATGACCATCCCGTTCGGCCTGGTGGGGGCTGTAATGGGACACTTCATCATGGGCCACATGCTCTCCATACTCTCGGTGTTCGGCATGGTGGCCCTGTCCGGGGTTGTGGTCAACGACGCCATCGTGCTTATTGAACGGATCAACATGAACTTGGAAGAGGGAATGGGATTTTTCGACTCTGTTTTCCAGGGCGGCCTGAGGCGGTTCCGGGCCGTGATGCTTACCTCCATCTCCACCATCGGCGGGCTTTTACCCCTGATCCTGGAGACCAGCCAGCACGCCCGGCAGCTGATCCCGATGGGAATATCCCTGGCATTTGGTGTGGCCTTTGCCACAATATTGACTTTGGTGCTTCTGCCCTGCCTGTTTGCCATTATCAATGACATCAGATATGCGCTGGCCGGCGGGTTCGGTCCTGTTCCGGTTTCCCGGAACCGTCTTGAGCCGGCTTTCAAACGCAATCTTCCTGAACCTGAACCCCTGAATTCTTTCTCTCCGGGAGCGTCATCATGAGATTTTTTAATATAGTGTTGCTGTCTATTTATGTAATTGCTTTTCTTTTTGGCCCGGGCCAGGGCAGCCCCGCCACGGCCGCATCCACCTCCGGCCAACCTGCCGCCGAAATAATGCAAAGCCCATCCCCGGCGCCTGCCGTTACACTGACCCTGGCCCGGGCCAAAAAGATTGCCCTTGAAAACAGCCCCACCATTGAGGCGGCTAAGGAGAATGTTATCCAGGCCATGGAAACCATAAACCGGGCCAGGGCGGATTATCTTCCCACAGTGGGGCTGTCCTCGTCCTGGGATTACACGGAGGCCACTGACACTTCTTCTCCCTCAGCCTCTGAAAATCAATACACCAATAAAATTTCCGTCACCCAGGTGCTGTTTCAGGGGTTTTACCGGAAGTATAATGCCCTGGCAGCCCGATACGGGGAAAAAGCCAGCCTTGCTGCCCGGGAGGATGCCCGGCGCATCCTTGCATGGTCAATTGCCCAGAGCTTTCTTAATGTGCAGCTGGCAGCAGAAAATATCAGGATTGCCAGGTCCGACATGGACTTCAACCGGGAACAGGAAAAGGAGGCCATTGCCAAAGAGCGTCTCGGCACGGGCTCCTACAGTGATGTGCTGAATTATAAGACCAGGGTCAATTCGGCAAAGGCGTCCCTGATTGAAGCCGGGCAGTCCTATAAGGAGTACAGCTATGGCCTGGCCGCCCTGATGGGGTACAGAGAGGCCCGCCTGCCCCGGGGCATGGAAGTCCAGGCCCTGACCGCCTCACCCCGGTGGGGGGACCCGGTCAGCGAGAAAGAGCTGGCTTCGGATATCAGTGCCGCCCTGGCAGACCGTCCGGACCTGAAAGAAGATGAATTTGCCGTTCAGGAGGCTGAAGCCGGAATCAACCGGGAAAAATCAGGCTATTTCCCAACAATATCCCTGGTGGGCGGTTATGGCGGAAGCGGAATAGATGAGTTCGACGGCCTGGGAGATTCAGGCAATATGGGAGCATCCGTGGGTATTTCCCTCAGTTTTGAGATCTTTTCCGGCGGTGCCACCCGGTCCGCGGTCCGGAAAGCGGTATCGGAGAAGCGGGAGCTTGCACAGGTGCGGAAAGAGGCCCGGATCACTGCTGCCTCGGAAATCCGGTCTGCACTATCCAAGGTGGATTCCGCCCGCCAGGCCCTGGAACTCCAGCGGGAAAACACCTCCCTGGTGGAAACCACAAGGGATCTTGTCCAAAAGGAGTACCGCGCCGGCCAGGCCTCCCTGGTCCGGATGAACGAGGCCCAGAACGATCTTGTTGCAGCCCAGGGTGACCTTGCCGATGCCAGGGTCTCCCTTGTCCTTGCCCTGGAAGAGTTAGACTATTATACTGGCCGTAACATATCACAACCCTGAGCGGTTCCGTTGGAGGATCCAAATGAAAGAGAATATCCGTTTGCTGGTCATTGAAGACAACCCGGCCATAGTGGAAAATATCAGTGATTTTTTAGAGCCCAAAGGGTTTATACTGGATTTTTCCATGGACGGTATCGGCGGCCTTCACCTGGCCCTGACCCAGGAGTATGACGTCATTGTCCTGGATCTGATGCTGCCGGGTATGGACGGGATCACCCTCTGCCGGAAACTTCGCCGGCAGGCGGATAAACAGGTACCGGTGATCATGCTCACGGCCCGGGACACCCTGGACGACAAGCTCCTGGGTTTTGACTCCGGTGCGGATGATTACCTTGTCAAACCCTTTGCCCTCAAAGAACTGGAGGCCAGGGTGCGGGTACTTGCCAAACGGCGTTCCCGGGATAAAAAGGTGCTGGCCGTGGGGGATCTCACCATGGACCTGGGCACCTTTGAGGTGACCCGCCAGGGCCGGGCCATTGAGCTGAACAACGCCTGTATCTCTATTTTGAGGCAGCTCATGGAGGCCAGTCCCAATGTGGTGTCCAGAAAAGAGATAGAGCACACCCTGTGGGGGGATATGCCCCCGGGCAGCGATGTGTTGAGAAGCCACCTCTATAACCTGCGGAAGAAAATTGACAAACCCTTTGACCGGGCACTGGTGCAGACGGTCCACGGTGTTGGTTTCAGACTAAAGGAATAATAATGAAATTTTACCAGAGCATCCGGTTCCGGGTGGTGGTCACGATTCTGATTTTTGGTACGATCCTGGTGGTTATCAACGGTATAATCACCTTTATTCTTATGGGAAAAAATCTTGACCGCCTGGTAAACAACCTTTTGGAAACAGAGGTGGACTATTTCCTGTACCAGTATGAAAAAGACAAAACAACCCCTTTTCCCCATTCAAGATTTATTAAAGCTTACCAGGGGCTGGATCAGGTACCGGAGAAAGTCCGGGGGGCTGTGCGGGAACTTAAACCGGGTGTTTATACCCGGTTTTACAAAAAGAACCGGCCTCCGGTGCATGTGGGAATAATAAAGCTTCCGGACACCGGGGCCACCCACTATCTTTTTTTCCACGGAAGGGAATTTTTTAAGGAAAATGACTTTCTCAATCCCCTTCAGATCCTGATGATCTCCCTGGGCCTTCTCCTGGTGCCGGGAACAATCATCGGGGTGATCACTTCAAGGGTCTTGTTCAGGCCCATGGTCGACCTCATGAATAAGATAAAGCGCCTGAATCCTGAAAAAATTCCCGAGCAATGGACCGAACAGTCCCAGAAGGGGGAAATCAGCATGCTGACCTCAAGCATAGAGACTGCCATGCAGAGGATCAACGCCTTCATCCGCAGGGAAAAGCAGTTTACCCGGGATGCCAGCCATGAGTTGAGAACCCCGTTGACCATTGTCAAGGGTGCGGTTGAGATTATGGAGCAGCAGCCTGAGATAGAGGTCAACCCCTTACTGAAAAAGCCACTGAACCGGATTGTCATGTCCGTGAAAGATATGGAAACCACGATTGAGACCTTTCTCTGGCTGGCCAGGGAAGACAATGATCCCACAGAGACCTGTGATGTGGAGCCGGTTATTAAAAAGGCCGTGGAAAACACCCGGTATCTTATAGAGAATAAGGATGTTGAACTGAAGCTGGACTTCAGCGGCACCCCCACCCTCCGGGTAAGGGAGGAGATCCTCTATATAGCCGTAACCAACCTGATCCGGAATGCCTTTCAGTTTACATCCAGCGGATCGGTCTCCATCATTTCCGATCCTGCCCGCATCACCATCATTGATACCGGCATGGGCATTGAACCGGACCGGCTGGAATCAGTGACACAGTCCCATATCAAGGGAGAGCGGAGCCGGGGGTTCGGCCTTGGCCTGAGTATTGTTTCCCGGCTGTGCAAACGTTTTGGCTGGGAACTCTCTATGGACAGCCGGCCCGGCAAAGGAACCTGCGTCATCATCAGGTGGAATACACCCAAAGAAGGTTCACGCCCAGGGACATAGTGATAGCGCCCCCGGGTGCTGTTTTTTACCGGTCCTGTAAGAGGTCCGGACAGCCGCCTCCGGGGGACAGCCTGGTCGGAGAGGCGGCGGCCGGTGCTGCAATATTTAATGTCCCGGGTAATACGGTTCCAGTTCGCCAATGGCCTGTTTCAGGGCCTGGACAAACTCCGGGGCCGCATTCTGTTTGGCTTTCATTGCAGCTACAATAACGGCGTGATGGTTTATCAGCCGACGGGTATAATCCTCCTGATCCGGCTTAACCCGCTGGGTCAGGAAATAATCGCTGATGGCTGAGATAATATTCTGGGCATGTTTTTCTTTGTTCATAACCCACCTGACCCTCTGGTTTACTGAGAGGGCATCTGTTTTTCCGGTTAACGCGGAAATCTTGTGAATGGATTTTTCAATGGTCAAAGCATCTTCCTTCATTGACTTGACCCTGGCATGGTCATCGTAGATCCCGCAGGGAATCTGACAATGGGCCTGTACGGCAGGGGCCAGGCCGAAGACCAGTAAAAAAATCACAGCCAATGAGGAAAAGGCAAAGGGATGATTCATTTTCTTAAGCATGGGGCTCTCCTTTTAATCACGGATGGTCCCGCAGGGCCTGTCACTTGGAATTGCAGTGGAAATTGGCAGGCCGCCCGGGGGATATTGACAAAGGTAAGGCCTGACTGCCGTGTAATCAACCCTGAATTTGATTATTGCAGATGAAACCCAATGATTCCCAGGGAGCTGTAGTCTGCCCTGTATTTTTCCGGTATCCGGAAGCTGCGTCAATCGATTATTTTCAGGATTTCAGGTGGTTTTCTTTTTGGAACGGGCGGTATCTGTGTGGGATATCCCAGGGCTATCGGGGCAATAATGTCACAATCATCCGGAACACCCAGTTCGGTCAGCATCTCCTGATCCTCAATTGCCCTGCCAAGGTTGACCCAGCAGGTGCCAAGCCCCCGGGATGCGGCTGCCAGCATAAAGTAGGCCGCTGCCAGGGTGCAGTCCGCATAGATATTCCGCAGTCTTGCAGGTCCCAGGATCATGACCAGGCAGGGGGCATTGTAGAATACGTTATACCCCTCTTTTTCAAGGATGGTTTTATACCGGCTTGCATAATCGTCCGGGTTTGCCGCGATTCGGGCGAGGATGTTCCTTTTGCTTTCGTCTGATATGCGTTTCATAACTGCCTGGTTATTAATTACGATAAATTTCCAGGGCTGTTCATTACCGGCATTCGGCGCCAGGGTACTTTCGTTTATCATCTCCGTGATCAGTTCCTGAGAAACCGGATCCTGCCTGTAGTTTCGTACGGATCTCCGGGATCCCAGCAATTCATCAAAGGTCATGGATTATCTCCCTTATTTTATAAAATAGCCTGCAACCCGCCATGTCCCGTTTTTTTCAAGTGAGGGTGTAACGGTTTCAAAAGAAGAGGCCTTGTTCTTAAAAGATGTTTTAAAATGGATCACCACATATTCACCGTCCGGGGCACCGGGCAGGCTCGTGGTGTATTTCATCTGGGCTACCTTTCTGAGGATCACCTTTCCAAAAGGCTTTCGGAAGCCGGTCAGGGCATCGGTCCAGTCTTTTTTCGATACTGAGTTCTGAAAATATTCAGAGGTTTTTTCCCAGCTTTTGTCATATTCCCCTTTATCAACAATGGACAGCCAGGCCTCGGCCGCCATCAGGGCCCGGGCCTCTTTTTCCGGTTCGGGCGATTCCGCCCAGAGGGAATGGGCTGTGAGCACCAATGTGACAATACAGAAAATAAGCGTCTGCTTTATCATTACAAACCTTCCTTTACTCCTGAGGGTGATCCGTTAAAACCGGGGCCGCAAGATCGATAAGGACACAATCCTTCTCCGTCTCACGGGTGGACATGGACCCTCCCAGCCGTCTCATTCTTTCGGACAGGAGGTGGGAGCCTGAACTGCCGACCGGCAGGCACATCAGCTTCTCTGTATCAATGCCTGCCCCGCATGCATGCATACGGATAAGCAGCTGGGTTTTCTCCGCTGATATTTCCACCCCTGCCTGTGGGGCGTCCGATTGTTCGAGGATACTGAATAGCAGTGTTTTGACAGCCCTGTAAAATGTAAGTTTCAGGGCCTTGTTCAATCCGACTGCCCCGCCTACGGCATTATGGAAAACAAAATCCGTTCCCTTTTTTTCGTTGATTTCTTCGATTAAGAATTCAATGGCCACATCAATATCAAAATCGTTCAATATCGGCGGGGCAAGTTCATACATGATTTTTCTGATATCCTTGACCGCATACTCCAGAAAAGCCTGCAATTCCTCCAGGTCAGACGGCTGGGGAGGATCCTCCCGGTTTATCAGGCTTCTGATTTTTGATACCCCGATTCCGAGGCTTTGGGCAATTGTGCTGTGAAGTTCCGAAGCAATGGCTTTTCTTTCGGATTCTTCAAAATAGACCAGGTATTCGTTCAGCTGTTTCAACTGCCGGCCCTGCCTGGAAAGGTCTTCAACAAGGTTTTTTTCCTGGGTTTTGTACTGCCCGAGACGCTTGGCCATGATATCAAGGGCAATGGACAGGTCTCCGATTTCATCATTTCTGTAAAGCTTTGAACGCAGATGGTACTCTTTATTTGCAATCCTGCGGGTAAACGCTGTCAGGTGCTGAATAGGCCTTACCACGCTTCTGACGGCTTCGGAAATACAGACAATGGAAAAAATGAAAAATGCCAGGGCATACATTAAAAAATGGTATTTTATCTTTGAATCGCTTCTTTCAAGGGCCTCCCCGGTCCGGCGGATGGATGCCACCATCTCTCTCTCACTCATGACTTCCACCAGGCGGTGCTTTGCCTGGCTGAAACGGGCAACTGCCAATAACAGCGGTTCACCATCAACGGTTAACCTGAAAAAGGGTTTCTTGTCCTCCCGGATCCACTGGTCTATTTTTTTTACCTCAGGTATGGAAGAGTCTGTTAATTTTAGTGATAAGGTGTCTTTTGAGTGTTTAAACGCCTTTTGGTCAATATTTAAACCGAAAAAATCCATACATTTCTGGGGGAACCCCATGAGTTCTCCGTCTGTTCCGATAAAAAAGAAAAATCGTTTTTTGTTGCTGTCTGTTTTCAGGGATCTGGAAATGTCGGCCAGGGGGACATCAATTCCTGCTATTCCCCTTAAAATGCCTTTATTATCCACTATCGGGGCTGTTGCCGTAATGATAAAACCGTCAATTACATCGTCCTTATAGGGCTGTGTTATTTTCGGAAGATTACCTTGGCCGGGCGTTCTTGTATAAATGGTGACCGGTTCTCCGTCCCTCAGGTCAAATACCGAAGCCGGCGGTAAATCAAAGCACCTGGCCCTGGCAGATGGATTTTCCGTAAAGTATTTACCGATTCCGGACAATGTGATGATATGGGCGGCCATACTTTCAGCTGTCAGGAATTTTGCGGTTTCCAAATCAGCATCCAGACGGAACAATGCCCTGAGTTCCTGGTTTTTTTTCTCTGATATTTTATCGCTTCCCCAGAAAGCCGTTATACACGGAAGCGTTTTTGGCGTGTAAAAAATGTTATTTTCAATACTCCGGCTTAAGTCCGGATACGTCCCGCTCTGTTGAATCTCTTCATCCATCCGGTTGTATATTTCCCCGGCCCGCTTTGCCACAAACGCCGCACTTGATTCGTATTTTGCTATTTTTTCATTAAATTTTTGAACTCTCTCACGGGCAATATCCATCAGATAGGATTCGGACAGGCTTTTTATCTGCTGTGTGTTTGTCTTCATGGCCACTTTTCCGAATTCCTGTAACGCATTATTGGCAAGTAAAAATAAAAGACCGAAAATAAGAAATGTAACAGCCATTAGGAATACGAATAATTTTTTAGCTATGGAGAGTTTGATTTTCAAAATAATTGCCGCCCTTGTGAAATAAACGTTGCAATATTTTATTGATGTTCTATAACAGCTTTTGCTGTCGAAAAAAAAGGGAAAATTTGTCTACAGGCAAATAAGTAAAATACCGGGGGCCGGATATGTCATCATATTTTGATCTCCAATGTAAATGAACGGTTCCGGTATACGCAGCGGTCACCGCTTTTCTGCATTCTTCAGCAAATAAAAACAGTATACCGGACCAGGTGTTTTTTTACTGAGGAATGCGCTGCCCTTGGTGCATGCGGCGAGTCTTTTTTGTTATATTTCCAGCAAATTAAGGCGGTTAAAAGTATGTCTTGATCTCGGGGGCGGATTTCTGGTAAAAAAAATATACGCTATCATATAAATGATTCCAATTATTCTTAGAACGAGTACTCAATGGAAAAACCCAGAATCCTTGTTGTTGATGACCATCAGATCGTGCGGGACAGTATCGGCCACACCCTTGAATCCAGCAGTGAATTCCACGTGGTTGCCAGGGCCGACAACGGCAGGGTTGCCTTGAAACTGACGGAAGAACTCAGGCCGGACATTGTTTTAATGGATGTCAGCATGCCGGATATGAACGGTATCGAAGCCACCCGCCAGATTGTTGCCACCGTCCCAGACACAAAGGTCATGGCCCTGACCATGCACTCGGCCAAACCCTATGTAATGGGCATGCTCAACGCAGGCGCTTCAGGCTACCTGTTGAAAACCGCCCCGTTTGAAGAGGTGGTAAAAGCATTGAATGTGATATTATCAGGCGCCACATACCTGAGCCCTGAAATAACCCATATGGTGGTGGAGTTTGCTAAAAACAGGGAATGGGATGCGGTGGACAGTTTATCCCTGCTATCCGCCCGGGAACGTGAAGTACTTCAATTGATATCAGAAGGTCATACAAGCAAAACCATTTCCGCACAGATGAACATCAGTTCGAAGACCGTTGATGTTCACCGGAATAACATTAAAAAAAAACTGAACATACACACCATCGCAGGCCTTACTAAATATGCGATTACAAAAGGCCTCACAGATCTTGCATCTGTTCAATAGGTCCAATAGGTTCAATAAAATTGCTCCCTGTGGGTTTCCCGCAATACAGGGCATCCAAAGAGACTGTTTCAAATTAAATCAAAGGTGGAAGGATATATTTCATGTCTAAAAAAATACCGGCTTTCGAAAGAAGAAAAGAAGAGCGTTATATGGCTTCCGAAGGTGCTTTTGCCGCGATTGAGAAGTCGTCTAAAGCTGGGCAGGTTATCAATATAAGTAAAGGCGGTCTCTGCTTTAAATATATTGTTGACAATAAAGAAAACAGGTCTTTACCTGAAGAGTACCTTTCTCTGGTCAGTATGAGTTCTTTTGTGGGAGCGCTCCAATATGAAATTGTCGGGGAATATCCGGTTCTGAATATTTCTCCGTTCAGCTCCATGGAGTGCCGCAGATGCCATGTCCGGTTTACAAATCTGGATACCCGGCAAAAATCTGATCTGGCCTACTATATTCATAAAAACACAGTACAGTCGGAGGATGAATCAGTTTTAAAACCCCGCCCCTGAATGTTTTCAGGGGCGGGATTCTTAAGCTTATCTTTCCGTTGCAGGACCGGTTGTTTCCACATTCCCGTTTTTAAAAAAGATATCCAGCTGCTCTTTTTCGCAAGGTTTCGTGGCCAGAGAAACACCTACAAATACAATACCGGAGATGAGCATGGCAATAATAACACCATGGCCCATGAATACGGGATGGATGCTTTCAAGATAAGGCGGTGCCATGGGCGCTGTTTTGGCCAGGTCAAATATGACCAGGCCGGTCTGGATGATGAATCCTGTCCAGAGTGAGGCAACAGCTCCCGGGCCTGTGGCCCGTTTCCAGTACAGGCCGCCCATGAGGGCGAAAAAATAAGATGCAGAGGCAATAAAGGTGGCAATGTGGATGGCATCTATGATGCTGTTGATGTAAAAAGAGCCCAGGGTGGCCAGGGCTACGATTAAAAGAACGCTGAGCCGGTTAACCAGGCGCACCTGCTTCATACCGGCATCTTTGTAAATATACCGCTGGAAGATATCCCTTGAAATGCAGGAGGCACCGGAGGCGGCAAAGGTATCTGTACAGGACATGGCGGCCGTGGCAAGGGCGACGGCGCACAGGGCCAGGCTGATATCTGAAAACCGGCTCTCCATGATAAAGGTCAGAAGTGCCGGTTCTGCCTTGGCCATTCCCATGGGGAATCCGGCCTCTGCAATTTCAGGATAGATGTTGTTCAGGCCCAGGGCGATCAGGGCGCAGGCACCGAAAACCACAGCCACCAGGAAAGATCCCAGAAACATCCCGTTCCGGGCGGAGCGTTCATCCTTTGCCGCCCACACCCGTTGCCAGGGATCCTGCTCCGTGATCCATCCGGGAATAATGGCCAGTACAAAGATCAATACCATGGGCATTCCGATGGATGCCGGATTCCACCATCCCTCAGGTGTGCCCCCTACCATCTCCCCAAGGGAAAGCCCTGCGGCACTCCCCCCTCCGGATGTGACAACGGCGGCCATGATCAGGATAAAAAGGGAGAGGCAGATAAACTGAATCATATCCGTGGCAATGACGGCGGACAGGCCGCCAAGGGTGACATATACGGCAACGGCAAGCCCGACGATCAGAGCGGACCAGGTCGGGCTGATCCCGTAAAATATTTCAAGGACCATGGCAAACCCCTTGATATCGGCAACGGCAAACAGGATCATGACCACGGTGATGATGACGGCCACGGGCAGCCTTAAAAAACTGCCGTATCTCATTTCAAGGAGTTCCGGCTGGGTAATGGCCGGCAGGGATTTTATCTTTTTCACAAAAAAGGCAATGATAAAGAGCGCCAGGATATTGGGGGCCACAAATCCCCACACCGATCCCATGCCTAAAAGCATATAAAAACCGATAACCGCCAGAAGCGCCCCTGCCGTCAGCCAGGAGGCGGCAGCGGAAAACCCGACGGATAAAAAGCCTGCGGATTTTCCCGCCAGCCAGAAGTCGGTCTGGGATTTTTGTTTTTTACTGAAGTAAAGCCCGGTTAGGACCAGGAAGGAAATATAAACAGCCAGGACAAGCAGAAACAGGTGATATGATGCCATGATAAACTCCCAAAAACCGGCCGCTCCGCGAGCCGGCACTTTATCAGCCCGGGGATTTACCGTCTCTCCGAGACGTTTATTTAGGGATCGCGCAAAAATAACTTCACCTAGTCTGTTTTAAAAACCCTTAAAACCTTGGGTATTTTGCAAACAGAATGTGAACTAATTCTTTCGCGACCCATTAACGCTTTCCCTAAGATATTCTGGCTTGTGGATCCTTCTAATCACCGCGCCTTCCCGTGCTGTTTCGCTGGTTTACTTACAACACAGTGGCCTCTGCGGTTTTCGTCCCCATTCACAGCGGCGGGTCCGCCCCGGATTTTAACCGGGTTCCCTTAAGGAAAACAGGTTCACTGCATGCGATATATCACAGGATAGACATGAAGAGAAGTGGGAAAATCAGTGGATGATTGATCCTGGGCAGACAAGCTGTATAAGATTAATGATCGGTTTCCCTGCCAAACCTGCCGTCCCTGAGAAACCGGATGGCCTGGCGGATCACTGTCTTATCTCTCATCATAAAAGGGTGGGAGACCGGCAGGGTAATATGATCGGCCATCCCTTCCAGTTTTGTATTCTTTATGGTGACCTTGCCGTCATCCCGGCCCGGTAAAAATGTGGACAAAATCAGGTTGATGCTCCGGCTGCCTGCGATGATTCCCACCTCAAAATCTGCCGGACCGAGCCTGATGGGAACGCTTTGGGCATCCGTGCCAAGCTGCATTCCGGAAGGGCCGTTCAGCAGCTTAAAACCAGGCATGTTTTTCAATGCATCCACCACCTGGCTCCCCTGGTTCGGCGGGCCGAGCATCACCACCCTTCCCAGGTGTTCAATGGTATGGCCGCTCAGGTACTGGCGCACCAGAATTCCCCCCAGGGAATGGGTGACAAAGTGGATCCTGTTGCCTGACGGGCATTTTTTCAATGCCTTTTCAATGGTTTTTTCAGCCAGTACCTCTATGGGAAAATCAGTTGACGGATAATCCTGGTTGACCGTGTGAAACCCTTCGGCCTTTAGTGAGGCAGCCATTTTCACCATGGACCGGTTGGTCCGTGCAAGCCCGTGGAGAAGGATAACAGACTCCTTTGCGCCTGAATGGCCTGCACTTATGAGTGACATGAGTATGATCAGTCCGGTTATCGGTTTTTTAGGTATAATCAACTGCGGGTCCCGTTGGTTTATTGGATGTATACGCTGTGCGGTTTATTTGGGACAGTCATTAATCTCATCTCCTCTAAAAACATAGACCCATAGCAGTGAATAATCAATCGTGGCGGGAAAAACAATCGGGGAAACCCTGATTTTCAGGACTTTTTTCAATGAAAAACGCCCCTGGAAATTATCCGGGGGCGTTTGGATGTGCGGCCGGCCCGGAAATGTCCGGGCCGGAGGGGCTTATTGGTCTGCCTGGGATACCCCGACCTCTTCAAAGGTTTTGATATCTGCCAGGATGCGTGTGGCAAGATCCAGAAGCTCCATGCAGACGGCAGCGCCTGTGCCTTCGCCGAGGCGGAACTTCAGGTCAATAAGGGGATCGAGCCCCAGGCGGTCGTGCATGTATTTATGGCCGATTTCAACGGATTTGTGGCTGGCAAACAGGTATTGCTTGGCTGCCGGAGCCAGCTCACAGGCAATCAGTGCCCCTGCCGTGGAGATGAGGCCGTCGCAGATCACGGGGATGCCGTGGGCTGCCGCTCCCAGTACAAGCCCTGCCAGGCCGCCGATTTCAAGGCCGCCGACCTTTGAGAGGACGTCAATGGGATCCTTGGGATCGGGGTTGTGCAGGTCAAGGCCTTTCCGGATGACGGCGATCTTATTGGCCAGGGCGGCATCGTCAATGCCGGTGCCGCGGCCGGTAAGGGTTTCCACGGGCAGGCCTGAAAAGGCCGCAATAATAGCTGATGAAGGGGTGGTATTACCGATCCCCATATCACCGGTGCCCAACAGATCCACAGGGGCTTCGGCCTGGAGTTCTTCCACGATCTCAATACCGGCCTCAATGGAACGGACAGCCTCTTCCCGGGTCATGGCCGGTTCTTTGGTGAAGTTACCCGTACCGTGGCGGACCTTTTTATGGAAGATGGGCAGGTCGGCAGGGAAGTCATGGTTCACTCCCAGGTCGGCTGCCTTGACAACGGCGCCGGCATGGTTGCCGATGACATTTACCGAGGCGCCGCCTCCGGCAAAGTTCATCACCATCTGGGGGGTGACTTCAGCCGGAAACAGGCTGACCCCTTCGTCGGTTACACCGTGGTCCCCGGCGCAGGTAACGATCCGCTTGTTTGTCAGGCGGACGTCAATGGTGCCTTTTATGGCGGCAAGGCGGGCGCCGATACCTTCCATGATCCCGAGGCTGCCGGCAGGCTTGGCCTGGTCGGCAAGGCGCTGCTTGGCTGCGGCCAGGACTTCCTGGTCCAGGGTTTCCCTAATTGATCCTATGGTCTGTTCAAGCAGTGACATAGCTTACCTCTTGTCTGTTATATCTTTCTCAAATATCTCCATGCCTTTTTTCATGGCACAGAAATCCCCGCACATGGTGCAGGTCTCTTTTTGTTCCGGTGCCCGTTCCTCACGGATGGATTTTGCCACATCCGGGAAGAGCAGGTATTTTTCAAGGTCGTCCCAGCGCATGTCCCTCCTGGCCATGGCTGCCTGTTTTTCGTTCTCCCTGCGGTCGGGATATTTGGAAATATCACCGATTCTGGCAGCCAGGCGGGTGGCTCTTACGCCTTCACGCACATCTGCCACTGAGGGCAGGGCCAGATGTTCGGCCGGAGTGATATAGCAGATCAGGTCTGCGCCGTAACGGGCAGATGAGGCCGCACCAATGGCGGCGGTAATATGATCATATCCGGCACCGGTGTCACAGGGGATGGGACCCAGTACATAATAGGGGGCATTGCCGGACATCCGTTTTTCCAGCATGATATTGCCTTCGATTTCATCCAGGGGGACGTGGCCGGGGCCTTCCACCATCATCTGGCAGCCCAGGTCCCGGCCGATTTCAGCCAGTTCGCAGTTAATGATCATCTCGGCCATCTGGGCCCGGTCATGGCTGTCGTGGATGGCGCCTGCCCGGATGCCGTTCCCCAGGGAAAAGACGGCATCATATTTTTTCATCAGGGCGCAGACCCTGTCAAATTGTTCGTAAAGGGGGTTTTCCTTTTTATTGATATCCATCCAGGCCACCATATATGTGCCGCCCTTTGAGGCCAGGCCGCCATAGCGGAATCCCTGTTTCCTGAGGCGTTCAATGGTGTACTGGTTAATACCGCAGTGGATGGCCATGAAGCTCAACCCGTCGTCCAGCTGCTGTTCGATCAGGTCAAACAGGTATTCCGGATCCAGTTTGGCAGGGTTCTGGTATTTGCGGATGACCTCCTTGAATGCCTGGTACAGGGGAACGTTGCCAACGGGAAGGTCTGTGTTGGCCAGGACGGTACGCCTGATTTTATCCATGTTGCCGGCAGCAGACAGCTCCATGAGGGTGTCTGCCCCCTCTTCTTCGGCAGCCTTGGCCTTGGCCACTTCAAGATCCACATCGCAGATATCGGAAGAGGTCCCGATGGAGGCGTTTACCTTGGTTCTCAGTCCTGTACCGATACCGGCAATTTTCTGGTTGGGCCGGTTGGTGTTGCATGGGATGACGATTTCGCCCCTGGCAACCTTGTCCATAATGAAGTCTGTTGACAGGCCTTCTGATTCTGCGACAAAGGTCATTTCCCTGGTGAGTTTGCCCTCGCGGGCGTATTCGATCTGTGTTTTCATAGTCTCCTCGCTATTGATCTAGATCAGCTTGCCCTGCAAAACCGAAAAAGGCTCTGCAAGACGTTACATCCTACAAAACCCTTTACCATCAAGTTTTACAAAGCTTAAGGGAAGCTCCGGCTCGTCTTCTGACTTACGGCGTTAGACCTGAATCTGCACCTTCCCGGGTGACCAGTGGCATGGCAGATCAGATATTTCCGATTACAGCGGCGGGACCGTCACGGGATTTCACCGTGTTCCGTTGGCCGGATTTCCGCAACAAATTATGGGCTGATAAATTACACCGGTTCGGCCCCAAGGTCAATATTTTTGTAAAATGTCTTTACAAACCAGGGGGATTGGCCGATTATTCGGACATCATGAACCAGGCCAGACTGATAAAAAACAAGTTCTACAAATTTTACGTCGCCAATGAGGTCATCATCGGCAATACCTTTGCCTTGCTTGTCGGCGACTGGATGACCAACATCTTCTTTGATAACCGGGTGGGGGATGCCCCTGAAGAGGTCCTGATCATGGTCTATTATCTGGACCTGTCCTACGGCGCTGTTATGACCGTGATCATGTCTGTACTGATTGTTTTGTATGAGCGGTCCATACGGCAGTGCCTGACAGCCTTTCACCGGAGTGAACCGGCAGATCCCGGGCTGCTGGAAAAGGCGCGTCGCCGTGTACTTAACGAGCCTTATTTCATTGTCATCATGGACATCATTGTCTGGCTGCTGGGCTCCTTCCTGTTCTGGGCCGTGGGAACCCCGGGTGGGATCTGGGTCGGGCTTGGCAGCGGGCTGATCACTGTGACACTGGCATTTTTCTGGGTTGAGCATGTTTCCCAGCACACCCGTATTCCCCTGTTTTTTCCAAAGGGCGACCTGTCCACTGTCCAGGGGGTGAAATCCATCAGCCTGCGGGTGCGGTTTACCTCTCTTATCTTTGCCGTTTCCATAGTTCCCCTGGCCTTTATCCACATAACCATTCACAGGTTCCGGCAGATGCAGATGATGGATGAAATGTCCCTGCTTGACCTGGTCCAGCGCCTTGATGATACCATTATACGGGAAAGCGCTGTTTTCATGGTGGTTGCCGTTGCTTTCTCCTTTTTGGTGCTGCACCACCTGAAACGGCCGGTGGCAGAGATTATCAGGGTCATGGCCCATGTGAAAAAAGGGGATTTTTCCCAAAAGGCACAGGTCTTGACAAACGATGAGATCGGGTTTGCAGGGGAGATGCTCAACGCCATGAACCAGGGACTGGTGGAACGGGAACTCATTAAGGATACCTTTGGTAAGTATGTGGACCGGAGGATCAGGGATGAGATCCTTTCGGGAAAGGTGCCCCTGGACGGGGAGAGAAAGGAGGCCACCATCCTATTTGCGGACCTGAGAAATTTTACCCCCCTGGTGGCCGTAACCCCGGCCAAGGAACTGATCTATATGCTCAACTCCTATTTTAATGAGATCTCCAGGGCCATAGACAGGAATGACGGCCTGATCCTCCAGTTTATCGGCGATGAGGTGGAGGCGGTGTTCGGTGCGCCTGTGGCCAGGGAGGGCCATGAGGCAGATGCCGTAAAAACCGCCCTGGAAATGCGGGGGCGGCTGGAACTGCTCAACAAGAGGTTTGAAGTCCGGGGCATGCCCCCCATCGCCCACGGGGTAGGCATTCATACCGGACCGGTCCTGGCGGCCAACATCGGCAGTGCCTACAGGTCGGCCTATTCATTGATCGGGGATACAGTCAACATGGCCTCAAGAATCCAGGGGCTGACCAAGGAGTTTCGTACAGACATCCTTGTCAGCGAAGAGATGCAGGCCAGGCTTAAAAACCGGTACGATTTTATACCCATGCCCGAAACCAGTGTAAAAGGCAAATCCGATCCTGTGCGGGTATACTCCCTGCCCAAAGATCTGGGGTGAGTATCACGGCCCTAGGCCTGAACTGCCATATCCTCCGGATCCGCCGGATCCAAAGAATTAACAGAACCCAGAGGATCCGGGTTTAAATAGGTCAGAATGGACCGGACCTCGTCCTTTATCCTGAGAAATGCCGCCACAACCCCGGGATCAAACTGGGTCTCACTGCAGTTGATAATCTCAGCAACAGCCTCCTCAAATTTTCTTGCCGGCCGGTAAGGCCTGTTCTGTAAAATGGCAGACAGGGCATCTGCAAGGGCAATGATCCTTGCGCCCAGGGGAATGGTCTCTCCCTTTAACCGGCAGGGGTAGCCCTGTCCGTCAAACCGTTCATGGTGATGTCTTACCAGGTCAACGATACCGCTGTCAGCCAAAGCCTCAACCGGTTTGAGAATATCCGCTCCGATATCCGGATGTCTTCGGATAAACTTCCAGTCCAGGTCTGTGAGCGGTTCCTTTTTTTTCAGGATGTCGTCAGGTATCCCTATTTTTCCGATATCGTGAAGATGTCCTGCCACATGGATGAGGTCTGCCTCCCGGGTATCAAGTCCCATGGACAGGGCAATGGAATGTGAGATTTCCGCCACCTCCTCGCTGTGAAGGCTGGTAAAGGGATCCTTGGCATCTATGGCCGCACCCAGGGATTCTGAAAACTGGTGCAGCACTTTGGTTGCCAGGGTTTCTTTCACTGAAATTTTCCTTATATTCTGTTTACTTTTTGTCCCGGTTTCGAGTTATATTCGCAATGGTTTTGATTGTCAATAAAAATTAGCCTTGACGAACTTTTGTTGGTGGTTATTTTATCCTCAACCTGGCCGAAAAAAAACGGCTTTAAATTCAGATAAATGAGGAGAGATATCATGGCACAAATACCCTCAAGAGATATAACCGGACATTGTGACGAAGGCGAATGCAGAAATATTGTAAGGGAAGCTGATGAAAAGCGTCAGGCCGAACTTGAATCTTTTGCATACAGCATCGAAGATTCCATCCCCAGCGTTTCCCGGGCATGCTCCCGGAATGAACCGCCCGGATTCCTTGGCGGACATGTATAAAAGCACCGAAAACCGCGGGGTCTGCTTGAACAGCCAAAACAGGAACGGCTGTTCAAGCGGCTCCCGCTTATCCCTCTCCCACCGCGTCAACTGATATCTGATATTTCAGTTTGACAACGCCATCCAAATCATATACACTCCTCCAAGTTCACTGGGGGTGCTTTTTGCTGAGAGAAGGCAGGCCTTCAACCCTTGGAACCTGATACGGTTAATACCGGCGTAGGGAAAGTGTATAGCGTTATAGAGAGTCTTTTTTAGTATTCCCGCCTGTAGTTTCCATCAGATCATCCCCGGTTACCTTACCCTGAATGTTCGGGGTATTTAAATTTGCCGGAGGTGTTATGAAAATTATTTTAAACGGCTCTTCCGTTGACACGGAGAGTCCCGATCTCGCCGCCCTTGTAGACTCACAGGGGCTTGATCCCTCATCCCTGGTCATTGAACACAATCTGAATGTAATTAAACAAGCCAGTTGGGCCGCAACCCCGGTGCGTGACGGGGATACCGTTGAACTGCTCAACTTCGTGGGAGGAGGATAAACCATGGAAGACCTGTTAACCCTTGGCCCGAAAACCTTTTCCAGCCGGTTGCTTACCGGTACCGGAAAATTTGCGTCAAAAACCCTTATCACCCCCATGCTGGAGGCCAGCAAATCGGAAATGATTACCGTGGCCCTTCGCCGGGTGGATCCCGGAGCGGATGCCCAGGATAATATCCTGTCCCATATCCCGGAGACAGTGACCTTGCTGCCCAACACCTCCGGAGCCCGTACGGCAGAGGAGGCTGTCCGTATCGCCAGGATCGCAAGGGAGGCCGGATGCGGGGAGTTCATCAAGATTGAGGTGATCACGGATATGCAGTTCCTGCTGCCGGATAACCATGAAACCCTGAAGGCCACTGAGATCCTGGCCAAAGAAGGATTTGTGGTCCTTCCCTATATGATGCCGGATATAACAGTGGCCCGTCAGCTGCAGGATGCCGGTGCTGCCGCAGTCATGCCCCTTGGCTCCCCCATAGGGTCCAACCGGGGCCTTGAGATGCACCCCATGATTCAGCGGATTATTGACACCGGCAGGCTGCCCGTGATTGTGGATGCCGGTATCGGCAAACCCTCCCAGGCTGCCGAAGCCATGGAGATGGGGGCGGACGCCGTACTGGTCAATACCGCAATCGCCACGGCACAGGATCCGTCCATGGCCGGCCGCGCCTTTGCCCTGGCCGTTGAGGCCGGGCGCACGGCATACAGGGCAAGGCTTGCCGGGCAAAGTGTTACTGCCCGGGCATCATCCCCGCTGACCGGGTTTTTAAGGGAGTAAACCATGTCCTTTTTAGATCTGGCAGACCAATATCAATCCTTTGATTTTGACGGATATTTTCAGGGGGTTACCCCCGTGGATGTGGGGACCAGTCTGGGTAAGGCCGGGGATATGAACCGCCTTGATGTCTATGACCTGCTCAACCTGTTGTCGCCGGCGGCTGCAGAGTTTCTTGAGCCCATGGCGCAGAAGGCCAGGGAGCTTACCCTCCAGTATTTCGGACGGACCATCGGCCTGTATGCGCCCATGTATATTTCCGATTTCTGTTCCAACCATTGTACCTATTGCGGCTTTAATGCCGTGACCGACTTTCCCAGGACCCGCCTGACCATGGAAGAGATCGAGACCGAGGCAAAGGCCATCGCCGACTTGGGCATCCGCCATATTCTGGTGCTCACCGGAGAGGCCCCGGCCAAAACCCCCATGGGCTATCTTGAAGAGGCGGTTTCCATATTGGCCCGGCACTTTTCTTCCATTGCACTGGAGATGTTCCCCATGGAAGAGGCGGATTACAGGCAGTTGAGTGAGGCCGGGGCGGATTCCCTGACCGTTTACCAGGAGGTCTATGACCAGGCCCTGTATAAAGAGGTCCACCCCAAAGGACCCAAATCCGATTACGCCTTTCGCCTGCTCACACCTGAAAGGGGCGCCAGGGCCGGTTTTAGAGCCTTGAATATCGGTACCCTTTTCGGTCTTGGAAAACCCGGGGCAGAGGCCTTTATGGCCGGACTCCACGCCAGGTACCTGGAGCAGGAGTTTCCCCATGTGGAGGTTTCCCTGTCCCTGCCCCGGATGACAAAGGCGGAAGGGGGGATCGCCCCTAAAAATCATTTATCTGACGCCGCCTTTGTCCAGACCATGCTGGCCTGGCGGCTGTTCATGCCGCGGCTGGGGATAACGGTGTCCACACGGGAATCTGCCGCATTCAGGGACAGGCTGATTCATCTGGGGGCGACCAGGTACTCTGCCGGTTCCAAAACAGATGTGGGCGGTTATCTGGTCCGGAATCCAGGGGCAAGCAGCGGCGAGCCCGGCGGACCGGGAGCAAAAAACCCGGATACCACGGTCCAGTTTGAAATCACCGACAACAGGAGTGTTTCCGAAATTACCGAAATGATCCGGGCCAGCGGGTACCAGCCTGTGTTCAAAGACTGGGAGATTTTTTAAATGATTATCGGAATTGCCGGGGCCGGCGGGATCGGGTCCAATGTGGCCCGGTACCTGGCCCAGGCCGGGGTTTCCCGGATCCGGGTGGTTGATTTTGACCGGGTGGAGTCTTCAAATTTAAACCGCCAGTTCTACGGGGTTGATCAGATCGGCCGTCCCAAGGTGAAATGCCTGAGGGATAATTTAAAAAAAATATACCCGGATATGGATGTGGACGTGGTGCATCACCGCCTGGCCCCGGGGGAAAGCCTTTCTGTTTTCAAAGACTGTGACCTGGTTGTGGAAGGCTTTGATGATCCCGTTGCCAAAAAGCATCTTGTTGAGGAGTTGTCCGCTGCAGATATACCCATGGTCTGTGCCTCGGGCATTGCCGGAAGGGATCTGGATGCGGTCCGGGTCCGGAAGATAGGCAATTGCCGTATTGTCGGTGATTTTACGACCGATGTGAGGGATGGGGTGCTGTTCCCGCCGAAAATCGGGATTATTGCGGCTCTAATGGCAGGCAAAGTATTGGAATGGATAAGTAAGAGGAGGGAAATATGACGGATCAATCGGATAGACCCGGACTCCCCAAGGGGATTTACGGGATTCTTGGTGAGGCGTTTTCTCTGGGGCGGTCCAATGTGGAGACGGCAAGGCTGCTTGTGGACGGGGGAATTGATATCCTCCAATACCGTGAAAAGGCCCATAAAAAAGACCGGAGGGATATGCTGGCCGAGTGCCGGGAGATCCGGAAAATCACAGCCGGTGCAGGCGTGCCCTTTATTGTGAATGATTTTTTGGATATCGCCCTGATGGTGGGGGCGGACGGGGTGCATGTGGGGCAGGAGGACCTGCCGGTGACTGCCGTGAAACAGCTGGCCCCGGACCTCATGGTCGGCTGCTCAACCCATACGCCTGAGCAGGCTGCCCGGGCGGTTGAGGACGGGGCGGACTATATCGGGGTGGGGCCTGTTTTTACCACCCAGACCAAGGAAGATGTCTGTGATGCCGTGGGGTTTGAGTACCTGGATCATGTTGTCGCCACCCACAGCATTCCCTTTGTGGCTATCGGCGGGATCAAACGTAACAACATAAAAGCGGTGGCCGATCGTGGTGCCGCAACCATCTGCCTGGTGACTGAGATCATCAGTGCACCTGATATTAAAGAACGGATCAAAGAACTGAGAAATATTATAGGAGAGTAAAATGACTGAAACATACACCACCCAGATGGATGCGGCCAGAAAAGGCATCGTCACCCCCCAGATGGAACAGGTCCTTGAAAATGAATCCATTTCAAGGGAAGACCTTGTGGCGCGTGTGGCAGACGGCTCCATTGCCATCCCTGCCAATAAGAACCACTTCGGCATCAGGGCTGCGGGTGTCGGCCACGGGTTGAAAACCAAGATCAATGTCAACCTGGGGGTGTCCAGGGATGTCTGCTCCTTTGATTCTGAGATGAACAAGGCCAAACTGGCCCTGGAGTACAACGCAGACGCCATCATGGACCTGAGTGTGTCAGGGGATACCGAAGCGTTCAGGAAACGCCTGGTGGCAGAGGTTCCCGTGATGATCGGCAGTGTGCCCATTTACGACACCCTGACCCGGACGGGAAAACCGACCGAAGAGCTGACCATTGACGACTGGTTTGAAACCGTGGAAATCCATGGAAAAAACGGGATTGATTTTGTAACCATCCATGCCGGGCTGAACCTTAAGGCTGCAAAGACCATAGAGAAGAATCCCAGGCTCTGCGGGATCGTCAGCCGCGGCGGCGCCATTCTCTTTGAATGGATGAAAAAAACAGGTACTGAAAATCCCTTTTACGAGCACTTTGACCGTCTGCTGGATATCTGCGAAAAGTACGATATTTGTATCAGCCTGGGTGACGGACTCCGTCCGGGCGCCATCAAAGACAGCACGGACGCCCCCCAGATCCAGGAGCTCATCACCCTGGGCGAACTGACCAAACGGGCCTGGGACAGGAATGTCCAGGTGATGATCGAAGGGCCGGGCCATGTGCCCCTCCACGAGGTGGAGATGAACATGAAAATCCAGAAAAAACTCTGCCACAACGCCCCGTTTTACGTGCTGGGGCCGCTGGTCACCGACATTGCCCCTGGGTATGATCATATCACCTCTGCCATCGGGGGCGCCCTTGCAGCCATGCACGGTGCGGATTTCCTCTGCTATGTGACGCCTGCCGAACATCTGCGCCTGCCCTCTGTGGATGATGTCAAGGAGGGGATTATCGCATCCAAAATTGCCGCCCATGCAGGGGATCTGGCCAAGGGAATTCCGGGAGCCGGTGACAAGGATCTGACCATGAGCAGGGCCAGGAAGGCCCTGGACTGGGAAGGCCAGTTCGCCGCCTCCCTGGATCCCAAAAAGGCCAGGGCCTACAAGGAGAGTTCGCAGCCGTCCGAAGACGGGGTCTGCACCATGTGCGGGGACTTTTGCGCGGTAAAACGTGTGGAAGGACTGCTATAAAATAAAAAATCTGCTGTTTTATCCCGGGATCCGGGATGAATGCTGTTCGCACCATTCATCCCGTGAACCCGCCGGATTCAACAGCAGATTTTTTTATGAACCGTCCGGACCGGTTATCTGCCGATAACCACCCGTCCCGGATCCACCTGGTGCCGGAGGATGGAGAGCTCCTCCTCGGTGGGTGCCGGTGTCTCGGCCAGGTTGTCCAGGCGCAGGAGTTCAAACCCGCAGTTTTCCTGGACATCATCAAAGGTATAGCCGGGGTTCAGGGAGATCACCCGCATCCGTTTGGATTCCGGTTCAAAATCCATTACTGCCATATTGGTGATAATCTTGTGGGGACCTGCATTCTCCGGCAGGCCTGATTTTTTCCTGGAATCCCCGCCCTCAAGCCAGCCGGGCGTGGTGAGGAAGTCCACCTTTTCCACAAAGCGGCGCTTGTCCTGGGGCGTCATGACCATCATCTTCCAGCAGAAGGAGGCAAAATCATTGGCGCCGCCGCTGCCGGGCAGGCGGACCTTGGGGGATTCCCAGTCGCCGATGACTGTTGAGTTCAGGTTGCCGTACATATCGATCTGGGCACCGCCCAGGAAGGTATAATCCACAAACCCCCTGGCGCAGGAGGACATGATGGTGCTCATGGAACCTGCCATGGAGGCCTTGTAAAAGGTTCTTGAGTCTCCTACCGAAATAGGCATCTCAGGGAGATCCGGGCTGATTCCGCCGGCTTCGAACATGATGACAAGATCGGGGGAGGCCGTTTTCTGGGCAAGCATGGCTGCAGCACAGGGGGCTCCGGTGCCCACGCCGACAGTGGCCCCGTTTTCCAGCTCCCGGGCTGCGATGGAGATCATCATTTCCATTTGGTTATATTCAGTCATTATTCATCCTCCCCGTTGATCATGAATTCCTGGCGCCGCAACTGCCGCATCCTGTCCATGCCGCCGTTTCTGTCAATGTAGGCCTGGAAGTCCTCGCAGTCATAGATATTTTCGTTCAGAAAGGTTTCAAAGGCGTCGGGATCCCTTTCCTTGGCCATCCATTCTTTCAGGTGGGCTTCATCGCTGAAATATTCATTGGGCATGGTGCCCGGAAAGGCGCCGTAGGGAACTTCGCAAACCGCATCCACGATGAAATAAGGGATCTGGGTCTTGTGGGGCTCGCTGGCGATTTCCCCGTGGGGAACCAGGCGCTCGCAGGTGATGATCAGGTTTTTTGATGCGTTGGCTAGCTCTATATCTGCCACGGCAATCCCTTCGAACCTGGCGTTGCCGTAAATATCCGCCTCATGGACATGGATAAAGGATACATCCGGGCTCAGGGCGGGTACCAATGCCATTTTTTTACCGGTAAAGGGGCAGTTGGCTGCCACAGCACCGCTGTAATCAAAGGTTTCAGTGCCGAGCATGCTTCTCATGGGCAGGAAAGGAACCCCCATGGATGCTGCCTGGAGACGGATGGACAGGGCATAGTTGGTCCATTCACTGACGGTCACGGCCCCGCTTTCCAGATATTTCCTTGAGCACCCGGAGAGCCCCCTGGCCTCAAGCCCCACACCGTATGCCATGTCAATACGGTCATAGACCCTGCCGGCAGAAAGGATCTGCATGTCATGGGTGGAGGTGTGGCCGGCAAATCCAAGGTTTTTCTTCTTCTGGCGGACGATTTCGTGGCAGGCTGCCACAGGGGTTCTGTTGGCGCCGAATCCGCCTATCCCCAGGTAATCCCCGTCGTTTACAAAGGTTTCCACAGCCTTTTTCAAAGACATGGTCTTATCTTTTTTTACTCTGCTCTTCTTCCGGAAAAAATCCCGGGCCGCATCCGGATCCGGATCGGTAAACACTGGGCCCTTACCCTTTTCCAAAACTTCCATTTTTTATCCTCTCGTTAATATTATAAATCTTGCAGCTTTTACTTTTCTTCCGGCTCTAGTAGGTCAGCACCATGCCGCCGTCAAATAACAAATCCCCGCCTATCAGATAGGTGGCATGCCGGGAAAACCCGAAGATTATCATATTGCCCACCTCAATCGGGGTCATCATCTCCTTGACCCGGGATTTACCCATCATTACGTCTGATACCACTTCCTCACGGGTTATTCCCCGCTGTTCTGCCTGGTCTGCAATCTGGTTGAGGGCGAGTTGGGTTTTAACAAATCCAGTGCTCACGGTAAAGGATCTTATTTTTCCCCGGCCTTCGGCGGAAATGGACTGGCTCAGTCCCCGGAGCCCGAATTTGGTCAGGTTGTATACCGGTTTGTTTTTGGTGCAGATATGACCGTGGACGGAGCACATATTGGCAATAACCCCTTTGCCGTCGCCGCTCTCTTTCATGTGCGGAATAACCAGTTGTGAGAGAAGGAAGGGCGCCCTGAGCATGGTTTTTTGCATCCGGTCATAAATATCCATGGGAAAGTTCTCAATGGAATCAATGTGCTGCATGCCGGCAATATTGGCCAGATATTTGATCTGACCCAGGTCTGCGGCCTGTTCCACCGCCCCGGCAACTGCTTTGTCGTCACAGAGGTCTGTGGGGATAAATGTCATATTGCCGCCGTGGGCACGGGCCTTGTCGCAGGTCTCCTGTCCTGCCGCTTCATTGATATCCAGCCCCACCACGGTTAATCCGTTTTTTGCCGCCGCAACAGCAGTTGCCCGGCCGATACCGCTTCCCGCACCTGTGATGATACAGACATTGTCCCTGGTAAAGTTTTCATCTTTAAGGCTGAGGATTTCATAGGATAGAATATCCGGTTCCTGGATGTCCATGGCACTCCTTTCACGGGGATACACTGCTGTCCCCCTGGTAATATTATTGTGTCGATGTTAAACCGATTTAGACAATTTAAATAATGAGCAAGTTTCAGACCATAAAAGGTATTCAGGAAATCTGGCAGGGTAAATATCTGAAATCAAAAAGAATTAAAATTCTGCTCGACTTTACAGGAAAACCAAACTATAAGTTAAGCATGTATCATAAAGTCTACATGTAGACTTTGTGATACAAACAGGCAAATCAAATCCGGAGAATATTATGGCAGATGAAAAACAGATGTCCTGTCCTTCAGAGCTGGATGCATTGAAAAAAGAACTGGAGACCTACCACCTGATCTTTAACAGTATTAACCACGGCGCCACCGTGATTGATCCTGACGGCAGGATCACCCATATGAACGAGCCTTACGGCAGGTTCCTGGGGGTGGATGCCGCAAAGCAGATCGGCAGGCACTGCACCGAGGTGTTTGAGAACACCCGGATGCACATTGTTGCCCGCACCGGAGAAGAGGAGATCAACCAGTCCCAGCGGATAAACGGTGTGGACATGGTGGTCCAGCGGATTCCCATGAAAAGGGACGGCCGTCTGATCGGTGTGTACGGCCAGGTGATTTTCAAGGATGTGTCCGAGGTGGGGGCACTGGCAAAAAAGCTGTCCCTGCTGGAGTCCAAGGTACGTGCCTATGAAAAGGAATTATTTGACCTGAGATCCACCCGGTATACCTTTGACAGCATAATAGGGGAGAGCAGGGAAATCCGTTATCTTAAAAAACAGGCCTGGCAGGCTTCCACAAATGACTCCACCGTTTTGATTACCGGGGACTCAGGCACGGGAAAGGAGCTCTTTGCCCAGTCGATCCACCACGGCAGCCGCCGCCGCCTTCATCCCTTTATCCGCATCAATTGCGCGGCAATCCCCAAAGATCTTCTTGAATCGGAACTCTTCGGGTATGAGGCCGGGGCCTTTACCGGTGCCAAGGCCAAGGGAAAAACCGGAAAATTTGAGCTGGCTGACCAGGGGACCATTTTTCTGGACGAGATCGGGGACCTGCCCCTGGATATGCAGCCCAAGCTTCTCAGGGTACTGGAGGAAAAAGAGTTTGAAAAAATCGGGGGCACCCGGCTTATCCGTCCCGATTTCCGGGTGATCTGCGCCACCAACCAGGATCTGGAAAACCTGATGGAACAGGGCAGGTTTCGAAAGGATCTTTTCTACCGGCTTAACGTAATTCCCATCGAGATTCCCCCCCTCCGGGAGCGGCAGGAGGATATTCTTCCCACTGCCCGCCACCTGATTGAAAAAATGACCACTGAGGCCGGCCTTCCTGAAAAGCGGATCGAAAAAGAGGCGGAAAAGGAGTTGGTACACCATGACTGGCCCGGTAATGTCAGGGAGTTGTCCAATGTCCTGGAACGGGCCATGTACGCCTCTGATGCCCCGGTGATCTACAAAGGGGATCTGCCCTTTTCCATGGCATTCTCCGGAAAGAGGCAGAAGACCAGGGACCGGTCAAACCTTAAAACCGCTAAAAACCAGGCCCAGATCAAGGCCATTTACCAGGCACTGGCAAGGACCGGGTACAACAAGACAGAGGCGGCAAGACTCCTGGGAATTCACAGAACCCTGCTGTACCGGAAGATGAAAGAGTTTGAAATCAGTTTGACACCTGAGTAGGTGGTTTTTCACGGGGGAACCCGGTCTGCCGGCAAACCGGCAGACCGGGCCGGTTGTATTTAGCCGGCTTCGTAGGTGCAGCTGGTGAAGTCAATCTCCTCACCGCACTCGGCACATTTATGTTTTTTGTCAAATTCGTCGGAGAAAATTTCCTTTGTTGCACTGCATTTCGTGCATTTGCAGGAAAAGGATTTCAACTCTTTGAAATTTTCAAATCCAGGGCAGTGTTGTGGTGTGCTCATGGTGTTCTCCTTATACTTATGGTTGTTTTAAGCGATACTTAATCCAGTTAAAGCTCATCCCAGGTCCACAAGGGTCCGGCCCCTGACCTGGCCTTTGAGGATTGTTCCAATGCTTTCGTCCAGATCCTTTAGTCCTATTTTCCTGACCATGGATTCAGGCATGTCAGGTTTCCATTCCCCGGCCAGGCAGTCCCAGAGATCCCTGCGCAGGGGCATGGGACAGTGCTGGGAGTCAATGCCGAACAGGGACACGCCTCTCAGGATGAAGGGGAATACGGTAATGGGAAGATCGGGCGAGGCCACGAGGCCGCAGCAGGTAACAAGGCCGTTTTCCCGGGTGGCCTTTATGGCCGTGGCAAGAATCTCCCCGCCAACCGTGTCCACTACCCCGGCCCATCTGGGTTTGAGCATGGGAGAACCTGTATTTTCAAGGAAGTTCTGCCTGGGAATCACCTCTTTTACCCCGAGGCTTCCCAGAAAGCCGTCGTCAGGCTTTCCGGATACGGCAGCCACCTCAAACCCGAGTTTGGAAAGTATGGCGCAGGCCAGGGAACCCACGCCGCCTGTGGCGCCGGTGACAAGAACCGGGCCCTGGCCCGGGGTCAGGCCGGGCACAAGCCTTTCCACGGACATGGCAGCCGTAAAACCGGCCGTGCCGAGTACCATGCTCTCTTCCATGCTTAACCCCCCGGGCAGGGGCACGACCCAGTCTGCCGGCACCCGGATGTACTGGCCAAATCCCCCCGGTGTATTCATCCCCAGATCGTAAGAGGTTACGATGACCTTATCGCCCGGGGCAAAGGCCTCTGCCTCGCTTGTTTCGACAACACCTGCCGCATCAATGCCCGGGGTATGGGGAAAAGATTTGGTGACCCCCCGGTTTCCGGTGGCGGACAGCGCATCTTTGTAATTTAGGGAGGAGTAATTGACCCGGATAAGCACCTCGCCTTCCGGAAGATCCTCAACGGATCGTTCCCGGACGGTGCGGGTAAAGGTTTCCGGTTCTGTTTCTTCGACAACCAATGCCTGAAAGGCCTTGTTTTCCATGGAGTGCCTCCTGTCAGAATCAGTGAAGCTGTTATAGTAAATCCATAATACGCAAAAGAGGAGAAGTCAACACGGAGGTTTCCATACTTCCCCCAATTTAAAAGCAGCTCAGATCGGATCGTTATCAGACAGATATTAGGGCAGCACCGTTCACTTTGTCAACCCACCATCGGGGCTGGGAATCGGGCAAAGTCCGGAAAGGTTGGTATTAGGGATCGCACAAAAATAACTTCACCTGGTCTGTTGATAAAAACCCTTAAAACATTGGGTATTGTGCAAACAGAATGTGAACTGATTCTTACGCGGTCCCTTTGTGTTTTTCAAAATCCTTGCGGTAAATCTCTTCCAGGTGGTCCGGGCGGAGAGGGCCTTTCAGGCTCATTGCTTTTTCCCGGACCATGGGCACCAGTTTTTGAGCTGCTTTTCTAGTGATGGAGATACCCCGTTCATTCAGCATGTGGCAGATGCCGGCGGCACCGGAGTGGGTGCCGGGAACAAAGGCGGCAGGCGGACTGCCCACAAGGCCGGGGTCAAACAATTGATAGGCGTATGGATTTTTCATCAGTCCGGCAGTGTGGATGCCGGATTCATGGGAAAATACTCTGGATCCCACAACGGGTTTGGCAGGGGGGATCTCCTGGTTGGAAAACCGGGCAACATTTCTGCAAAGGGCTGTGAGGCCGGACAGCCGGATGCTACCCTTTCGGACCCCTGTGCCAAACAGGGCCGTGGCTGTCTCTTCCAAAGGGGTGTTGCCGGCCCGTTCCCCAAGACCGTTCACGGTGACGCTCAGGGCGGAGGCGCCGGCATCCACGGCAGATACAGCATTGGCCGTGGCCATTCCAAGATCGTTATGGCCGTGGAATTCCAGGTCAAGCCCGGGCACGGCTATGCAGAGGTCCGACACCATATCCATAATCATGACCGGGCTTGCCATCCCAACGGTATCTGCAAGGCGGAGGCGGCGGACCCCGAGGTCCCGGGCCAGGCCTGAAAACCGGTACAGAAATCCCGTATCTGTCCTTGTGGCATCCTGGGCGCCAACGGTAACATGGTCAAAGTGGTGCCGGCTGTAGCGGACCAGGTCTTCCAGGGTGTTCAGCACCCAGGCCTCGTCTTTGCCAAAGGTTTTGAGAAGAACGGACGAGGTGGGAAAGCTGATATGAACCCCGGGGGTATTGCAGCGGGCGGCCAGGGAAAGATCCCCCTTCACTGCCCTGCACCAGCAAGATAAGGTGCAGGCCAGGTCAAGACGGGACAGGGCGATGATTTCGTGACAGGCGGTTTCCCCCATGGCCGGTATGCCTGCCTCTATTTCGTCTATACCGCAGGCTGCAAGCCCCCAGGCGATCTCAAGCCTGTCCAGCGGACGGAATACCACGCCCGGTGCCTGGGCACCATCCCTGAGAGTGGTGTCCACCATCCATATATGCTGAGGCCGCCCTGCCATCAGAGCAGATACTCCCCGGCAACGGTACCATCTTCCAGGGCGTCCAGAATAGTGTCAACCGCATCTTCGCTGTCCACATTGCCGTACCAGAGATTGTCCGGATAGACGACCATCACAGGACCCTGGTCACAATACTTCAGGCAGCAGGTGGACGAGACCAGGACATCCTCAAGCCCCCGGTCAAGGATTTCATTTTCAATATAGGGCAGAAAGGCGCCTGATTCTTTTCTGTGGCATTTGCCCTTGGGCTCTCCGCTGGGCCGGAAGCTGGCGCAGACCATGATGTGTTTTTTGGGTTTCTTCATAGGTTTCTCCGTTTTCAGTGTAAATAAGTCAGGTATCCAATATCAAATAGCCAACGATCAAATAGCGGACTCCCGCTATACACAGCCGGCGGCGGTCCCTTTGTACTCCCCGCATCCCGTGTGCTCGCGGACCATCAGGTGGCTGATATCTTCATTGTTTTTAAGGGCTCCGAGTATAATATCGATCATCCCGCTGACCTCCAGTATCTTAG
>JAKSAX010000034.1 GCA_022361395.1 Desulfobacterales bacterium | reverse complement strand
TCAGGCCTGCTCTTCAGCCATGAATTCCGTTTAAGCCGCATCCTCCGGTCATTGTCTATTTTACATGGAAGAGAAGAATTAACCCCGAGCCTTGTGGGAGCGGACAGCCTGGACAGGGGGAGGACTTTTCTTAACAGGGTCAGTACAATGGTGCAGTCAAGATCATCGTCAGTCAGAAAACGGACCAGTTGCCTGAACCGGTCGTGCTTTCCTCCTCCCGGCAGCAGCTGAAGGAATTGGCTATAGCTCAGCGGCCCGCAGATTATCTTTATCCGGCTGTGCCGGTCATAATACCGGGTACCGAGAATTGACATTTCACCCAGGCGGTTGTTCCCGCACGTCCGGGTCAGGTAAGTGCGGTCTTCACCGGCGATCTCATGCCTGCTCTCCTGAAACTGGACAATCTTCACCTCCGTATCAAGGTAATAGGAGAGGATATTCCTGATAACGGGCGCCCCTTTTCTTTTTGAAGCCAGAAGGCCGGAAAACAGCATCAACTCCCTCAGGGAAAGGGGCCACCTCTCTTCAAGATGGCCGGTGCCGAACCCTGTAATGTTTTTCACCAGAAGAGAGAGAAAAGAGGCTTCGGGACTCTTATCTTCCAGCCCAGGATTTGATTTCTTTTTTATCTGGAATCTCAATACATTCAAGCGGTGGTTGAACATATCGATAAATGCAGAGGCCGGGGTCTCTTCCGGGGTGAGGAATTCTTTATAAGGTTCCGGCAGGGGCCCGGTTCTTCCGGCAATGGAAAAGGTTGATATTTTCAGTTTTGCCGGCGTTTTTCCCGGCTTTCCGCAATCCAGGTCCACCACTTCACTCGGAACAAATTCATGGCCGTTATCCGACCATATGCTGACGGCAGCGTTAATTTTCTCAGTGTCGTCCCTGCCTTCATCTCTTTGGTTATTCTCTGAAAGCAACAGACGCATCACCTGGTAAAAATTGAAGTGATGATAATTTTTTTCCAGGCTTTCTGTTATATTACTGCCTGATCGCCAGTCACAGGTTTCCATCTTTTCCAGATTCCTTTTCGCTGCTTGCTTTTAATGACAAGTTCCGTAAACGAATTTACTGTGGTGTATAATGCGAAAAACCGGTTCAGGACTTCTCCGAACAGCAGCGGGGAACCGCCCTGAAAAACAGTTTCATCAAAGGTGAGTGTGATTTTCGTTCCCCGGCAGAATCCGCGCCAGGCATCATCTCCCATATGCCGGACTGTTTTCCGGGTTTCCATTCTGTCTATGCTTTCCACCTGGCTCCTGCCCACGGGCATGAAATCAGATGAGTAGAGATTCAGAAGCGACTTCAGGGCCTTAAGGCTCTCCCCGTCGCTGTCCAGGGAGAGATGGTTCAATACCAGCTGAGAGACAAGGTGCCAGATGCGCATCCCGTAATTTTCCGGTGTCATGTGGCGGGTGGGCTGCATGAGCAACTGAAAGGAGCGGACCGGGCCCGGACCCTCAAGAATCATTTTCAAACCGGTGTTCATACTTTCGGGCAAACGCCGGTTGGTACAGAGCGCCTTGGCTGAAATCACATCTTCCACCGGTTGCTTCATATCAAACTCATGGTCGTGAAACGACACGAATGTTTCCGTACCGGGCCTGGATTTAACCGGGCTTAACTTCTGGGTGAATGTCCAGAAATAGTCATATGAATCATCATATCCGTTTGCGTCCTGGCTGAAATAAGAGGTAATCTTCCGCGGCTTTCCGGTGGGTGAGATAGACGACATCTCCGTGATGCTGAAAATCTCATTATACCTGTAATATTCGATATCCGGAACGATCCTGTATTCGAAATTCCGGTAGTCCAGGGCAATGGGGTTGATGTTGGCTGAAAAAAGGTTGATCACAGGCACGCAGTTAACGGCCAGGCTGTCTGCCTTTAAAAAGGAGGTGTTCACGGACACGGAATCAAACAGGAAAAGGATTTCGAAATCTTTTGCTGCAACATCCGCACAAAGGTTGTGAACATCAAAAAATAAAAATTTTTCCGGAAAGAGAAAGTACTCCTGCAGGAGACGGTAAGCCGGATGGATGGATGCATTATCCGGGAAAAGGGCATCTTCCTCCTCAAAGCCCACAAAGGAGAGGCTGCCACCGGGGAGGATCTGAGGGGTCTCTTTCCGGTCACCGCAGACAGCGACATCGGAAAGCCGTGTATTTAAGATATCATAAAGCTTAAATGAAAATATCGTGTCAGAATTGATAAAAAACCGCAGTTTGTCCAATGGATAGTTGAACACGGGGTCATTGCCGTTATTCCTGATTTTCACCTTAAGCACCGATCCTATTTCCGGTCTTTTCTTCAGGAAATCAAACTGGTTTGCCGGGTGAAAGCCGATGTCCATAATCTCAAAGGGCCACAACTCCGTATGATAACATGTCCTGAACCGGCACTTTGGCTTTCGCCCGGAATCAGAGAGTGCATTGGTATAGATACCGCTGTTTTTTTCCAGAACATACCCGGTTAAAAAATTTGCCCCGTCATGCACGACCTCTGCCTGAACCACACTCATGGAGGGCACCGGGGCCGTGAGATGGGGATAGAGTATGGTCAGCAAATTCTTTGCAATCTTAGAGGTTTCCTTATCCAGGAGATAGTGGAGCCGTCCGGTGAGAAATGCAAACGACTGCATCAGCATTTCTATATGCGGATCAGAAGACTGCCCCCGGCACATGGAAAGTTCTGAGGCCGCCTTAGGGTAATCTTCAGAAAACTCTTTTGACCGGGTTCTCAGGTAGTCAAGCTCCCGGTAAAAATAATCAAGAATGATATGTTGGGACGATTCCATTTTCTTATATTTTCATGGGGAATTTTATGATTTCGGTTTCACTGCCGTTGGCCATCCTGCCCTGGATAATACAGTCCACGGGATGCTCCGTATCCTCTTTCATGACAAAATAGACATCAGGCTCCGCCAGCCTGGGCTCAAAAGCCTCAACGGACTCCTTTGCCAGGCGGCATATCCTGTCGTACTGGTTTCCGTTACCGGCGGAAACGGTGACAATGGACGGAAGCCCGAAGTTCATTATTGTTTTCAGGGAAGCATCCGGGTCTGAATAGACTTTGGTGCTTACAATTCTTTGAAGCTGGTCAGCAATGGATTCCAGCCCCCTTTTGCGGGGGCTGTTTTCCGCGTTGAATATTTTTGCGATTTCCCCGCAGATCAATTTTCTGCCCCTCTTATTCTTTAAAAACAAGAGGAATTCATCCGTGGCCCGGTCTGCTTTATCTGCTGCAACACTTTTAAAATCGGCATGGCTGCCGGAACTGCTGTGCGCCCTGAGCCTGTCAGTCATCAGGTTCTTAAAACGGAGGAACGCCTCAAATTCATTGTCAAAATCAGTGTCCAGGCGTTCAGACAGCAGTGTGTGGAAGCTTTTGTCAGGATCTCCGGCATTCAGCAGCATCAGCAATTTTTCAATTGAGTTCAGGAGCCGGGCCCTGAATTTTTCAACCCTTTGATTTCCCTCGGAAAATCCGGAAAGGATCAGGTCAACAAAACCGGCATTATCTTTCAGGACGCTTTTATCCTGTGATCTCAGGTACAGGCTGACCTGTTCCGAACGGGAGGCAAAATCAGGCAGGTGGTTTCTTAAAACAGAACCTGCCCCGGTCTGAATCCGATAAATCTTGCGCTCCCCAAAAGGCGGGGAAAGCCTGTCAAACAATGCCTGCATATAATCTCCCCAAAAGAAAATGCTCCGGCCCCCAAAAACCATCTGCCGGATAGGTTCACATCAAACAAATTCAGGCCGGTTCCTGGACACGCTCCATTCCGAAGAGGTCTGTCCGCCGGCGGTCACATCGTTTTTCTGGACATTGCAGGTCCACCGGATGGCCGTATAGTTCAGCATAAATTGTTCTGTGGGCATATCATCCGGGTGGGACTGGAACTCAATGTGGCTGATAATGGCGTTTTTCAATTCAAATGTGATGATATTGGCCGTTTCCGTCCCGGAGTTGCGCAGTACGTAAATTTTACTGGTCTTGTCGTCAGCACCAATGGGTTTTGCACTCAGGCAGTACTCAAAAAACTTGGGAGAAGAATAATCCGTGTATTTGACGCAGGTGACGTCACTGACGTTTGGCCGGCCCGATGTTCTGGCCCTGTTGCTGACATCCGTTGTGATCTGCTGTTTAATCCCATGGTGCATGGAGACCAGTTCAATACAATCCGTCAGGTCCAGCCCGTCGGCCCGCCAATCATTATCAATCAAACTGACGTTCCCTTTGCATCCAAGGCCGTCACTGTCACCGGGTTTTAAGAGTATTAAATCCATAGTATCTTCCTTTTTATTT
>JAKSAX010000066.1 GCA_022361395.1 Desulfobacterales bacterium | reverse complement strand
CAGCATCTTGTCCTTGGTCCTTTCCAGCCGGTTCAGGATCACATTATAAAATCCGGTTTTGATGGTTTCCGCTATGTGGTCGTCTTTCAGGTTTTCAATCACAGACATGTCAATACAGAGGCATACCCCTTTGGTCACGGAGACAACGGAAGCCGTTCTCGGAATCCCTTCCAGCACGCTCATTTCGCCGAAAATTTCACCTGGTTTGGCAAAGTTAACCACCAGTTCCCCATTCTGGATGACATTGTATGATCCCTTAACCACCCAGAAGGACCAGCAGTCAAAATCCCCTTCCTTAATCACGGTTTCCCCTGCCTTGTAACTGCAGAGTTTTGCGATCCGGCTCTCATATTCGGATTCCAGGCTCAGAAGCTTCCTGATCTCACCAGTGGAGAGATCGGCAAAAATCATAAATTTCCGTATCACATTGATAATCTGGTCGTTGAGCAGATTTGTCTTTAAATCTTTTGCCATGGAAAACTCCGGGATATTTTGTAAAAGGCTTGTTTTTCAACCACCGGTTATAATCATTCCTTATAGCCTATGTTGTCCAGGAAATGACGGCGGCGCATCCTGAACAAAGCCTTGTCTTCATCCACCAGGTAATAGGTTTTGTTGTTGTAATCGTCAAAGCACTGGTACAGCCCTGTATATCCGGGGATATCTTCTGCGTCGCATACCCGTTCCACATCATCGTTGAATCTGCGGCAGACTGCCGGCCAGTCCTCTACTTCAGCCTTGTCCCTGATTTCTATTTTAAAAGGATCCTGTGTATACTCCGCCTGGATTGCCTGCATAAGTGACCTCCAAAAGGGTAGCTTCACATCTTAAGATCATAAAAAAAACATGGGGGTTTGTCCATACCAAAGCCCATAAAAGGCACGAAAGCGCTTCATTAACCTTATAAAACAACTTGCCTAAAACAATTTATCAATCTCGCGGTCCAGCTCCTTATCCCCTTCTTTTGCCTGGTACTCCTGCCATTTTGCCTCTTCATCCCTGAAAGAGGAGGCAACCTGGTTACGCACGGACTGCCTCACCGATTCCGCATCCATAACCACCAGCACATAAAGATCCGAACTGGGAGAGATCCACACATCTTCCTGCCTGGACCCGTTCAGGGTTTCCCGGGTGACCTGCCTAACCACCTGCTTGCCCAGGCGGTCCACCATCTGGGCATCCCCTATCCCGGTGGCCCTTGTAAAATTATTGACCAGGGAATTCACCCGGACAGACAACTGGCTGGCCAGTTCGTTGCGGGCATTGGCCAGGGCTTCATTCTTGGCAAACTGCATGCCGGATTTCCCTATTTTTGCAGATCCCACAGCGGAAAAGGTCTCTCCGTCATGCCCGGTCAGCACCCACTCCGGTGCATTTTCAAACTCTTCTTCCATGGCCTCGTTGTCAATGCGTTTGTTTCCGCACCCGGCCAGCCCCAGAACCAGCAGGACAATCCCGACTATCCATGCAACCCGTACAATCCTATTTTCCACCAGTTTTCTCCTCTCCTAATTTTTACCATATCCCAAGGCCGCAAGCAGGCTGTCCGACAGGGATTCTGCAACAGCGTCCACAGCCCTCAGCCTGGCCTCGTTCACATCCTTGTGGCCCTTACGTATTTTTTCATTAATCTGGGCAAAAAGGGTCTGTGCCTGATTCTCAAAGACCTGGACACTGCCCCTGGCCCTGACAAACTCGGCATTCGGGTTCCCCAGGTTCAGCTGCGCCACCTCAATCCGGCCCGTCACACTGGCATTGGCAGCCCCGGGATCATCCACCAGGGCAATGCCTTTCCCGGTCAGTCCCCGGGCAATGATCTCCCCGGCCCTGTAGCCCTCTTCTCCCGCCACCATGATGTATACCCTCAAACCGGACTTAAGCTTTGCCTGTTCCGATACCACGGCCCCGATCTCAGGCTCCGTAAAATCATCCACCGCAAAATCGGCCAGGGGATAATCAATTACCCTGAGGTACCCCTCAAGAATCCTCCGGTCCGTAATCCGGTCGATGATCCGGTTCAGCCCAGCCATCCGTGACAACGGCCCCCTGGTGGTTTCCAGCGCCCGCACCTCTGCCCGGATTTCACTGTCTATGGTATCCACCTGTG
>JAKSAX010000035.1 GCA_022361395.1 Desulfobacterales bacterium | reverse complement strand
TATCATATAGAACTTATTGATCCTGTGGTTCGGGTTACCGGGGACATGGCCTTTGTGGCATATACCCTTCATTTGACTGAAATCCGGGGTGAAGAAGAAATTATCCAATCCGAAAGTGTGACCCGGATTTTCCAAAGGGAGGCCAGGGGTTGGCAGATGATCCACTTTCACCGCTCCTGATTCAAGGAAAGCAAACAGTTTTCCTTTTAAACTGCCTGAAAGGAGGGTTTACTTAAGAGCAACCCTTGTGATAGCCGGGAAATTGACCATCCAATAATTACCGACTTCTTTGGGTTGTTTTTTACCACTATTGTATTTAAATAGATTTTCAGGGCTGAAATGTCAATTTCAGCGGGCTGTTTCGCGTTCATATTTCATATCGTATAAATGTTATAAGGATGCTGTTAGAGGTTGATTATGATGTATAGGTCATGGTATGTGAATTCCTATACTAAACAGGATTCTTATTTAGGGGGGCCTCATCTGATTGGAGCCGGGCCGGATATAAGCGGAAAATCATATGATTGATTTAGAAAATATGGCGATCCTGATCGTGGACGACATGAAAAGCATGCGGTCCATTATCAAAAAAACCCTGCGAAATCTGAATATCGGAAGATTTATCTACTTTGCCGAGAACGGACTTGAAGGCATGCGGTGCCTCAATGACAAAAAGGTGGACCTGGCCATTGTCGACTGGAAAATGCCGGTGATGAACGGGGCCCAGATGCTGGATGCCATTCGGAATGACAAACAGCTGAGGGATATGCCTGTTCTCATGGTTACGGCGGAGTCTGAACGGGATATCGTATATGAAGTCGCGGAAATCGAGGTGGACGGATATCTGTTAAAACCCCTGACCCCGGCCATGCTGGAGGAAAAGATCCTCCAGGCCATGCACCGGGCAAATCATCCGGATGAGGCCACCCTGTTTGTGAGAAAGGCCCGGGCCCTTGAGGAGGCGGGTAGGCTGGACATGGCCATCCGGTGCCAGCAAAGGGCTGTGGAGCTCAAACCTAACGCCTCAAGGCTTAAGCGGAATCTGGGTATCCTTTACGGAAAATCCGGAAAAATGACCACCATGGAGAAATGCTACCTGGAGGCCGCAGCCATCAACCTCCAGGATGCGGTTACCCGTCATCTGCTCAGCAAATTCTATTGGCAGAAAAAAGAGTGGAACCTGTCTGTAAAGTATGAGTGTGAGGTCCTTTCCCTGACGAACCGGTTCAATGACTATGCCGTTAAAGAGGGCAAACAGCTGCTGGCCCTTAAGCAGAACGATCTGGCAGTGGTGCTTTTCGCCAAATTGATAGGCAAGCTTGAGAAAAACCTGCCCGTGAAAGAGGAGATCCTTGATCTGTGCATGGAGCATGAGGAGTATGCTTTCGCTGAAAAGCTTCTTGTCCGCCTGCTCAGGGAGTTTCCCTCAAATCATGGCCTGTTTTATAAGGCCGGCCTTATTTATGAAGCCATCGGTGATAATGACCAGGCCCTTGAATACTTTTTGGCCTCAGACAAGAACATGATCCATCCAATCAAATCAAAACTCAAGGTTGCCCGTCTCTACTATTTGAAAAACAAGGTTATCCAGGCAGACGATTTTCTCACTGCCGTACTCCGGATTGAACCGGACAATGAAGAAGCGCTGGAGTTACGGCGAAGTTTTTAAAGACGGCCCTCTGTCACCTGATGGCATAATCAGTTTTCCATTGTTTGATGATTCTCTCAATCGCCCCGTTTTCCTTTGCCCGTTTGAATCCTTTCAGAAATATATCGTACAGATCGGTATCGGACTTGTTTATGCCCACATGGGACGCTTTTTCCGCCTTGTAAGCCGTGAATTCGAAAACATTTTTAAATCCAAGGGTTTTAATCAGGTAGCAGGCTGCATCCTCACCGATCATCAGCGCCTGGGAACGGCCTGCTTTTAATTTTTGCAGCCCCATTTTATTATCCAGGCAATAGGATGTTTCAAAAAGGTTATTATCGGCAGCCTCAAGAAATTCCGTCTGATAGGCATACCCGTCACACTTGCCTACGATCAGCCCCTTTAAATCAAATATGGTGTTTATGGGATGACGAAACCCCTTGTTTACCAGTACGATATTATAGCGCGGCCGTATGGACGGTGTCAGGTTATAGGTTTTTTCCCTTTCTTTGGTGAACACCATCGGCACGACCATGTCAACATTCCCGATATCCAGGTCATTGAGAATTCTTTTCCAGGGTTTTAATACCCGTATGGTGGAGTGGATACCGGCCTCTTTGAGGATCGCCTCAACAATGTCAAAATCCAGGCCGACGACCTCCCCGTTTTCTTCAAACGTTGAGATCGGATAAGGGGAGGCGCCTATCCGGATTGCTTCCCGGCAGAAGACAACCCGGCTTTGTATCAGGGCAGACAAAATTATTAAGCAAATGAGAATATGAGTCTTCATTTGTCTGTTGGTCCGAGGGTTTGAATTTAAACATGATCACTCATAATTTTCGGATCAACGCAGATACTACCAGTATCGGTTTTTACTGTAAAGGGGGTTTAACGGATTTTTAAACCGTGAAGGTGATCAGGCCAGGTAAGCCTTCAATGCCCTGTAAAAGAGCCGGACCCCGACATCCAGTACGGTTTCATCAATATCAAAATACGGGGAGTGCAGGGGAGCTGTGATGCTCCTTGACTTGTTACGGCATCCCAGGCGCACAATGGCGCCGGGTCTCTCATTGGTAAAAAAGGCAAAATCTTCAGATCCCATGGTCGGGGGAAGCCACTTTACATTTTTTTCTCCCAGGAGGCCGGATCCGATATCATATAAAAACGAACTCACCTGTTCGTCATTGGTGCAGCAGGGTGTTTCCGGCTCTATATCCAGGCGGCAGTTTACGTCAAAAAGGGTCTCAACGCCCGTGGCCAGTTCTGACAGCCTTTTTATGATCAGGTTCCGTGCGGATGCGGAATGGGTCCGGATGGTGCCTTCCAGTACAGCAGTTTCCGGGATGACGTTCCCCACATCTCCGGAGTGAAATTTACCCAGGGAGACAACCGCAGGGTCCACGGGATTCATATTCCGGGCAACAAGGGTCTGGAGCGAGGTGACAAAATAGGCGCCTGCCGTAAGCGGATCCTTTGTCTCATGGGGTCTGCCGCCATGTCCGCCCCGGCCTTTAACGGACAGGGAAAACAGGTCTGCAGCTGCATAGCCCTTATTTTTGAATATGCCGATGGTTCCCACATCCAGGTCCGGCGCCATATGGCCGGCCAGGATCCGGTCAACCCTGGGAGATTCAAGAACACCCTGGCTGATGGCGGCCCTTGCACCATGGAACCTTTCCTCAGCCGGCTGGAAGATGAACTTTACACTGCCCTTAAGATCCCGGCCGGCCGTATCCCGGGCAAGGGCTCTGGCCACACCCAGCATGATGGCAGTGTTGGCGTCGTGGCCGCAGGCGTGCATTTTTCCTGCCGCTTTGGATTTATAGGGAACCTCATTACTTTCCCTGACGGGCAGGGCGTCAATGTCTGCTCTGAGTCCCAGACAGGGACCGGGGGTTCTACCCCTTACCAATGCGGTTGCACCGGGTGATTCCGGAAGGCGGCGGGGCTCAATTCCCATATCTGCGAGCAGGGTGCAGATCCGGTCGGTGGTCCGGGTCTCTTCAAACGAGAGTTCGGGGTGGGCGTGGAAATCCCTCCGTACATCAGAGAGCCATTTCATCCGGGTATGATCCCGTGGTGTGTTTCCTGGTTTTATCATGTAAATCTGCCTTTGGTCAGGGATCGGGCATCAACGGTGCAGCTGGGGGGAGAGCCGTTGTTCCGTATATGAAATCATACGGGTGACAATAAAGTTGATGCCCAGGTAAATGGAGCCTGCAATGATAAAGACCTCCACAGGCGCATAAGAGGCTGCAATGATTTTTTTTGCAATCCCGGTGATTTCCAGAATGGTTATGGTCGAGGCAAGGGATGAGGACTTGACCATGAGGATGATTTCATTTCCATAGGCCGGGAGCGCCTGGCGTATGGCCACGGGAAACAGGATCCGTTTAAACAGGGTAAAAGGTGACATTCCCACGGCCCGGCCGGCCTCAATCTCACCCGGGGGCACGGACTGGATACCCCCGCGGATAATCTCTGCCGTGTATGCGCCGGTATTCAAGGCAAGGGCTGCAATGGCGCAGCACCAGGCCTCCCTGAAAAACGGCCAGAGCCCCATGTCCTGTAACAGGTGCCTGAACTGGCCTGACCCGTAATAGATCAGGTAGATCTGTACCAGCAGGGGGGTGCTTCTGAATACATAGATATAGGCCCGTGCCGGCCAGGACAGGAATCTCTTCCCTGCCAGTCTCATCTGGGCGAATGCAACAGCCAGGATAAAACCGACAACAAGAGAGATCCCGACCAGGATGAGTGTTTCGGGAATACCCTGGATGAGGCGGGGGATGCTTTCCTTCATCATTTCAATGTTCATTGCCGGCGTACCCCCTTGCCTGCCCATCGTTCGGCCCGGGCAAATCCCCGGCCTGAGATGGCTGTGAGTCCCAGGTAAAGGAGACCGGCCAGGCTGTAAAACGTAAATGGTTCACGGGTGGAGCCGGCTGCCACGGCAGACTGGCGCATGATCTCCACAAGGCCGATCACTGAAATAAGGGCGGTGTGTTTGAGGGTGAGCTGCCAGATGTTCCCCATTCCGGGCAGGGCCAGGCGGGAGACCTGCGGAACCCATATCCGCATAAAAAGGGTATACGGATTCATGCCCACTGCCTTTGCCGCCTCAATCTGCCCCTTGTGCACGGCAAGCACTGCACCGCGGATGACCTCTGAACTGTACGCCCCTGAACTGAACCCGATGCAGGTCATGCCTGTGACAAACAGGGGCAGATTGACAAATCCCCGGGTGCCGAAGACCAGGGCGTTTATTTGGGACAGGAGGATGCCGCCGCCGAAAAAGACCAGATAGATAATCAAAAGTTCCGGAATCCCCCGGACAATGGTCGTGTAGAGGTCGGCTACAAATCTGAGTGCCATGAACCTGGAGAGCTTCAGTGCTGCACCTGCGATCCCCAGAATGATGCCCAGGCCGAAAGCCGCCAGTGAAACGGCAAAGGTCATGAATGCGCCCCTGAGCATCTCATCCCCCCATCCTGCATCTCCCCATCCCAGCAAAGTGAAATCCATTGTCCTGTCTCCACGGGTGGCCTGCCGCACCCTGGCGGTACGGCAGGCGGGTTTCCTCGTTTATGTTTTACTCTTTTGCCGAGGCGTCAAAGGTAAACCACTTGATGGCCAGCCGGCTGATCGTCCCGTCGGCAATGGCTTCGTTAATGGCCTTGGAAAACATGGCCCCAAGTTCGGGGTCTGTTTTCCTTACGGCAACACCCACACCTTTTCCAAACGGGCCTTTGGTCATTCCCGGCCCCACCATTTTAAAATCCTTTCCATGATCTGTTTTCAACCTGGGCACCCAATAGCTCATGGCGCCGAGGACTGCATCGATACGGCCGGAGGAGAGATCGAGTTCCAGGTTTTCCTGGGTGTCATAGGACCGGATATCCACGGCTTTTCCCAGATATTGGGTCAGGAAGCGTTCCTGGATAGTGGCGGCCTGGACACCGATGGTCTTTCCTTTGAACTCCTTTGCCAGCGTCTTCATTGCCTCGTCTTCTTCAGGACTCATTTCATCCAGGGTTATGGCGGTCACCCCGGTTTTAAGCCCGGCGGACCTGCTGTCCCCGGAAACGATGAACACAGAT
>JAKSAX010000036.1 GCA_022361395.1 Desulfobacterales bacterium | reverse complement strand
TGAAGTGTTCAAGATGCTCAAAAAAGTGGGTAAATTCCAACAGCCCTGTGTTTATTGACCTGGTGAGCCAGCCGGAATTTGAAGAACTCCGGTCTATTCCTGGACACAATAAGCCAATAAAAAACCCCTGGTAGGCAAACACCAGGGGATTTGGAAATATAAACCGGCCCTGCCCTACGCCCTAAGGACGGCAGGAGAGGACAGGACAGGGCCAGTTCATGAACAGGTCAGCTCTCTATGGCGCCGGAGCGGACCCCTTTCAGATAATTCATGCAGAACTGGTCGTTCCCGATGAGCATGTCTGCCGTGCGGATGGTGGCCATGATCTTTTTATCCAAAGGATCGATAATGGCGGAATCCATGCCTGCATCCATCATCAGGGTCACAAAGGTCCGGTTGATGATGTGGCGCTGGGGCAGGCCGTAGGAGATATTGGAGAGACCGCCGGTGATATGAACCTCAGGGTGTTCCGCCTTGATGGCCCTTACCGCATCCAGAACCATGAGCCCTTTGTTGGAGTCGGTGGAAATGGGTTGAACAAGCGGGTCCACATAAATATTGGCCGTGGGTATGCCGATGGTATTCAACTCCTTGACCAGGGTCTTGGCCCGGCCCAGAATATCTTCGCTGGATTCGGGCATGCCGGCATCATCCATACACAGGGCGATGACCTTGCACGCCTTGCCCTTGAGGAAGGGCATCATGGCGTCAAACCGCTCTTTTTCCAAAGAGATTGAATTGATCATGGGAGTCTTTTCCACCATGGAAAAGGCCATTTCGAGGATGGCTGGATCCGGACTATCCAGGGCTAATGGGATTGTACAAACGGGTTGGATAGTATCCAGAAGCCAGCGCATGTCCTCTTCTTCATGGCCGATGCGGGCACCGGCATTGACATCAATGAAATTGGCCCCGGCCTCCTGCTGCTTTTTTACATCATCAATGATGTAGTCAGCATTCCTTTCAGCCACAGCAACCTGGACCAACTTCCTTGAGGTGTTGATTCGTTCACCAATTACTTCAAACATCATCTATCTCCTAATTAACGAATGATTTGGCCATCTTGGAGGCAGAACCGGCATCAGCAGCAAACCCGTCGGCTCCGATCTCGTCGGCAAAGGCCTGGGTCACAGGGGCGCCCCCCACCATGATTTTAACCTTGTCCCGCAGACCCGATTCCACAATGGCGTCCACGGTCTGCTTCATGGCCGGCATGGTGGTGGTCAGCAGGGCAGATAAACAGACGATCTGGGCGTTTTTCTTTTCAATTTCACCAACAAAGTCTTCAGGGGCAATATCAACACCCAGGTTGTGGACTTCCAGGCCGGCGCTTTCCATCATCATGGCCACCAGGTTTTTACCGATGTCGTGGAGATCGCCTTTTACCGTACCGATGATGACTGAAGCGGCTGCTCCGCCCTCTTCTTCGGACAACAGGGGTTTAAGAATCTCCACGCAGGATCCCATGGCCTGGGCTGCCATGAGGACCTCGGGGATGAACATCTCCCCGGATTCCATGCGCTCGCCCACGATGTCCATGCCGGCGATAAGCCCCTGGTTGAGGATATCATTGGCCGGTGTGTCTGCAGCCAGAGCGGCATTGACCAGTTCGGTGAGTCTGGCGGCATCACAGGCCGCCAGGGCATCTGTCATTGCATTAAAGTCTGTCATTTGTATCTCCGTTTAAACAGCACAGGCCCGGCCTGTGCTGTTATCTTAATATTTAAATGTCTTTTTCCTGCTTGAGCATCTTAAACCATGAAATCACGGCAAAGATAATGGGAAAAACCATGAGGGCCCCGGCAAAATTGGCAAATACCCGGACTGATCCCAGTCCTCCCAGCATGAGCAGGGAGACACCCAGGCCGCCCTGGAGCAGGGCCCAGTAAAGGCGGTGTCCCCGGCTGGGGTCCTGGCTGGGGGCCAGGCGTCGGGTCACTGAGGTGGAAATCACCAGGGCAGTGGAATCCACACTGGTGGCCAGGAAAATGGTGGAAAACAAACTATACCCCAGAAGGACCACCACGCCCAGGGGCAGGGATTTGAGCACAGCCACCATGGCGGCCTGGCCGCCAGAGGCCTTGAGGATGGATACGGCATCCACGATTCCGTTAAGCTGGACATTGAGGGTATAGGATCCGAATACCCCGTGGATCATAAAGGCGCCGGCCATGCCGCCCAAAATACCCATGGAAACGATCTGGCGCACGGTGCGCCCCCTGGAAATACGGGCGATAAACAGGCCCATCATGGGGCCGTAGGCTGCCATGAAAAGGGCGTAAAACACAGTCCAGTCCTGGGGAAACCGTCCCGGGGTAAAAGGATCGGTCCAGAACTGCATCTTAAAATAATTGTCCAGCATCACACCCACGGAATTGGTAAAGGTATCCAGGATGAACCGGGTGGGCCCCAGGATAAAGGCAAAGGCCACCATGGCCAGGGCAATGATGACATTGAGGTTGGAGAGCCGCTGAATGCCTTTTTTCAGGCCCAGCCAGAGGCTGCCGCTGAAAATGGCCGTACTCACCAGGATCACCATGAGTTCCATGGATTTGCTGGGTTCAATACCAAAGGTGGAGGCAATGGCATGGTTGACAATGGGGATGGAGACCCCCATTACCGCTGCATTGGCAAAGACCAGGCCCACCACGAAAAACACTTCAAGGGCAAGTCCCAACGGCCCTTTTACCCGCTCTTCACCCAGAAAGGGTTCGGATGCAGAAGAGATCCTGAGCACCGGGCGTTTGAGTTTGTAGAACATATAGCAGATGGGCAAAGAAGGGATGACATACCAGGGCCATGTCAGGGGGCCCCAGTGGAACAATACATAGGCCAGGGACCATTCATAGGCTGCGGTGCTCATGGCTTCGGCATACTGGGGCGGTGCCACAAGATCCCACAGGGGCTCTACAATGGACCAGAACATGACGGCCCCGGCAACGCCGGTACAGAACATCATGGCTATCCAGCCGAAATTGGAGAATTCCGGTTTTTCATCGGGCTCGCCGAATTTAATATTCCCGTATTTGGAAAATATAAAGTATGCGGACAGGCATACCATGAAAAAGCTGACCCAGAGGTAGAGGGAGCCGGTGTTGGCGGTAAAGGCATTGTTCACCGATTTAAACAGGGCCTGGCTCTGGTCCGGCCAGATAATTGACGGCAGGGCAATGGCCAGGATGACCAGGGTTGCCGGCACCAGTATCTTCATTTCCGGCCGAAGGTCGCTGCCCGGTGTATCCACTTGGTTTTCAGACATAGGTATTCACTCCTTTTTAAAAGGATATAAAGGTTAAGGTATTCCGGGGATTTGCTATTCTACACCGGCCTGATCCGCCTTGTCCCCGCATCCATGCGGCCGGGCCGTAAACACCAGCTGGTAACTGCTTTTATATGGATCTTACCCGTGTATAGGTAGCAACAAGCATACCAAGGGTCAAAATTAATTTTGCTATTAAAATCAGCCGCTTATATCCCGGGTTGGGTTTTTTAATAAACGACAATATTGTCGTAGCAATTGCCCGGTTTAAGGGGGTACGGTCATATGGCCGGTATCCGCATCCTGTCCGGGCAAACGACAACTCTGTCGCAGTAGACATTTCTGTCATGGCCCGGGGTCAGCCGGCCAGGCCGGCCTTGTAGGCATGGGCATCCAGGAGTTTGTCAAGTTCGTCCGCATCAGCATCCTTTACCCTGAGTATCCACCCCTCAGCATAGGGATGGGAATTGACCAGGGAGGGCTGGTCCTCCAGGTCCTGGTTGACCTGGTCAATGGTGCCGGACACCGGCATATATAGCTCGGAAACGGTTTTAAAACTTTCAATGGAACCGAAGACATCTCCGGCCTCAAACCGGTCTCCGGCTTCGGGCATTTCCACATAAACCACTTCGCCCAACTGGGTCTGGGCAAAGGATGTAATACCCATTTCCAGGAGGTCTCCCTCTTTTTTCACCCAGATATGCTCCGATGAATACCCCAGGGATTGGGGATACTCCAATTCATTGCTCATTTAATTTGCTCCTTATATTTGGCCCCGAACCGGGGCGGATCATCTAACCGTGAAGGGGGGTGCCTTTGGCCTTTTCACAAACTTCCATCATGATCTCGGCCACGGTGGGATGGGCGTGGACGGTATGGCAGATATCTTCCAGGGTCAGCCGCTTTTCCACGGCGAGTCCGGCCTCTGCGATTATATCCGTGGCATGGGCCCCGGCCAGTTCCACCCCGAGAATTTCATGGGTCAATTGGTCAAAGGTGACAATGGCGTGGCCGTCCAGTTTACCCAGGGCCTGGATTTTGCCCAGGGTCCTGAGCATCACCCGGGTTTCCGAGGCAGCCCTGCCCTCTTCCAGGGCCTGGTCCCGGGTCATGCCCACACAGGCCACCTCAGGACTGGTAAATATGGCAGAAGGAACTGCCCGGTAGGACATAGCGGTTTTACGGCCGCAGATGGCATCCACTGCCACTTCAGCCTCCCTGGCCGCCACATGGGCCAGCATCTGCTTGCCCGGCGCCCAGGCCAGGTCTCCGATGGCATAGATGTTTTCCACCCGGGTCTCCATGGATGGGGTCACCGGTACAAACCCCTTTTGAGTGGCAATGCCGGCCTGTTCCAGGTTCAACCCACGGGTTGATGGTTTTCGGCCGGCCACCACAATCACTTTTTGGGCCTCAATTACCTGGTGTTTGTCCGGCTGCTTTACGGACCCGACCGCCACCCGGCAGATTCCGCCGGCCACGCTGATATTCTTCACCAGGGAATTGCACAGGGGGCGGATTTTGTTTTTCTTCATGGACACCTCCACCACCCTTGAGGTGGCAGGGCTGATGCCCGGCAGACAGAGCATCCGGTCCAGAGCCTCCACCACGGTGATCTTCACCCCCAGTGAAGAGAGGATAAAGGCAAACTCACATCCCACCACCCCGCCGCCCACAATGACAGCAGTATCCGGCAACTGGGTCATACCCAGGACATGGTCAGAGGACAAAATATGATCACCGTCAAAGGGTGCAAAGGGGAGTGCAGACGGCCGGGATCCCGTGGCCAGGATGAGGCGGTCGTATTCAAGGATCTCTTTTCCCCCTTCTTCCATGTCCACGGTCACGGCCCGGTCCGGGCCCAGTGAGGCCCGGCCCCGGACCAGGGTGACAGTGTTGTTTTTTAGCAGGGCCTGAATTCCCTTTTGCTGGGTGGCCACGATCCTCTGTTTCCGGTTTTGGAGGGCGGCCATGGAAAATTGGGGAACTTCATCTGCCTCAAATCCATAGCCCTTCATATGTTTTAGGTCATCGGCAATATCAGCGCTCCGCCTGAAAATTTTAGACGGGATACAGCCATGGTTCAGGCAGGTGCCGCCCAGGTCTCTGTCCTCGATCACCACCACATCATGGCCCTTTTGGGCCGCCCTGATTCCTGCCGTATATCCCCCGGGTCCTGCGCCCACAACGATAATTTTCATCCTCATCCTTTCTTTGCCTATTCCGCCTCAACCTCAAACCGGGGCTCTGCTGCAATCACACGCTTGATCTTGCAGGCCGCCACGGTATTCTTAAGAATTTTTTCAGTTTTTTCATCAATGTCTTCGGACAATTCCAGGCAGAACCGGATTAAAGGAATCATGCCGGTGGAGGGATCGGTCTCGTATTCCAGGCTGAGGCTAACCTCGTCCAGGTCAATGCCCTTGCGGTTAAGAAGGGAGGCAAGCCCTAAACCGGTGCAGGAAGCCAGGGAACTTAAAAACAATTCCAGGGGCTTGGGGTGCTCGCCTTTCCCCCCTTTATCTGCCGGCAGGTCACTGAGGATTTCCCTGGAACCGATGATGGTCTTTATCCGGGTATGGTCAACAAATTCAATATCTATTTTTTCCATTTTTCTCTCCTTCATACAGGGGGGCCAGGCCCCTGGAAATATTTTCAGGTTATCATAGCCCCGGGTTCTGCAAATCCCGGACCATGGGATGAACCGTTTTAGCATCAAGGGTCCTAATCCCCTTTCAGTCCAGGGTTCAGAACCCTGGCATCCCCAAAAATCCCATTGACAAGAACAGGGGGCCGGTGTAGATTCCCATTCAACTGCGACAGATTTGTCGCAGACCATCTTTACCAAAAAGCCGGGATAGACCAATGGGCGCGGAAAATCCAAACCAGTACATGAACAAGGCCATCCGGGACCTGATCAAAGGCTTGCCGGTGATGACCTTCTTAGGGGAACTGGACGAAAACTGGCACCCCACCCTTACCGATGTGGGCCAAGACCACCTTAAAATAACGGGTTTGTCACGGGAGGCCCTGCTGGGCCCGGAGGACAATGCCATTGAGAAGATGGCTTTGAAAAATGATTTTACCAGTTTCAGGACCTCCTATTTAAAGGCCATGGAACTGGGGGAGCCCTACAGCCTCATTTACAGGATCAAAACCGCCCCGGGCCGTATCAAATGGGTGTTTGAACACGGGGTCAAGGAGTCCGAGCCCCCCGGTGCCCAGGGGCTTGTTCCCCGGCGCATCAAGGGCATCATCTGCGAGGTGGAAAAAAAGCGGCTCATGGCCTTCATGGCCCTGAAAAAAACCGCCCATGTATCCTTTCCCAAGGATACTGACCCCCTGGACACCATTATCTCGGCCTCGCCTTCCATGGAAGATGTCTACACCTTTATCCGCAAGGCGGCAAAGAGCGCCAGTTCCGTCATCATCACCGGAGAAACCGGCACGGGAAAGGATGTGGTGGCCAAGGCTATCCACGACCTGAGCCGTTCAAAGGGCAATTACGTGGCCGTCAACTGTACGGCTATCTCTTCGGAACTCATTGAAAGCGAATTTTTCGGTTATAAAAAAGGGGCCTTTTCCGGAGCAGCCAAGGACAGTCCCGGCTATCTGGCAGCCGCAGATCAGGGTACCCTTTTCCTGGATGAGGTAGGGGATATCAGCCTGCCCATGCAGACCAAACTGCTCCGGGCCCTTGAAAGCAAGTCCTATATGCCTGTGGGCGCCAACAAGGAAGAACATGCGAATTTCAGGCTGATCACGGCCACCAATAAAAACCTGGCCTCCCTGGTCCGCCAGGGAAAATTCAGGAGTGATTTTTTCTACCGCATCCATGTTCTCCACCTGGACCTGCCCCCCTTAAGGGAGCGGGACGGGGACATCACCCTGCTGGCGGATTTTTTCCTGGCCAGACACACCGGTCACAAACAGACCACCCTGCCCAAGAAGATCCATCAGATCCTGAAAACCCACCACTGGCCGGGAAATATCCGGGAGCTCCAGAATGTGATTGAACGGTATGTGGCACTGGGCTACCTGGTCTTTTCATCCCTGGATTTTGAACCGCCTGCGGCATCCCCCCATCTGCCCCCCCCTGGGGCTGAAACCCGGGAGGAAATTCCCGGTCCAAAGGTGCCCGCCCCCCAGGCGGGTAATATCCTGCCAGAAGGGAACCAGACCCTTGAAGCCTATATGGCCCGGGCTGAAAAGGAGTTTATCCACCAGACCCTGATTTCAGTTGGCCATGATATGCATAAAACAGCCAAAGTTCTGGGCATCAGCCTCAGAACCCTCCAGCGCAAGGTAAAGCAGCACAACCTCAGGTAAACTGCGACAAGGATGTCGCAGCCAGACGTGAATATTCGGCCATGCCCGGGATTATGGACGACAGAGTTGACGCAGGCCCCTGAATTTTATCCGGGCCACCCTCTGGGATACCCACATAGTCCTGCGATTCTTTTTTCTTTTTCAGCTTTGTCTACCCCCTTTCCATAGGCGGTTTCCAGGCTTTGTATCATTTCTTTTTATAGGGCCGGGACAAAAAAAACATTTGGCCCGCAATTTGCAAAAAACGGTATTCTAAAATGCTGCGGCTTTAACCAAGGAACCGCCTGCCGGGGCAATACCAGATAGACGATAACCTCTTTATATAGGAGACTTTTCATATGAACCATCTGATCAATCCGATCAGTGCCGACCAGAAAGAGGCCCTTCACCAGGCCAGCATGACCCTGCTCAGCAAAAACGGGGTCGTGTTCATGCACGATACTGCGGTGGCGTATTTTAAACAGGCCGGGTTTAAAGTTGACGGTCAGCGGGTGTTCATCACCGAAGACCAGGTGTTTGCCGCCCTTGAAACCCTGCCCAAAACCTTTGAATGGACAGCCAGGGACAATCAATTCAACGTCACCATCGGAGACGGCAGCGCCCATGTCCAGCCCAATGCAGGGGCGGTGTATTACCATGACCATGCCAAAGGAAAACGGAAGGCCACCATTGAAGATTTTTCAAATATCATCAAGGTCTGCCATCATCTGGATGCAGTCTCCCTGAACGGTTCCCTGCCCGTGGACCCTTCGGATATCCCGGGAGAACATAAACATTTGTTCCAGGTCAGGGAAACCCTCAAGCATACGGACAAACCCTGGATCTTCGGTGCCTATGACCAGGCAGCCGCAGCCCAGGACCTTGAAATGGCAGCCATGGCTTCGGGCCTGTCCCGGCTTGGCCAGGATCACAGGGTTGCGGTTGTGGTCAATCCCCACAGCCCCCTGGCCTTTGAACCTGAAGGGTGTGAGGTGATCCGCACCTATTCGGAAGCCAACCAGATCCTGTTCATGGCCCCGGCCATCATGGCAGGCATGACCGGCCCCATTGACCTGGCCGGCATGAGTGCCCTCCAGAATGCAGAAATCCTGGCCGGCATTGTATTTACCCAGCTGGTCCGTCCCGGCGCACCCGTGGTCTATGCCACCTCATCCACGGTGGGAGACATGCGGCGGGCCTCATTCTGCGCAGGCAGCCCCGAGACCATGCTCATCAATATGCCCTGCCTCCAGCTGGGCAGGGAGTACTACAAAATACCGGTAAGGACCATGTGCGGACTGACCGAGGCCGACCAGGTCAATGTCCAGTCCGGGTATGAAACCATGATGAGCTTTATGTTCGGTTTCCTGGGCGGGGCCTCGGTCATGGTTCAGTGCCTGGGCACCCTGGAAGCCCTGATGACCACCTCCATGGAAAAAATCGTTATTGATGCAGAACTGGTGGCCAGGATGCAGCGGTTCAAGCAGGGCCCGGATTTTTCCTGCCTGGACGATTCTGTGAAAACCATGCTGGAGGTGGGCAGTACTGCCGGCTATATCCAGCACCCGGATACCTTTAAAAAGTTCAGATCCCTGTGGAGCCCGGACATTTCGGTATGGGGCCCTTCCAGCGATGAAGACAACGTGATCACAAGAGCCGGGTACCGTGTGGCCCAGATCCTTGAAACAGCCGACACGCCCCTGGTTGACGATTCCCTGGCCGGAGAACTGGACCGGTATGTGGATACCCATGCCAACTGATATTTAACCTTAAAACCCAAAGAGAGATAAAATGGCAGATAAAAAAGTAATTCTCATCATCAGTGAGGAAGCAGAACTTGAGGGCCAGGACCATGTGGCCAAGTTCACCAAAAAAGCAGCCAAGGCTGAAAATTATGAGGCTCAGGACCTGCTGGCCCTGGCCAGGAAAGTCCCCGGCGGTGTGGAATGCGGACCTGAAGAGATCAAGGCCGCCTTTGACAAGGATGCCGCCTTTGTATTTTTCCGGGCCAATGGGGATATGGAAACGATCATGGGTCATGTCATGGCAGCCATGGACCGGCGGACCATGATTTTATGGACCGGAAAAACCTGTGCCTGGTTCGGCGGTTTCGGCACCAAAAAAGGCGGTGCCACCCAGCGTCCGGTTAAAGCCTGTGACATCATCCCCACCATCAACTATGTGGCAGACATTCCCCTGACCGGGGATGAGGACGGGGCTGTCATCTACCAGATCCTCAAGGACCCCAACCTCAAGGCCAAGGAGATCAGCCGGCTCAAGGATGCCGTTTCCAGGATGGAAGCTGCCATGGAACGGGCCGAAGGACACGATCCCTGGAAAAAACACGACTGCTCGTAACCATTGATTTTGAACAAATGACAACAGGATAAACCCAAGTTCCAATAGGAGAACCCATAATGACTTTACCCAAAAAAGTGGCCATGCTGGGATTTGACAGCGCCATGCTCCACTTCATCGAAGACCTCATCGGCCAGGGGCTTCTGCCCAACTTCAAACGCCTCTTTGACAACGGCACCGTGGCAGACAAGGCCTTCTGCCCCTATCCCACGGTAACCCCTCCCAACTGGGCCACCCTGGCCACCGGCGCCACCGCCGGCACCCACCAGGTCACCGACTTCTGGATCCACAAGACCGGGAACAATCCCACCAGTGACAATGCCTCCCCGGCCTTTAACGCCTTCCATGTCCAGGCCGAAACCATCTGGGAATCGGCAGCCCGGGCCGGAAAAAAATCCATTGTCCTCAATTATCCCGGTGCCTGGCCCATCCATGAAAAGAACCCCGAGGTGGCGGACAACGTTACCATCGTCGGGGGATGCGGCCTCACCGTGGGCACCATTACCGACGGCAAACTGGCCGAGGACCGGGGTCTTCCCATCGGCTACCTCACCGGGGCCCAGGCATTCTGCTATCCCCATATGATCTCCTCCCAGACCTATCCTCTGGGTGTGAGGGCAGAACCCACCGACGCCAAGGGCTGGGCAAATATAGATGAGATGGGGGATTTCCCCCTTGAAGTTGAATTCACCCTCAACCTGCCCCTGGGCATTGTCCGCCCGGGCACCAACACCTGGTACATGCTCATCCGGGATCTCAACGACGAAGGGTATGACACCATTACCCTGGCCCCTGAAAAAGACGGTTCCAAGGCCTTCTGCACCCTGAAGACAGGGGAGTGGAGTTCCAGGATCCAGACATCTGTGGAGCAGGCCGACGGCAAGATGAGAGAGGTGTCCTTCATGGCCAAGCTCATTGAGCTGGAAGAGGATGCCGAAGATTTTGCCCTTTATTTGAGTGAAATGGTCTCCCCGGATGGGGAACTGTGGTGCCATCCCCCTGAAAAGGCGGCCGGCCTCCTTGACGTGGAGAGCACCCCCACCATCATGGGCGGCTTCCAGCACCGGTCCATGGAATGGTTTGACGAGGCCATGTTCAAGGAACTCATTGAGATGCACAACAAATGGCTCAACCATGCCGCCGTCACACTGGTCACGGAAAATGAATGGGATGTATTTTATCTGCACACCCATCCCACGGATTTTATCTACCATTACCTGATCACCCAGCTGGATCCGGAGCTGGCAGACAGCCCGGAACGCCATGAAGAGGCCAAGGAATTGCACAAGGCTGTTTACATGGGCGCGGACCAGACCCTGGGTGCCATCATGGATGCCTACGGTGAAGATGTGCTCACCATTGTGGCCGCCGACCACGGCTCTGTGCCCGACGGCTCCCACTTTGACCCCTATGACGCCCTGACCGAAGCCGGACTCACCACCCTGACCACGGCTGACCCCAATGACCTGCCCGACGATTTTGACTTCATGCCCGAGGCCATGAAGGAGACCGAAGGCATCACCTGGACCCGCAAGCCTGTGCTCAATGAATCCAAGGCCCTGCCTCAGCGGCTGCTCTTTATCTATGTCAACCTTAAGAGCAAATTTCCGGACGGGTGCGTGGAAGACGAAGATTATGAAAAGGTCCAGCGGGACATCATTGACGCACTGTACGCGTTCAAGGATCCGGCCACCGGCCGCCATCCCGTGGCCCTGGCCCTGAGCAAGAGGGATGCCCGGCTCCTTGGCCTCTACGGCGAACAATGCGGTGATGTGGTCTATGCGGTCCATCCCGAATTCTCTGGCCAGCACGGCAATATCCTGCCCACGGCCCGGTGGTCCATCGGCACCCTCCAGCCCCTTCTGGCCTTCCACGGCCCGGGCATCAGGGCCGGGTTCCGCATGGAGCGGGCCTGCAACCTCTGGGATGTGGTCCCCACGGCCTGCTATATGACCGGCCTGCCGGTTCCAGAGCAGACCGAAGGCGCTGTGATCTACCAGCTTCTGGAAGATCCTGATCAGAAAGCCTGATTTTAACGATTCTTTCCCGGCGCGGCCTCTGTACCCAGTGTGCCGCGCCGAAATTCTTTCCACATATCAAACTAAAAGAATCGAAGAGTACTTCCATGCGTACCTCCCTTCGGTCACACTTTTTTCCCTCATTTCAGAATAAAATCCGTAAAAAGCACCATAAAAGGATTGCAACTGAAGGGGCTCTTCTTGGAAACCTTACTGA
>JAKSAX010000037.1 GCA_022361395.1 Desulfobacterales bacterium | reverse complement strand
CATGAGTTTTCCGTTTTTAATAATCCCCGGCAACTCCCGTAAACCGGTTTTACCCACAAGATCAGTATAAGGGCGGGGAAACAGCTGAGAAAATTTATCTGCATTCTCCCTGTCCCCCGGCCCCCCGCAAAGCACGATGTTCAGACCCAGGGTTTCATGAATAAACAGGGCCGCTTTGGAAAAATGGGCCATAGGCCATTGCCGTTTCTTTTCACCTGCCCCGATAAACAGTACTGCATAGTCTCCGGCAACCGGCAGGGAAACCGGCTGTTTTAAAATGATTTCCGGTCCGGGAAGCTCAAGCTTCTCTTCCAGCAGGGTTTCAAAAAATTCTCTGTTCCGGCTGAATTCAAAGCGTACACCGCCGTCCCCCGGAATAAGGGTTGTATAATACCTGTCCCCTTTTCTCTTTTGCCGAATGTTTGTGTTGGACAAATCCCCGGCACTGCCGATTTTTCTACGGGCACAAACGAATTTCACCAGGGTGTCCGTGCATTCAAAATCCCTGCTGAAAACCGGGCTTATGACGGTTTCATAGCAGACTGAACGAATCTGCTTTAACTTTTTATACCGGTAGGCCGGGGATCTCATGAATTTATCCGGGGTCAGCCAGATAAAGACATCAATGTCATCATAGTCCAGTCTTTCAGCAAGATCTTTCCAGGCCGGACTTCCAAGCAGGGTGATGTGATGCCCCTTAAACCGGTTGCTCAGCTTAAGGGCTTTTATAAAATTCCTGAACAATATATAATCTCCGATACCGTCAAGACGCACCAGCAATAATGTGCCCGGTTCCGGGCGCGGGCAGGCCCTGAACATAAAAGGAAACAGCTTAGAAATAATGTGGGTCAAAAAAATTGATAATTTTCGTATCATGATAGTTCATTTAAGGCTAACCTTAAAAGGCACTCCCCTTTTTATATATAGCCTTTGCCGGTTTTTTGTTTTTATGCGAGTATAATCGCCAACTTCAGTGAAAATAAAGAGAGGCTGCCAACCGCTGAAACGGCAGGCCGCTCCGGTCTCGAAAAAGGTTGATCTAAACGTATAAGATTCTTCATGAATCAACAAGGGATAAAAAAATTGTGAAACCCATTCCCGGCATTCAATTTCCCGGATTAAAGAAACACATGACAAACATATCATGGCTTCTAGGGTATCGTCTGCTGAACATGATCGTAACATTGGCTGTTGGCGTTTATGTTGCCCGCTATCTTGGGCCGGAGCGGCTCGGTTTTCTGAGCTATGCCCTAAGCTTTGTCGGACTTTTTACAGCCCTGGCCACCCTGGGAATTGATAATATTGTTATCCGGGAGCTTGTTAAAACACCAGACCGGAAGAATATACTCTTGGGAACGGCATTCGGGATTAAGGCATTTGGGGCGGTTGTCATGTGGGCGGCAATTTCCTTTGCCATCCTTTTCACCCGAAATGACGGCCATACAAATTTTATTATCTTTATCATTGCATCCGGTGTTATTTTTCAATCCTTTGACGTGATTGACCTGCACTACCAGGCAAGGGTCGAATCCAGGTATGTGGTATACGCCCGTCTGATTCAGTTATCCGCCACCGCCGTCACCAAATTGATATTTGTATGGATTGCAGCACCACTGATATGGTTTGCCTTCCTCTTTGTATTGGAGTCAGCAATACATGCCATTGCACTGACAGCAGTTTACCGGCGAAACAGCGGCGCCATCAGTTCGTGGAAATGGCATTCAAAAACGGCAGGGGTAATTCTAAAAGCCGCCTGGCCCTTGATTCTGGCTGCTGTTTTACACTCATGTTATATGCGGATTGACCAGGTAATGATCAAGGAAATTGCAGGCCTGGCCCATGTGGGATATTATTCGGCAGCCGTTAAGCTCTGTGACGTATGGGCTTTTGTTCCCATGGCCATTGCCTCATCCCTTTTTCCGGTGATCATTAATTCTAAAAAGGAAAATCAAACCGTATACCACCAAAGGCTGCAACACCTGTACGGGCTTATGATCTGCCTTGCAGTGGTGATTGCCCTGCCAACCACTTTTCTTGCCCCACAGGTAATCCGTATACTCTATGGAGAGGCTTTCATGCCGGCAGCAGGGGTTTTAAGCATTTACATCTGGACAGGAATGTTCACATTTTTAGGCGTTGCAAACGGCCGCTGGATCGTTGTTGAAAACGTACAATACATATCTGTCTGGAAAACCGCCGGGGCCGCAATCCTGAATATCGCCCTGAACTTTGTACTCATTCCCAGGTACGGTATTAACGGTGCTGCCGTTTCCAGCATCGCCGCCGTATTTTTCGCATTTCATCTATCATTCGCCCTTTTCAAAGAGACCCGGATAAATTTCACTCTTCAGAACAGGGCTTTTATGAAACCATATCTCTGGCTGGGCAGTCAGTACGGATTATATTTTAAGGCAATAAGCAGGTCTTTAACAAAAAGAAGAGAGGGATAAGAGATGTTCCGCAACCATACCTCTCCCCCGGGGTATACACTTAAATATCTGGCGCGCCTTGCCTGTCAATACATTCGAAACCTAAGAATGCCTTTGATGCATTTTTACGTTATTTCCCATGAACGGTCAGGCACGCATTTCCTGATTAACACCCTAAATGAGAATCTCCCCATCCGGGCAGGCATGGGAACGGGAGATGGCTCCGGAACCGGATGGAATAATATCGGTGAGTGGTTTGGCCCGTACGATAATTTCACAGGGAGCAGGAATCATATTGATGAGTATAATGAAAGGAACTGGCATAAAGGAGCGCACCGGAATACCATTATTAAAACTCATTCTGATGCAGAATTATTTGCCATCCGGTTCCGCAAGGCACCCGTGGTTTATATCTACCGCGATCCCCGGGATGTAATGGTTTCCTGGTTTCACTATCTCAACAACCGGCAATTCTACATCAACAATCCACAGGTTGAGGATATGCGCTGTGACTGCTTCAGCACATTTATCCGCAGACCTGTAAACGGCTTTTTAAGGTATAGTTATTCTGAATCAGGAAATTTTAAAAACGTGGTTGAACGCTGGGCTGCCCATGTTTCCGGCTGGCTCAATTACCCGGGCACCTGTATTGTAAAATATGAAGACCTGTTTTACGAGCCGCAAATGGTCGTAAAACAGGTTGCCGCCGGTTTAAACCTGACCCCGAACAAGCATGTCAACCCTATTCCAATAGACAAATCCGTATCTATTTTACCAAGGAAAGGAGTGGTTGGAGACGGAACGGCCGTCTGTTCGGAATCAGATACAGATTTTATCCGCAAAATCAGCGGGCAGTACGGATTGGACTGGTCCATCCTTACAGGGCACGGGCCAGGTGATCAATAATCAGAAAATCCGGCATCCTGCCTGTCCGCATTTTTGAGGCGGCATCTCTTTTCAGAGGCAACAGGAGCAGAATACAGCGGGAACATTTTATCCCTTGTCGATTCATGAATTATCCTATACTTTGGAGTTAACTTATTCCGGGTCGAATTAATCCGTCTTTGTTCCATGTCTTCCAGAGCATGGTAATAGATCTGTCTACCTGAGATGCCAGCCCCGTTCGGATTAAGCTAAATTGTTTACAGGCGTAAACGACAGGGCGGAGCTGTCGCCATAGAATCAAAATGTCGTCGAATCATTACAAATATCCCCTTCTGTACAATCGCAAGGTTATCGAGTATGTCACGGGTTTCTGCATTGCCTTTTCAGGCAGCTTTTTTCTGACAGGCGGAGACCAGTTTATTCTCCTCATCAGCATTGGGTTTTCCACCCTGATTGCCTATCACTTTCCCCTTGTCCTTATTATAATCCACTTTTTGATTTTCATTCTTCCTGCGGTTTTAATGAAATTTTTTGACAATACCAGAACCTGGAAAATCAAATTCAACGAACTCAATATTGATGACATTCTTCTGGTGATCATGGTTGCAGCCATTCTTATCCGGCTGGGCATTGCAACTATCAGCATCCTGCGCAGGCACCGGGTTAAATCAATTGATTTTAAATTATGGATCCCGTTTACAGCATTCTGCCTGTGGCTCCTGTATGAAATATACAGAAACTTTGATACTTACGGGTTATCAGCCGCCGGAGAGTTCAGGAGCCATTACCTGATTCTTGCCTTACCGGTATATATCGCCCTCTTTTTCGATACGCCCCAAAAGCGGAAGACCCTGTTCAAGACAGCACTGCTTTTCTGCTTCGTTATCCCCATTCTCTGCATCCCGTTTATCGGCGGGGTAAAAGGCTGGGCCATCGGGCCGAAAAACCGTTTTTTCCCCGCTGATGTATCCTTTGGTATCTTCCAGGGCCTGTTTTTCTGTTTTCTCAGCAACAGATCCGGCTATACGAAAATACCAAAGTTTATCCAATGGGCGGTCTCGCTGGCGGCCATTCTTATCCTGATTTTAGATACACATCGTTCAGTCTGGTTTTCAGGAATAATTATGGGTGTTGTCTTTATCGGGATTGACAAAAATAACCTGATCCCCTCTTTTAACAAGGCTTTAAGATATGCATTCATAGGCATTATCGTTGTTTTTCTATCATCTTCGGCAACCACATTAACCCTGGATAAAAACCTGCTGGAGTTCATTACCGAAAGAAGCCAGGATCTCTATGTTATTGAGGATAATTCGGATTCCACCTGGGTCTGGCGGATAGAACGATGGGAGATGGAGATGGACAAGATAGTTGACTCCCCGCTTACAGGACTGGGTTTCGGAGGATATTGGGGAGAGGAGCACTTTTTACGGACAGACGGCGTCTCTCCCCACAACCTTTATGTACAGATTCTTGTTAAACT
>JAKSAX010000426.1 GCA_022361395.1 Desulfobacterales bacterium | reverse complement strand
TTTTATGGTGTGTGGCAAATTAAAAACACCGAGCCGGCCCGGGCAGGGCCGGAGCTCACAGGACTCAGGATCAGAAAAAACAAATCCCCATTTCCCGGCAAACCAGGGAGAAGCGTGCTGCCTGACGCACCCCACCATGATCACCCGCCCGATAATCCCCCCGCACAGCGCCCTGGCATCTGCCACATCCCTTTCCAGATGAACAAAATTTTTAATAATCCACTCCGCCCCGGCCTGATCCCATGTTTTTGCAGCATGGATATGCAACGCCCCCCGGTAAAATGACCGCCAGCTCCTGTTTTCCACAGGCTTATGTCCCTTGACGATCATTGACGCCCATGGCTGTCTTATTGAAATTGCTTTCATGATTTGGTTTCCATATCCCTTATCTCCTCTTATGATTCCTTTTTAAAATAACCGTCACATTTCCCACAATAGGCGTATGGTGCACCGGAATTACCTGGCCTACAAAACTGTGAAAAGCAGCCAGAGAATTCAGAGGTCGGTGTTCCATAATGTGCCCAGCTCACCAAGTTCGCCCAGCATGCAGACTTTTCTTCTCTATCTATTGCTGCAGCGAAAGCCAGGCGCCGATTCATTGCATTACTTCTGAATATTTTGTGTTTCATCTCCCTACCTTTTGGACATATTGGTTTCTGTTTAAAACCACAAAACCAAATAATTCTCTGTAATTTAAGAGTCTTACCAGCCCTTCATAATTACCACGCCATATAGATTTAAATTTTAGAAATATGCATATCGCACTCAACCTAACTCTAAAAAGAAAGGAAGAATTATGAAGGACAAAATCAAATTAGTTTTCTTTATTATTGAGGTCGCCATGTTCATCAAAGACTTAATCCAGTAATTATCCTGCACAGTGCTTTGGCCATTCGCCAGAGCACTGTGGGAGCATGAGTAATAGGTGTGATCTGTCCATGATGTTCCTTTCCCGGGATGACACATAATCCGGTATTAAGATGATTTTCGTTCATTTAAATAACTGCCTTGCCATCTCATTTTTGCTCTGATATAAAACGCGCAGCTCAAGCAATTTAGCTTGATGTTCTAATTAGGAGGGCCTTACTTTGACCAACCTATTGAATATCCCCCGGCATCTAGTATAAGAAGACAGGGGGCTTGGGCCGGAGGGGAAGTTCTTTTTGATAAGCTTAGATGCCCACAGCAAACACCACACCCTACCGGCCATCTTCTCTTTTTCGGTTTTGTCTGACATGATTTCCCCTTTCTTCCGTTATCTTAATGCCCTGTTAAATATTCGGCTGATTTTCTTCGTAGTATTTGCCGATCAAAAATTCTATTACCTGGGTCTGGTCCTCATGTCGAAAATTACAAATAGCTTTTAATTTTTCATCTGTATGATGTTTGAATATGTGTACCGACGGTTCAATTTCTTTGATTGTTTTTTGCAAGGTATCAATAAAACTATCCTGCGTTTTTATAGTTTCCTTTAACGCTTCAATTGCGTCTTTCTGGGCAGTAATAACTTTTTCGGTCAACTCTTTTTCGTATCCATTCATTGTCTTTCTCCTATCTACTTAACGCCCTGTTAAGTTGTTTCCCTGGCGCGGGCATGGGTTTTTACCTTCAGCTTGGCCAGGGCAAGGACACTGGGTTTTAATTCTTCCGGCATTTCCCGGTATCCATGCCGGTTTAAAGTGAGGAGCTCCGCCCGGGATATCAGCATCAGGTTGTCCGGATCGCAGTTGGTTTTATCCGCATCCTTAAAGGCGACAACCATACCTTCGGGGATTGATCCGAAAGTCTGTTCCCATACATGCCGGTGCTTATGCTTGAATCTGGTTGGGGCGCCTGTGTGCGGGTTTCTTTCAGTCACTTTAATCTCAACAAAGCCGTCTTTTGAAATCCGCTCAAAGCCCAGTGGTTTTGCGTTTGCAGGTATGCTGCCTTTCTTAAAATTCCCCGAATTGGGCTTCATAACTCCTTTTGTGCCCTTATTCCACGGTGCGTTACCTTTCAAAAAGTGACCTGTACGCCCGGAGTTGATTCCATGGTTGTGGACAAAGGATTTAATCTGCTGAAGGGTTTTATCGGTGCCGAAACGGGTATTGAACAAGGCAGTCATTTCCGCTGCGCTTATGCCTTTGTAGTTATCCCTGATGAACTGCTCTTGAACTTCTGAAATTTGCCTTGTTCTTTTTTTCAATCGATCCCTGCCCTTGCGCCCGCAGGTGATCCTGTGATTATTCAGGCAGGCTTTGACCTGTCCCGGTGTCTTTACCACCTGGAACGCGAGATTGAAAAACAGGGTCAGAGTTTCAATGGTCATCAACTGATAGCCGCAGCGCAGGAAATCAAGCTGCTCAGAGGTATACCTTTTAGTCATGTGGGCGCTCCTCAAGGACCGGGGCCTTTGTTACCCCGAGCATTTCAGGCGCTATATCCACCATGCCATTGTTTATAGCAGTGTGTGCCTTAAGGGCCAGGGCGGCATTGTTGACGATCTGGGCAGCACAATTGCTCATTGCCTGAGACCGTTTAATTTCCTGTGATAAATCATCACCTGTCAGGTCATCATCATTAAGCCGTTCAATCTGCTCAAAAAGATGGTTGTTAAGATCGATAAGCTTGTTTTTCATAAATTCCTCCTATAAAAAAATTACATAATAAGCTGATCACTCAGCCTCAAACATCACCTGGAAAGTCTGAACAGAGGCATAATTGTTCAATTGCTCATCCAGGCCGGTATTCAGGGCCTGGAGCAGATCAGCAGATTTATCTGCCTTGCCGCCCACCAGGGCAATCCACTCACGGGCCTTTGTATTGAACATATGCCGGAATCCGGACTCCAGGATCACGGCCCGGGCAGCCAGCTCCGCTTCAAAATCCTTGCGGAGAATGTAGTTGCCCTTGTCCTTATCAAACTCAAACTGCTTTTTTTCAAAATCAAGATCCTGGTTCCGGATGGTATTGTTGATCTTTCTGGCCTGCAGGTCTTTCAGATCCTTTGAATTGACATTGATCTTTTCCAGGTGCTTTTCAGCATATTCCCAGGCAGCCATGGCAGTGACGGTCTTGCCGTCCTCACCCAGGGTAATCTTGCCCGCATCCTTGTCACGGTAAATCTTGCTCTTCGGTATTCTATACCCCTTGTCCTCAAGAAAATCCCTGGCAGCCAAAAGGCTCGGAAAGACCTCAGGCGTTCCGGCAGACTGAACCATTACGCCACCGCCCCGACCACATGGCAGTTACTGCCGTCAATGACCGAATCAGGATGATACATCCGCAGATACCAGTGCACCTCATCATCACCTTCAAACAGATCATGGATTCTCTGCCTGATCCCCCTGTTCTTAAATCCCGGGTCAAAGAGGATCTTTGCCCGCTCCGGTTCCGCCTGAATCTTTACCGGATATTTCTGCGGCAGCATCTTCAGCTCATCCATGGGCGCCATGCCTTCCGGGATGCGATACCCGTAATTCACGTCCAGCGTCAGCGCCGGAGGCAGTCCCGCCCGTATCCATTCTTTGATATCCTCACCCCTTTCAAATGCATCTCCGGGATCTTTTCCCATACGGACCGGCCACCGCCTGGCACTTTCAAAAGTATTCAGCCACCATTTTGAAGCGGCTTTGCCTGCCTTGTCATAATCAAGGGCCACCAGGATCCGCAGCGCACGCTGTAAAACAGGAAAGGCCACAGCCCCGGGTTTATTGGAGGCAGATCCCAACCCCACAGTTCCTACAAGGCTGCCGGCCCGCCGTGCGATCATCATGGCATCCAGCTCCGCTTCAACCACAACAAACGCCTGATGATCCGGATTATGCCCCATCACCTCAGCGCCGGATCCGGGGATCACAATGTACTTGCTGTCTTTTTTGGTTTTAAGATCGGTTTTCGGCCGCCGGATTCTCAGCCGGTAAATCTCACCGCCCTTGAAACAGGGAATAACTATCCCCCGGGGAATCCACAGCACCCTTTTCCTGCCGTTATCTTTAAAAATTGTGGACAGGCCCCAGGATTCCCTGGACCTGAACAGACAGTTTTTCCCGTTTTCCCCGCCAAACCATCCCAGCCTGAACCCCTGGACCGCCTGCAAATCAATGCCCCGCCCGGCCAGATAATGGAGAACCGTCTTGTTTTCCAAAAGCTCCTGGTGGGATTTATCTGCAAATGCCTTTGCCCGCTTGCGCCAGGTTTCAACAGGCGCCTCATGCACCCTGGGTTTGAACGCCGGCCTGTCAATGGTTCCCGAAGGCTGCTGTCCGGCCGGCCGATAATCCACCGGCCGTTCCCGCCCTGCTGCCTGGAAAGCGTCTTTATATTCATATCCCCTGAAACCCACCAGGAACTGAACCAGATCCCCCCAGGCCCCGCAACCATTACCAGTATCCCTGCACCAATAAGATCCGCGCCCCCCTTTGTCGCCAGGCCAAACACGAAAACGGTCCGTCCCTCCGCACCTGGGGCACGGCCCGGCATACTCCCCGCCTTTGGTGTTCCCCACCCGTCTGACAACCACACCGGCATCTGCAACGGCATCAAGTAAATTCATGGCACCCTCCCCTGTTAGCCCGTCCGGACCTTCCCGGACCTATCCGGACATTCAAAAAGCAAAGGTCCGGAATATAACAATTTGTTTTTACAGTCTTTTTCTTACCCCCTGGACCTTTGGACCTTTTTCCCAAGGAAAAAGAAAAAATAAAAATAAATAAAAACATTTTAGAGTCTCTGCGATAATGGTCCATTTGTCCGGGCCTTCCTGTCCGCTGTTAATTTTTCATGCAATTTCAGCCAGTTAAAAACCGGACCTTTTACAACAAAGTGTCCTTTTCCCGGACCTTCTGATCCGGGTCTTCCAGTAAACCCACACCCTGGTAACTGACAGTCCCGCTTTTCTTCTTTTTGAACCGTTTGGAAAACAAGGTTCCAAAGCGCCGCATCTTGGGTTCCTTATTGGACACGTTCAAATGCCACCAGGCCACAAACCGCTCATAAACCTGGGTGGCGCCCACATGGTAATCAGGCCCGACAATGCAGCACTCCCCGATAAAATCACCAATGATATCCTCTTCCTGCTTGTACTCTTCCACGGCCAGCTTAACCGCGGCCGGCCGTTTCAGCCCGACCTTCTGAAACTCAAGGCAGCCCCGCACCATCCAGGCCAGGATCTGAGGGTGCTCGGCCTTCAACTTGTCCTTGAGCTCCAGATCCGCCCGTCGCTCAAAATCCTTCTCCGGTTCCCGGTTCACATACGACAGCTCAAAAGGAATCTTCACCATCCGTTCCCAGAACGCATAATCATCAGCCGGTGCATGGGGATCGTTGTTGGTCTGCAGGAACAGCGTGTGGGTGGGCTTGAAGTTCACCTCATATTTATCATTGGGGCTTCGGCCGGAAAGCGTGTCATCCCCCGTGATCCACTTCACCCGGGCCGGAGAGATCTTACAGTTCTGATCCGTCTCCGAAGCAAAGATGAACCGCCGGCCGCGCAAAGCCATGATATCCGCAGTCGGCCCGGATGAGCTGTTGATCCGCCCCTGATCCAAAAGCATCTCAGACCGCACCGCCCCTGCCAGGCCGGAAGAGGGATCACTGTCCATAATGTCCGTCACCGTTTCAACGATTGTGCCTTTACCGTTCCGGCCCCGGCCGGACAAAACAACAAAAATCCCCACCACCACCTTGCCGATCAGGCCCAACCCGACCAGCCGCTGTAAAAACATGACCAGCTCATCATTCTCATTAAAAATCTCAGACAAGAACTGTTCCCAGTTAGGACATTTTGATTCAATCCCCTCTTCCGGCCATGCCACATCACTGGCCTTAAGCAGATAGTCACGGGGCCGGCCAGGCTCAAGTTCCCCTGTTTTCAGATTAATCACACCATTGGCACACGGCAGCAGCCAGGGCTTCTGGTCAACCTCATCACCTTCAATGGCCAATGCGTCTTCAGAAGTATGAGCAAACTTCAAACAATTCTTCCGCCGCCGGACAGCCCGCAACGCATTAACCCGGCCATTCAGCATTTTCCTCTGAGCTTTCAGCCTGGCCTCAACCATGCCGGAATCCTCATCCGGCTCCAGCTCCTTGAGCTTGACCGAAATCCGTTTGGCCTCTTCCTCATATACCCGGGCCACACCTTCCACAGCAGACTGAGCTCCGGATGATAATTTATCAATCGACCAACTGTGCCCTTTCCAATGCCACCAGCAATCCATGGATTTATTGAAAACGAAAACATCCCGGTAAAGCTTCTTATAAACCTCTCCATCACCCAGCTCATTCCGGTTCAGGCACTGAAGAATGAATTTCGAATCCAGGCCGTCATCATTCCCACTCTCCCCGGCCGGATCTTGCTCAGCCTCTGCCCGTTCTATAACCTCGTCCTTGATACTCACCGCCCCACCCCTTTCGTAACTCCGCGAAAAACAGACCAAACCGCGATACCGTTTCCCGCTTCCCTCCCATTTTCAAAAATAAATACAACCAAAGCTCGCGCTCTTCCGTCACCGTGTAAGAGCAAGCTTCAGAAGGACCCAAAGGTATGCAGGCTGCATGGACCGGAGCATCAGACTTTGTGCTGTAGCTTTTCCGGAGAGGGGCGCGGGGAGAACCATGGGGGCACCCTGCCCCCCTGAAGGGCTGCAGGCCAAAGCAAATGGTCCGGCCGCAACATGGCAGGCCCTGGCCAGCCTAATCAAAACAAAGCTCCGGCGTGATCTCAGGATCACTGAGGGTTTCTTCCAGCTGGCTGCAGTCAGGGCAGTTGCAATCATCAAGGCGGTTTCCGCAGTCAGGGCAATACCCGTCTGTTTCATAGCTCATAAAAAACTCCTTTGTTGGATATTAAAGGTACACAGCCGGCTTTAACTTGTTCTTAAGGCTTTCTATTTCAGAGCGCTCCTTACACAGGACCTTATACAGATCCGTATGCATACTGCCGGACTTGGCCAGTGTGTGAATGGCGCCGTGAAAGCCGGCTTCAATCATGTTCAAGCTGTCAATCAGTTTTGAAAGCGCGGCAATCTCCATTGAGACTGGTTGGTCAGTGGGTTTGTTAGGCATGATCACCTCCTGTGGTTTAGTGGTTGGGTAGGTTCCGGACATTGAGATCATTTGATTTGTCTTCATGTTTTCGGCTGACATAGGCCTACTCCTTTCTTGACAAGCAGATGTGATTTTGCTTGATTTGGAATGCTAATGAAATATTCATAAATCATAGGAGAATAAGAATGGCAGCAAGAAAACCAGGCTTCACCCTTGAACAACATGAGCAACTTGGTCTTGAACTTCAAACGATTAGAGATCGAATGCTTTTTATCGGTACAGAGCTGGCAAACCACTTCCCTCAGAAAACAGAGGTAGCTGGCCTGGCTAAAATAGTTTCCAATGATCTCGAAAATCTCAGAAGCCAATGTGAAGAGGTTATGTTTAAGAAATATAAGAATAAAACAGACATTGATCTGACCCAGGTCTATTATAGGGCAATCAGAAAAGATCACGTTAGAAATCCTCAACCGATACGCCCATTTCCTTCAGAGTAGCAGCAGCTTCAACCTGACGTGAATCAGAAAGACCGTTCTGAATTTTATAACTCTCAACGTACATTTTGAAGTGGGTGTCATCAAGGGCATAGCTCAATATATTGTCAGTTAAGATAACGGCGGCTTTTTCGAGTATACGGTTTTTTAGGGCCTCTGCCGATTCATAATTCTGATAAGCAAATGTTTGGTCTTTTTCATTCCAAAGAGCAAACTTGCCGTTAGTCTGTTTTACTATTGTCATGTCTAAAATATTCATCGTAAATCCTTTCTTTTGGTGGTGATGATTTCTTAGGCGTTTGCCCTAAAGTCCAATACCATGGCCCCAGGCAGTGATCAGCCAGGCGGCCAGGAACACGGCCAGGATCTGGATCAGTTCCCAGGCTGAATTCTGGTTGTTGCTTTTCATTAGAAATACCCCTTTTCTCCGGTTAGTGGATTGACTATGAATGACTTGCCTTTTGTCTTTCGTCTTCGGGATTTCTTGTCCGCGGGCAAGCAAGCCACAAGGGCTGCCCGCTGTTTTTTGAGGCGGGAGATGCTTTCATCAATGGCATGGATCGCATTATAGATCGCCTTATGGACCGGTGTCAGTTTCTGCAGGGCCATGGTTTGTCAGCCCCTGTTGACCCGGTCGTCGGCAATGTGGAAGAGCTTGGCAGCGGCAGAAAGGAGATCCCCGGCCTCCTTTCGGACGGACACGGCTTCGTCATATTCAAACTTCCTGTCCTTTACTGCCTCCAGGGCCTCGTTCACGCTTTCAAAATGTTCCCGGCTGATGTCCTGGACCAGGTTGATGATTTTTTCTTTGGACACATCAGACTCCGGGATCTCGTAGCTGGCCATGGCAAAGAACAGGGACATAATCACCAATGGGGTGCGGTCGCCTGTGATCATCATGCCCAGCATGAAGTCAACAATATCCAGTTTAGCGTTCTGGCTGGGACGGTCTGCACCAGGCTTTTCAAGGAACTGAATCCGTTCAAGGGCAATAGCAGGATTCATTTCATTGTATCCGGTTGATTTGCCTTTCTTTAAGATTGTAAAAACCTTTTTGGACCCGTATTTCCCCACTGCCATCTGATGATGGGTCAATATTTCAATGACCGCGTCCTTTAATTTCTCAAAGTTGATGTCCGGCATTAGATTCATTCCTCATGTTCTTATTGATTGCCCTGCCCCATTTGTGGCCATACTGTGCCCGGTTGGGACACAAACACGGCCTAACGGCCGCACAATGGGAAGGCCCAAGCTGTTTTTTTCTTGAAAAAGGCCATTAAAATCACCTTTCAGGAGGCTGACATGTTCTGCTTAAAGTCGCTTTGATTTGTTCCGGTGTTCCTTCCAGCCAT
>JAKSAX010000371.1 GCA_022361395.1 Desulfobacterales bacterium | reverse complement strand
TCCACCAACGCCAGGCAGTTTATGCCGGTGGACGGACTGGCCGATGTGGGGGAGTATACCTCGCGCAGGATCATTGACCTGCTGAATCAGCCCTGACATTTCCGTTTGAAACTTTAAGGGGAATCTGGTAACACTTTACCATTCACTTTAATGACAACCGCGGTTATTCACAAGCCATTGCCAGACATGGCCAAGGATAGCCCTAGCCTGTAATCCGCCCCTCAGGGGCCTGGTAACGATGCCCTATGAATGACCACGATAAATCTAAACAGGAGTTGATTCGGGAACTGGAGGCCCTCCGCAGGGAAAACCGGCAGTTGAAACAGGCCTTGGCCGGACAGGGAGCCGGGCCGGGCCGTGGGTACGGCAAGACCATTATGGTTGTGGATGATAATGACGGGGCCAGGGAACTTGTGGCCGACATGATGGAGGAACTGGGCTACGAACCAGTTGAGGCCGCCACAGCAGGAGATGCCGTTGCCATGGTTTCAAAGGACCCGGGCCGCATCGACCTTGTGATTACCGATATTGTCATGCCCGGGGCCGACGGCCCGGAAATGATAGAGGATATCCTGGCCATCAGAAAAGATATCAAGGTCATCTTCATGTCCGGTTACGCAGAAGACGAAATCGTTCATGATTCTGTATACAGGATACAGGACACCTGTGCCGCATTTATAAAAAAACCGTTCAGCCTGGCAGAGATCGACTCTCTGATCCGGGACCAGATTGACCCATAGAGAAGCCCAGGCAACCCCATGTTAGATAACTTATATCCGGAAAGCATTGACGCGTCAGGCAATTATCTGCGCCTGGCCCTGAAACAGATCGCCCGGCATCAGCTGCCCTATAACCCCATCTGTTATGCGACCTGGTACGAATACGCCTCCGGACGGAATCCCGGCCTGAACCAGGAGATAAAAACCCTGGAAGAAAACAATACCATCATTTCCTTTGAGATTATCCTCCAGCTGTTCAGACTGTATATCGCGGATGAACAGACCTCCCTGGCAGAAGAGAAAACACGGGAGTTCCAGTCCATTCTCACTGAAATCACCAGGCATCTGGACACCTCGGGAATCAGGATCAGCAACAGGGGACAGAAAGTCGAGACCTATACCGACAGGCTCGGACAGACCGCATCCGTGGATGAGGTCCGGAGTATTTCCAAAGGCATCATGTCAGAGACCCGGTCCATCGTCAGCCAGAGCCACTCCCTGAAACAGGAGATGGATGACACCATATCTGAGATTGATGCCCTTAAAAAGGAGCTTGAAGGGGTTAAACAGGCCGCCAAAACAGATATACTCACCGGCCTGCTCAACAGGCGGGGGTTTGAAGAGTCGGTTACAGGCGCCCTTGAACTGGCCCGGGAAGCGCAGTCCCCCCTGTCCGTCATCATTGCGGATATCGACCACTTTAAACTGGTTAACGATACCCATGGTCATCTCATCGGCGACAATGTCCTGAAAATGCTGGCCAAACTTCTCAGGGAACACACCAAGGGCAAGGATATAGCCGCAAGATTCGGCGGAGAGGAATTTATCCTGGTCCTGCCCGACACCCCCCTGAAAGGGGCCTTTGTCCTGGCGGAACAGATCCGCCTCAGCCTGAAAAGCATGCGGTGGATCAACAAAAACACCGGCCGGCCCATAGGCGCCATTACCATCTCCCTCGGGACGGCCCAGTATCAGCCCGGGGAAAGCCAGGAAAAATTAATCGAACGCGCTGACAATGCCCTTTACTTTGCCAAGAAGACCGGCAGGAATAAGACCGTTACCGAACTGGACATTGAGACGGCCTGATGCTATGGTGATCCTTCTGAAAGGAGGGATATGAAACCCAACCGATACACCCTGACCATGCTTGTTGAGAACGAACCCGGTGTTACCGCCAGGATAACCGGCTTATTTGCCGGCAGAGGCTATAATATCGAGACCATCTGCGGTGCGCCCACAGCCAATCCCAAGATGTCAAGAATCACCATTACCACCCTGACAAGCCCCCTGATGCTTGAGCAGTGCATGAAACAGATCAAACGCCTGGTCAACGTCATCAAGCTCCGGGACATGACCGGTGAAAAGGCGGTGAAGCGGGAAATGGCCCTGATCTGCGTCAAGGCAAAGCCTGAACACCAGGATGAAATCAAAGAGCTGATACGGGATTTCAGCGGAAAAATGATGGACGAAGGCGGCCAGCACTTTATCTTTGAAGTGACCGGTGATGAGGACACCATTGATGTGCTGCTGGAAAAACTGACCCCGTTCGGTATTAAAAAACTGGCCCGGTCCGGCGTACTGGCCCTGTACCGGGAGCCTTAAGGATCGGCTCCAAAACCACCCAGCCCCCAAGGCAATCGCATATAAATTTGGCACGGTTTTTAATTTTTAAAAATTTTGGGCACTTATGCCTTATCCGAATTTTGCCTGCGATTGCCTGTACAAAAGTAACTTATTGGAATCATTGGGTCTGAAAGTTATATGCGTTGACCCTGACTCAGCCCCCGGTTCTGTTCCGTCTAAATCAGATCTGCCATGACTGCCGCTTAAGAATACCGGGATCCGGGTGGGTCAGCTTATACAACTGGTAATCTGAAAAAGACAGGGCATCGGATTTACGCGTACCGGTTCTTTTTCCCCTGCCCGTTCTCTCCCCGAGAATCTGCTGGATTTCCTCCCGAAGTGCCCTGATCTGGTCCATGAGCAGTTTCAGGGGGTTTTCCGCAATCTCCGCTTCCGGCTGTGCATCCAAATTCACAACCGGTGAAAACAGAGACTGGGGATCAAAGGATTCGGAAGCGGATATCTCAACTTCTTCTTCCGGTACCCTTGCCGCCAGGTCAATCTGCTGGATGCCGCCCACATTCCCGTTTTCAAACAGGAACACACCGGACCGCCTCAGCTGCCCCTGAAGTTCGTTGTCCATGGTGGTATAATTAAATTCAGCCTGGGCATTGTCCAGATAGATGGCGCCGACACCGGCATCTTTCAGGGAGACCAGCTGATCGTTTCCCTGGTCATCCCGGGTCCACACCGTGAGTTGGGAGAAGATTGCGTCATTTTCATCGATCCAGCCGTTACCGTCCTCATCAAAACCGGCCAGTTCCTCAAATCCGTTTCCGGTGCCGGGGCCAAAGAGTTCAGACCCGTTGTTTATAACCCCGTCATTGTTCCTGTCAAAGCTTAAAAATCCGCTGCCCTTGGCCACAAAGGAGATCTCTTCCGTGGTGCCGTCATTGTCCAGGTCAAATTCGAACCGGGTATCGGTCAGCTGGGGAATGCCGCCGTCCAGGCTGATGACCAGCGGATCAATAAGATTCACCTCCTGCTGCCAGGTATGAATCAGGGTCTCCTCCTGGGTTCTGGATAAATAGGCCCGATCCATGGCCATATCCAGGGAAAAGTCAATCATCCTGCCGTCTTCGGTGCGCACCTGGCCCTGGGATGAGAATCCCATCTGTTCCTGTTCAAAATGGACATGGGTCTTATTCAGGGTTACCAGGCTTTCAGTTGACTGGGTCTGAATTGCCCTTACCGGGTCAAAGCCGGCTGCGATATCATTGCCGGACCTTATATCATCCCCGTCCCTAAGGGGCCTTGCCACCACCTCCCGGTCCATCACCGCCCCCACAAGACGCTCCACAAGTTCCTGCCGGGCAAATTCCGTTGTGCCCTCGGCAGAGGTAACCGTGGAACCGGACTCCAGGCTGGCCGTATATTCGGACTGAACCTCCCGGACAGCACGCTGGGAAATGCTCACCCGGTCCATCAACAGGGTGGGCACGCTGTTTCCATTCTCCCATCCGGTCCTGCGGTTATTATCCGGACTTCTCCTGGCGGCAATAGTCTCCCGGGTCTCTTCCTGTTGAAACAGGTCTGCTTCTTCCGAGGCATGATGTGCTGATAACTGGACAACACTCTCTGAAATTTTCATGGATCGCTCTCCGATATCATAACGAATTATAGTCAATACCCGGAAGATAAGTCCGGGATTTTCATAAAATAGACATCGGCATCCGGGTGCTCAATCTTGATCCCCCGCCCCCTGTTTTTTTGGAAAAACCCTGAAAAGATAAGGCTTGAAACCTCTTAAGAATTAATGATATTTAGTACTATTTTACTTGAGAAACGTGACAGCATGGAAATAAAGCAGTAAATATAGATGGACCATATACCAAAAGAACATATTCCCGCCGGCCATTTAAGGGCTGCGGCCCAGTCCCCCCTGGTGCTGCAGGCCTACCTGGGCACCTGTCTGGGCGTGGCGCTCTACGATGCCAAACGCAAAGCCGGCGGAATGATACATATATTATTACCGGAACCTCCCGGCTCAACTGATACGGATATGCCTGAAAAATATGCGTCAACAGGTATTCCCATACTGATTGACCAGTTGACGGATCTCGGGTGCGCTCCTGAAAACCTGGAGGCAACCATTGCCGGGGGAGCACTTGTGGGACCGGTATCCCACCAGGACATCGGGCTGGATATCGGCGGCAGGACGGCTGATATTGCCCAGGCCTTCTTTAAAGAGGCAGGCATAGAGGTGATCAAATCCGAAACAGGGGGATTTTTCACCTGCACACTTGAACTGAACCTTGACACCGGGGAAACCCGGATAAAACCGGCCTGGGAACAGCAAACCACTCCCACGGCCAGATTTGACCCGCCCACAGGCGAACAGATCACCCAGACCATATCCACCCTCAAACCCATCCCCCAGACCGCCCTGAAAGTGTTGCGGATGTTCAATGAAAACCGGCACGGTATCACGGATATCACCGATGAACTTGCCCGGGATCAGGTCCTGAGCGGCCAGACGCTCAAGCTGTGCAACTCGGCATTGTTTTCCGGCACCATCCGCATTGATACCCTCAAGGATGCCGTATTGCTCCTGGGAAAGGACATGCTGGTCAAAACCGTTATCACGGCTGCTGTAAACACCTATTACGACCAGACAGGGACATCCGGATATTCCCTGTGCAAGGGCGGCCTGTTTTATCATGCCGTGGGTGTGGCCCATGCAGCGGAACACCTGGCTGAGAAAACGGGAAAAGCAGATGCCAAGCAGGCCTATACTGCCGGACTTCTCCATGATATCGGCAAGGTGGTCCTGGATCAGTACATCGCTGACAGCGCTCCCCTGCTGTTCAGGAATATAGGGGAAAACAGGGAGAGTTTTATCCGTTCAGAGCAGAAGATACTGGGAATCACCCATTGCCGCGCCGGATCCATTCTGGCAGAGAGCTGGCAGTTTTCAGATGCCCTGATCCAGGTGGTCCGGCATCATCATAACCCTGAAGCCGCTGACGACTGGCAGGATCTGGTGGACATTGTCTACCTGGCAGATCTCCTGATGGAGAAATTTTTAACCGGCGTTGACCTTGAAAGGATGGGGACCCGGAGCATGGCTGCCGTGCTCAAACGGCTGGATCTTGATGCCGGGGATCTTCACGATCTCATTGATGCCCTTCCCCTTGGCGCCTTAACTCAAACCGAAATGCCCACCAGCGGTGGCACCGACGGATCCCCCAATGACGACTAAACAGACAAAACAGGCACGTCTTAAATCCCTGCCCGGTGTTGATCATCTTCTTATGGCGGCCGGAGAGAGCGGCCTGTTCCGGGATATTCCCAGAACAGTCATTCTTGACGCCCTGAGAACCACAATTGACAGTGTCCGCGAAGATATTCTGGCGGACGGCACCCCTGATACAGGAGATGCAGCCCTTCTTGACCGGGCCGCCGGCCTGGCCGGGGACATCATGAAAAACCGGCTGATTCCCCTGATCAACGCCACAGGTGTGGTGCTCCACACCAACCTGGGCCGTGCCCTGCTCTGCCGGGATGCCCTAGACAACATAGGGACGGTCTCCGCCTCATACTCCAACCTTGAACTAAATGTAAAAACAGGCAAACGGGGTATCCGATACGCCGCCATTGAAGACCTGATCTGTGAATTGACAGGGGCTGAAGCCGCCCTTGCCGTGAACAACAATGCCGGGGCGGTTCTGCTGGCCCTCAACACCATTGCCCAGGGCACGGAAGTGGTGGTCTCACGGGGGGAACTGGTGGAAATCGGCGGTTCCTTCCGGGTGCCGGATGTGATGACCAAAAGCGGATGCTGCCTTAAGGAGGTGGGTACCACCAACCGGACCCATCTGCGGGATTACGAAGGGGCTGTGAATGAGAATACCGGCCTGTTTCTCAAGGTGCATACCAGCAATTACAAAATCCAGGGGTTTACGGCCAGTGTAAGCCTCAAGGATATGGTCACCCTGGGAAGGGAAAAATCCATTCCTGTGATGGAAGATCTCGGCAGCGGCACGCTCATCGATTTCGGACCTTACGGCATGCCGGCCGAACCCCTGGTGTCGGACCGGGTGGCAGCCGGGGCAGATGTGGTGACCTTCAGCGGCGACAAGCTGCTCGGCGGTCCCCAGGCCGGGATCATCGTGGGCAGGAAAGAGACCATCAACCTTATCAAGGCCAATCCCCTCACCCGTGCCCTGCGCATTGACAAGCTGACCCTGGCAGCCCTGGAATCCACCCTCAAGCTGTACAGGGATAAAAGAGAGGCCGTTCAAAAGATTCCCACCCTGAGAATGCTGACCATGTCCTATGAGGTGCTTGCCCGGAAGGCCGGGGCCCTGTACAAGGATTTAGAAAAAGCCATCGGGCCGAATGCAGACCTGGAAATGTCAGACATGGAGTCCAGGCCCGGCGGCGGATCCTACCCGGACCTGAAACTGCCCACATGCGCTGTGACGATCCAACCCAGGCAGATATCGGTATCTGCCCTTGAAAAGGAACTCCGCGCAGCAACCCCGCCGGTCATCGGACGCATTGAGGATAACAGGTATATTATAGACCCGAGAACCATCCAGGCAGGACAGGAAGAGATTCTTATAAACACCCTAACCACTATATTGAATAAAAAATGACTCAAAAATTCACTGCCAAGGAAATTCATTTTTTAAAAAACGGTACCAACGGGGATAAATCCGGTGAAACTGAAGACCGGCAGATATCCCCCCCTGACACCTATTTTTCAGACCTGCTTCACGATCCCAGCGTCCGGTTCACCGCCTTTAAAAAACGGCTTGCCGGCACAAAGGTTCCCGGAGGCAAGTTTATCTGTGCAGTGGTTCAGATTGACCAGGAGGCCTCCGAAGAGACCAGGGAGGCGGCCAGGGATATTTTTGAGGCCTGCTTTCACTCTGTCCTGGACAGCGACCGGGGCATATGGGAGAGCCTGGACGATACGGCTTTTGTCCTTGTGTTCTGGGATTATAAGAATGAAAAAGACGGCACCCGGCTGCTGACCCTGCTTAAGGACAAAATATCCGGCCGTCTCAAGGCAGACCTGCTCATGGGGACAGCCGCCTGCCCCTTTTATGATTTTGAACAGGACCAGATCCTCGGCAACGCCCTCAAAGCCTTTGATCACGCCGCCTTTTTCGGTCCCAGCCATTCCGTCACCTTTGACGCCGTGTCACTGAATATCAGCGGGGACAGGCTGTTTCAGCTGGGCCGGCACGGGGAGGCCATAGCCGAATATGAAAAGGGCCTGGCCATTGATCCGAAAAACATCAACCTCATCAACAGCCTGGGGGTGAGCCATGGTATCATGGATCAGCTGGACAAGGCCCTTGACTGTTTTGAACAGGCCTCGGCCATCAGCCCGGAAGAGGTTATGGTTATCTACAACATCGGGCTGATCCACAGGATCAAGGGCAAGGAGGACAAGGCCATCCTCTATCTGAAAAAAGCCCATGCCATCAATCCCGAAATATTTGAAATCGAACTTCTTCTCGGCCACCTGTTGTTTAAACAGGAACTATTTGACCAGGCCCTGCCCTATCTTGACGCGGCGGTCCGCCTCAACCCGGAATCCGGAACAGCATTCAGGCTCAAAGGCCAGATCCTTCTGGACAGGAATGAGCTTGTGGAGGCCGGCACCCAGTTCAACATGGCTGTCAAACGGAGCCCTAACGATGCCATGGCCCTTTCCGGCTATGCCCGGACCATGGCCCTTCGGCAGAAAAACCTGAGCATCGCTCTTTCCTTTGCTAAAAAAGCCCGGGATCTTGACCCTGAGAACCCCCTGTTCAGTGAAAGCCTGGAAGAGATCCTGGAGTTGAGTGAAACGGCCAAGGCCGAAAACCGGGATAAAACCATAAAATCCGCTTAACATAAGGAAACGCGGACCGGATATACAAAAACAACCAAGGAAATCCAATGAAGGCAATCATCCGCCAGACCCTTGAAGAGAGTATAGAGGCCAAAGAAAAATTTATTAATGCCCATGAATCCCTTATCATGGATTGTGCCCGGCAAATGGCCGGAACCCTGCAGGCAGGCCGTAAAATCCTCCTGTTCGGCAACGGCGGTTCCGCTGCAGACTGCCAGCACATCGCCGCGGAATTCGTCAACCGTTTCCAGATGGAACGGCCGCCCCTGGCAGCCATTGCCCTGACCTGCGATACCTCCGTCATCACCAGCATCGGCAATGATTATTCCTACGATGATATCTTCCTGAAACAGGTCCAGGCCCTTGGAAAAAAGGGGGATATGGCCATCGGCATCTCAACCTCAGGCAACTCTCCCAACGTCATCCGCGCTGCAGAAGCGGCAAAGGACATGGGACTGACCCTTGTGGGGTTTTCAGGTGCCGGCGGGAAGCTGAAAGACTTAAGTGACATTGCCTTTTGCGTGGACACCCCGGTAACGGCCCGGGTCCAGGAGGTTCATATTTTCCTGGCCCATATCCTCTGCGACCTCAGTGAAAGGATATTGTACAATGCCTGAACTGGATTATACCAAACTTTCCACCTACTCCATAAAGGACCGGAAAAGCCTGGTCTCAAAAGACGATTTTTCCCGTCCCTGGACAAAAGGGGGGAGCCTCACGGATTTTCTTTCCACCCTTCCCTCCATCCTGGCCGGCAGGGATCTCAGGGCCGTAATAAAGGCCATAACCGAAGCCGCCAGGAACAAATCCCGGGTCTGCTTTGCCATGGGCGGCCATGTCATCAAAACAGGGATGAATCCCCTGGTCATTGATCTCATGGAAAAAGAGGTATTCACCCTGGTGGCCATGAACGGGTCAGGCATAATCCACGACCTTGAAACCGCCTATACGGGAAGAACAAGTGAAGATGTGGCACAGAGCCTGTCCGACGGCAGTTTCGGCATGGCCAGGGAGACCTCGGACTTTCTCAACCAGGCCATCCACAATGCAAGTGAGCAAAACATCGGCCTTGGAAAGGCTGTCGGGCAACTCATACTGGACAGGGACCTGCCCTATAAGAACCTGAGTATCACTGCCAGGGGCGCAGAACTGAATGTACCGGTCACCGTCCACGTGGCCCTGGGCACGGATATTATCCACATGCACCCGGATTTTGACGGTGCCGCCTGCGGCAAAGCCTCCCATGAAGACTTCCTGAACTTTGCCAAACAGGTGGCAGGACTTGAAAACGGGGTATTCATCAATGCCGGTTCCGCCGTGATCCTGCCCGAGGTCTTTCTAAAGGCCCTGACCCTGGTACGGAACCTGGGCCACAGGGTGGATGATTTTACAACGGTCAATCTGGATTTCATCCGCCACTACCGCCCCATGACCAATGTGGTCAACCGTCCGACCCTGGGAAAGGGCAGGGGCTATGCCATTGTGGGACACCATGAGATCCTGATACCGCTGATTGCCGCAGGCGTCATAGAGAATCTCTGACAGGGGGCCGGAGGAATAATGGCAACCGCTCTCTTTGATACCTGGACAGACAGGTACGACAGCTGGTTTGACACCCCGCCGGGCCGGCTGGTCAAACAATACGAATCCCGGCTCCTGTTAGAGCTTTTAGCCCCCCTTGCCGGAGAAAAGATACTTGATGCGGGATGCGGCACCGGTATTTTTACCCAAGGGGTCCTTGACTCAGGTGCGGTTGTCACCGGTGTAGACCTGTCCGCTCCCATGCTGAAAAAAGCGGTCCACCGCGGCCCTGAAACAGGATTTACCTGTGCCTGCGCCGATATGCTTTCCCTGCCTTTTCCAGACAATTATTTTGACAGGGTGTTTTCCATGACCGCCGTGGAATTTGTGGCTGATGCCGGACAGGCCGTTGCCGAACTCAGCCGGGTCACCCGGAAAGGCGGTACAATAGTGGTGACCACCCTGAACAGCCTCAGCCCGTGGGCGGAGCAGCGGACCCGAAAGGCAGAGAACGGGCATGACTTATTTAAAGATATCATCTTCAGATCCCCGGATGAGATGCGAAACCTGGTCCCTGAAAATGCAGTCGCTAAAACAGCCATTCATTTCCAAAAAAATGATCCTGTGCCGGATATCCCCGGCATTGAGAAAGCCGGAAGGGAAACCACCCCGGACACAGGGGCCTTTCTGGCCGTAAAGTGGAATAAATCCTGAAAAAATAGAACCATTCCTCCTAAAAAACAATAAACAGTCACCTGAAATATGATTACCGCAGAATTTTACGACAAATATTAATGATTCAAAGCAGATAAAAACTTTACATTCACAAATATAAAGCATATTGTTGATCTAAATAAATCGTAAAATCCTATCATCTCTTTCAATGGCTTAAGGTTAGGATTATCCGATACGACAATCTATTTTCCTCTTGATGATTTGCTTTTTCTATGACCTGTTCGTAATGTTTTTGGTAATCACGACAACTGAAATTTCAGACACTCGTACCTTTAAAACAATATTTTTTATCACAGTAACTTAATTTAACACTTTTTTTCATGGAGATCGTCCTATGGCAAAAAATATTTTTTTAGTGATCTGTTTAAGTTTTATTCATATGTCAACCTTTGCGGCAGGTGGCGGTGGCGTTAAGACCGATCCCGGTGCTGGTGCAGGAAAACATTTTCACCCAAAGGGCAAACTCCCCTCTGTCTATACCATTGAGAGTCAAAAACATCAGCGGGGAATTTTACCTTTCTCAGACAAAAGGGATTTTGAGGAGTCCCAAAAAGGATTCATTGCTGCTCCTGCTTATAAGAAAATCATGGCGGAAGCAGGGCATGTGGCCTGGGATATGGCAAGTTATGAATGGCTTTTTCAGGATAAAGAATTTAATAGTATTCATCCGTCACTCCAACGCCAGGCGATCTTAAATATGGCCTATGGGTTGTATGAGGTGCTGCCCGGTAAAATTTACCAGATCAGAGGATTCGATCTGGCCAATATCAGTTTCATAAAAAGTAATACCGGCTGGATCGTGTTTGATCCTCTCACTGCAAAGGAAACGGCTGCCGCTGCTTTGAAGTTTATCAATGAGCAGTTGGGAAAAAGGCCGGTGGTGGCTGTGGTCTATTCCCATTCCCATGCTGACCATTTCGGCGGAGTCAGGGGGGTTGTGGAAGAAAAAGATGTCCAAAACGGTAAGGTCAAGGTGATCGCGCCGGTGGGCTTTATGGATCATGCTGTTTCTGAGAATGTATATGCCGGAAACGCCATGAACAGGAGGCTGTTTTTTCAATACGGAGTTCTATTGCCCAGAAGTCCATTTGGACATGTGGACCAATCCATAGGGAAAAATACCTCTGCCGGGAATCTCGGGCTGATTCCCCCCAATGTAATAATCAAAAAGGATTTTGAGGAACTGGTCATTGATGGGGTGAAAATGATCTTCCAAAACACTCCGGGAACCGAAGCCCCGGCTGAGATGAACACTTATTTTCCGGAGATGAGGGCATTCTGGGCAGCAGAGAATATCACGGGCACAGTTCATAACATATACACCTTGAGAGGTGCCCTGGTCCGGGATGCCCTG
>JAKSAX010000300.1 GCA_022361395.1 Desulfobacterales bacterium | reverse complement strand
GCGTTTCTCATTGGGAACAGTATTTTTATTTACCGTGATATTGGCCTGACCCAACCGTTCCTCAGCCTCTTTACCTGTAATTTCCCTGCCGCTGAAATCCATCAGCACCATGTGATTGTACGTACCGTTGGACACCAGCTTATATCCTCTCTCCATGAGCACAGAAGCCAGAACGCCGGCATTTTTAACCACCTGCTTCTGATAATCGGCAAACTCAGGTAAAAGGGCCTCTTTAAAGGAGATTGCCTTGGCTGTAATCACATGCATCAGCGGTCCGCCCTGGATTCCCGGGAAAATCTGACTGCCGATGGCTTTGGCAAATTTATCCGATGCCAGGATCAATCCTCCTCTGGGCCCCCTAAGTGTTTTATGGGTGGTGGAGGTGATCACATCGGCAAAACCAACAGGAGAAGGATGAACACCGGCAGCCACCAGACCTGCAATATGAGCCATATCCACCATGAACAAGGCACCGACTTTGGCGGCAATCTCAGCAAAGCCTTTAAAATCAATTATCCGGGGATAGGCACTGGCACCGGCTACAATGAGTTTGGGCTTGGTGGACCTGGCAAGGTCTTCCACCTGGTTCAGGTCAATGGTCTCTGTCTTGGGATCAAGCCCGTAATGGGTAAAATCGTACAGCCGCCCGGAAAAGCTGACACCTGCGCCATGGGTCAGATGCCCGCCGTTGGACAGGTCCATCGCCAGGACACGGTCTCCGGGATCCAAAAGGGAAAAATACACCCCCATATTGGCCTGGGAACCGGAGTGGGGCTGGACATTGGCGTACTCCACCCCGAACAGTTTTTTTGCCCGCTCTATGGCCAGGTCTTCAGCCTGGTCCACAAACTCACATCCCCCGTAGTAGCGTTTGGCAGGATACCCTTCCGCATACTTGTTGGTCATGATGGAGCCCTGGGCTTCCATTACTGCCCGGCTCACCGTATTTTCAGATGCAATAAGGTTCAATCCGTATTCCTGGCGGATTGCTTCGCTCTCCAAAACTGTGGCGATCTCAGGATCGTTTGCTTTAATATAGCTCATCACCCTCCTTACTTAACATCTTACAACAGGTTTTCTTATTCACATTCTCTATCTTTAATCTTTTGCAGGCAGGCATCCCGGCGACAGGCAGCAGTTACGCGTCTATGGACTGAATCCGGTCCAGATGACGCCCGCCTTCAAATTCCGTTTTCAGCCAGGCTTTAACCAGTTCAAAGGCAAGGATATCACCAACCACCCGGCCGCCCAGGACCAGGACATTTGAGTCATTGTGCTGCCGGCTCATCTGTACGGAAAACACATCCGAACACAGGGCGGCTCTCACCCCGCTGAACCGGTTTGCCACCATGGACATGCCAAGACCGGTACCGCAGAGCAAAATTCCCTTGGGAAATTCACCTTTAGAGACTGCACCGGCGACTTTTTTGCCGTAATCCGCATAGTTTACCGATGCATCGGAATCTGTACCGGCATCCTCCACACGGTATCCAAGGTTAAACAGCAGGTCTTTGATTTTTTCCTTTAAACCGAATGCTGCGTGGTCACTGCCGATAATGATGGTTTTACCCGTATCCATTTGTCTTAATTCCCCAAAGAATTATGATTTAGTCTTGATAAAATCAATCGCATCCTGGACAGTCACCAGACCCTCGGCTGCATCATCATCAATTTCAATTTCGAAAATCTCTTCCATTGACATGACAAGCTCAACAATGGTCAGCGAGTCTGCACCAAGGTCTTCGATTAAAGAGGCTTCCGGGACCACATCATCAATATCGATATCAGGAATCTTCTCAGCAATCACTTTTTTTACTTTGGTTTCAATGGTCATGATATGGACTCCTTATGGATGTTATTCGTCGTCTTCCGCCGAGGCGCTAACGTTTCTTCCTTTATAAACACCGCATTCAGGGCAGGCGGTATGGGGAAGTTTAGGTTCCTGACATTCAGGACATACAGAAACTGTGGGGGCGCTGGTTTTGTAATGGGTCCGTCTTTTTCTTCCTCTTGCCTTGGAGTTTTTCTGCTTGGGTACTGCCATTGGTTTTCTCCTAACTATACTATTTTATTTGCATTTCAATTATTTTTCACCAAAATAATAAAACAAACATATTTACCCCAATTTTTAAAAGGTGTCAAGACAAAGACAGAGGAAGGATCAGTATTTATTAAAAATGTCTGGGGGACGGGCCTGGCCATTTGTAAAGGTCATGGGAGGGAATTAAACATATCCGGAGGAGATCGTTTGGAATTCTGCAGGTTGAATTCGATTTTAAAAAGCAACTAAACTGAAAGCAGCCGGATCACTTTGGTTCTTCCGGAATAATAACCCAAAGCCCAAACAGCATACCGGTCAGGGCAAAGGCTGCCAGTAAAAAATTACGGTGAACCTCCCCCAGGTTAAACAACAGAACATTCGGAGTTGCAATGGCGGCTCCCAGAACAGCCTGAACCAATATTCCCCACACCTCATGCTCCAACATCAGGCAAGCACTGCGGATAAACCGTTTAATAAATGCCCGGTAGAGAAAAACCCAGACAAGGGTTCCTGCCACCGCCCCGCTGATAAAAAACGCCCACTCTCCACTCGTTACATTGCTGAACATTTCATGCAACGCCTCAATGCGTGTTGAGGATATCATTACACCTCCTTGCCATGCCTTGGCTTGCATACCACACTTAAAAAGGAAATGATTAAAAAACCAGGAACCGAAAATCAAGATATGCAGGCCTGGTTAATAGTCCGGCCCGTTACCGGACCTGATACGTCTCCAGAGTATTCGTCTTTGTCAGGAATTTCAAGAAAGATTAGGGTTTTCCTGTATTTTCAAATTCATAGGGGAAGGTTATATTTTAGCGGCCCATCCGGGATTCTGCGGTCCAGCCTATTGCCGAATTCCCCTTTTTATGTTAGGTAAGGTCTCGATTTTACACCGATTATAATGATATGAAAAAGATATTTTGGAGATAATATGGATACTATAATCACGCGTTTCCCCCCGTCACCCACAGGCTACCTGCATATCGGCGGAGCCAGGACTGCCCTGTTCAACTGGCTTTATGCCAGGAAAACCGGGGGAAAATTTGTTTTACGCATAGAAGATACCGATGAAGTCCGTTCCACCCGGGAATCCGTGGATGCCATCCTTGAGTCCATGAAATGGCTGGGTATTGACTGGGATGAAGGCCCTTATTTTCAAACCCAGCGCCATGATATTTACAACGAACACATTGACCGGCTCATCCAATCCGGCCATGCCTATTACTGCGACTGCACCCCTGAGGAGGTTGATACCATGCGGGAAGAGGCAAAGGCAAAAGGGCTCAAACCAATGTACAACGGCCGGTGCAGGGAACGCAACCTGACCAAAGATAACAACACCGTTGTCCGCCTTAAAACCCCGGATTCAGGGGTTACCATTGTTGAGGATGTTGTAAAGGGAAACACAGCCTTTCAAAATGCTGAGATCGACGATTTCATTATCCAGCGGAGCAACGGGGTGGCCATGTATAACCTGGCCGTGGTTATTGATGATATCACCATGGGTATCAACACGGTCCTCCGCGGGGATGACCATCTTATCAACACCCCGAAACAGATGCTTATTTACCAGGCTCTGGGGGCTGACCTTCCGGTTTTCGGGCACGTGCCCATGGTGTTGGGCTCTGATAAATCCCGGCTCAGCAAACGGCACGGCGCCATGTCAGTGGGTGAATACCAAAAAATGGGATTTCTGCCCGACGCCATGATCAACTACCTGGTTCGCCTGGGCTGGTCCCACGGTGACCAGGAATTTTTTGAACGGGATGACCTCATTAAAAAATTCGACCTGGAGCACCTGGGCCGCTCTGCCTCCATGTTTGACACGGACAAGCTCATGGCCCTGAACGCCAAGCATATCCAGAAAAAAAGCCCGGCCGAACTGGCAGGTGAACTCCTGCCGCATCTTTCAGGCCTGGGTATTGAGGCTGAAAACAATGGGTTTACCCAAGGGGTGGTTGAAACCCTCCAGCCCAGAAGCAAGACATTGGTGGAAATGGCTGAAGCCGCAGTATTTTACTATGCGGAAGAGATCGAATTCGAAGAAAAGGCTGCCAAAAAATTCCTCAAGCCGGCGGCAGCGCCCATGCTGACCCAATGTGCAGATGCCATAACTGCTTTGGAAGATTACACACAGGAAACCCTTGAAAATGTATTCAAAGCTGTAATGGAAGAGACCGGACTGGGCTTCGGCAAAATTGCCCAACCCCTGAGAGTTGCGGTCACCGGCACAACCGTCAGCCCGGGCATTTTTGAAATGCTGCTGGCTTTGGGAAAAGAAAAAACGCTTTCCCGTCTGAAAAAAGCTGCCGAGTTTGCCCGGGACCAGGCATAACCGCTCGAAAAAGGACCGACAGCATTTGCCATAAATGCACCAGATTGAAGCGGCATTTACCATAGATGCCGCTTCAGTCATTTAGAAGGTTATTCTGACAATTGATCTAAATGCATAGGACACAACTTTGACTGAAACCATCATTTTTACAATTGATTCTCTGGGGGATGGAGGGGCTGAAAAATCAGTACTCGCTCTGTCTTCAGGATTCCAAAAAATCGGATTCAAGGTATTTATCATAACAATCAAAGATCATGTTGTGTATGAAATCCCTGAAAACATACATTATATTAGCATGAATTTCACCAAGGGTCTTGGTTTTTACAGAATACTGACAGATCTTAAACTGAAGTTCAAACTTGAACAGCACCTGAAAAAAATAACAGAGACTCACAACGTTCGTGCACTTTTTTCAAATCTTATCTTTTCTGACACCCTGATATCATCCATCACCCTCAATTGCTCTGCTTTTTTTATTATCCGTAACAACTACGGTGCAAAATTTCTCAAACCGAGAAAAGGATTAAGACGGCTGGTAAAATGGAGAAAACTAAAAAAAATATATGATGGAAAAAATCTCATCAGCCTTTCGGACGGGATTAAAGAGGACATGCTCAATTGTGTTAAAATCAGGCCTCAGTCTATCCGGACAGTGAATAATGCATTTCCGATTGGAGACATTGAATTACTCGCCAACGAACCTTTCACGCATGGGATCGGGGATTACATAATCAATGTTGGACGATTCGGCATCCAAAAAAGACATGATGTTCTTCTCAAGGCTTTTGCAAAATCCGGGGTCAAATGCCAGATGGTTTTGCTCGGAAGCGAAGACAAGGCTGCTGAAAAGAAAATCATGGATCTTGCCCGCAATCTCGGCATTAAAAACCAGATTGTCATCCCCGGCTTCCAGATGAATCCCTACAACTGGATGAAAAATGCCAGGCTCTTTGTTTTATCTTCCGACTTTGAAGGATTTCCGCGGGTTGTTGTGGAGGCCCTGGCCTCCGGCACACCTGTTATCAGCACGGACTGCCCGTCCGGACCTTCGGAAATCCTGAAAGACTTCCCTGAGCTTTTATCTCCCATTGGGGATGTGGATGCCCTGGCAAAGAACATAGCCCGTTACTATCACCTGCCTCCGGAAATAAATAAGGACAATCTAAAAAACTACGACATTGATACTGTTGTTAAAAAATTAGAGGCCATAATTGATGGCCGCGGCAAACAGGCAAGCAATTGATTGTATTATTTCCAGAACCGGAATAGTCTTTTCTTTTTAGGGTTATTCCTGCTTGTAAACCCGAATCCGATCTTCACATTTTCCTTAACAGGAAAATTCCTGGTTCTCAGATACTCCCGGATCACGGATTTGTATAGCTTATTTTTCACATCGGCGGTTGTGTTGAGAAACTCCTGCACCACCTCAACATCCAGGAAGGGATAACGCGCCTCCATCCCGAAAGAACCTGCCACCATTTCCTCTTTGGCAAGATAGGCTGCCTGGGTGCTGCCGAAAAAAGAGGACCACGGAAAGTGCCCGAGAAGATTGTTTGGAAACTTTCCGCCGAAGTTACTATGGGGGAAAAGCTTATTTCCATCATGCCCGTAATCTGAAAAAATTTCATCAGCACCGCTGCCGGACAGGTAAACACGGGCACCTTCCTCTTTTGCCTTGGCACAGACCCCCGCCAGAATGAGTGCTGCGTCATCTTTATGAACGCTTTGACCGGCCTCTAATCTCTCACCTGAATCAGTAACGATAAAATAAGGCTGATCTTCTACATATTTCCCTATCCAGTTGCGCAATTCCTGGACGTTTAACTCTGTTTCAGGTATCACGACAGCTTGGTTTCCGGATGCCCGCACAGCTGCCAGACGCCCGCTTACAACCTCAAGATCTTCACGGCCTTCAACCGTGACGCTCATGAATTCTTTTTCCTGGGCGATGAGGGAAGATGCGATCGCCCCGCTGTCATACCCGCTGGACAGGCCGACGAAGGCCTTTCCGCGCAGATGCTGGACCCGTTTTGCCACAGATCTGTCAAAAGCTGCGAACCAATCTTCCATGCCGGTCTTATACTGGGCCATGTTAAAGGAGTAGATCTGCTGTTCAACGATACTTTTCCTGTTAAAGGAATATTTTACCACATGGTTGGGTTTCAGCTTCCTGATCTCGTCAAATCCCAGGACCGAAAGCGCATCCCGGTAACTGGCAAACCCAAAGTCATCACCCCTGGCACCAAAAAACAGGGGTTTTGTTCCAAAGCAATCACGTGCCACAAGGACTGCAGCCTGTTTAAAATCCGCAATGACGATGGCATACTCGCCATCCAGCTTTGCAAAACCCGCAGCACCAAATTCCCTGTAAAGATCATGCAGATAATGCGCCTCATTATCATACGCATCAGGGCAATTATAAATCTCCCCGTTAAACATAACGACAATCTCTTCACCGTCTGAAATATAGGGCTGCCCGACATAGTCCCCGCGCATGGACAAAAGGTTATGACAAAAAAAGCAGCCGTTTATTGTACTGCTTTGCGTGAAATCCGGTCCGCGCAACGACATGATTCTGTTAAAATCGTTTGTGGTTGGCTGGATGGTTGAAAAGATGAAGCTACACATTATTTCCCGTGGTAATTTACTGTTACACCGCACACCGGAACGTGCATTTGACAGCACACACAATCCGGAAACGATAATCCGTAAGTATTAAAGAAGAACATTCTTTTTGTCAAGAAAAGTATAAAATGACCGCAAGGCAATCGCATATACACTTGGCAAGTTTTTTAATTTTTAAAGGTTTTGTACACTTATGCATTATCCGGAATTTGCCTGCGATTGCCTGTACAAAAGTAACCTATTGGAATCATTAGGCCTGAAAAAGTATATGCGCTAACCCTGAAAATGCCCCTATGAAAAACCACTTCCCTCCAAAGCGAAAGCGCCTATGATCGTCGGGACTACTCTTTTGAAAAGACCATCCCGCAATATCCCACAAAATTCGAAGAGCGGGATTGCTCATAGCTTGTGGCGTAATCAAGACTTTTTCCCCTGACTGCACCCAGTTTCTTGCAGGCTGAAACAGCAGCGGCAGCCGCCCCGGGGCAGCACATATTTTTATTGGCCAGCCCCTGGGCTATAATTTCAGACACGTCCATCCGGGTCATTGCCCGGATGGCCCCGGCATCGTTTTCCTGCTTAACCCATGCCACGGCACGCTTCCCTGTTCCGGCCGGTTCAAACCCGAAGTTAGGCCCGTAATGGGTCATATCTGTCGAGCCGATCACACGCACAGATC
>JAKSAX010000276.1 GCA_022361395.1 Desulfobacterales bacterium | reverse complement strand
TGCCCTGATGAACCTGGCCCTGGCCTTTGTTCCGGCTCCGGATGATTTTGCCCAGGAAAGCCTTGCCACCATTTTCGGATTCATGCCCAGGATCGCCGGAGCCAGCCTGCTGGCATACCTGCTGTCCCAGACCCATGATGTATGGGCCTTTGACTTCTGGCGGAACCGGTTTCCGTCCCACCGCCTTTTATGGCTGCGGAACAACGCGTCAACCATGGTGAGCCAGCTCATCGACTCAACGGTATTTACCCTTCTGGCATTCTGGGGGGTCTATCCTGCCGCGGCCCTGGTTGATATATTCTGGACCACCTATCTGTTGAAATGGGTGGTGGGGGCTGCAGATACCCCGTTCATTTATATGGCCCGCCACTGGTTTGACAAAGGGAAAATTCCGGGGAACTGATTTTTTCACCGCTGTTCCGGCTGACCGGGCGGTTCCCGCGATTCTCGCTTTCTTCTTGACTTTGGACCCTTGTTTATCAGATACAGGTAGGATCTGTTTAAGGGAATGGTCTCATGGTAAAGCGGTTCAGGAAAAGCATCGCGGTTCAGATGACGCTTCTGGTGCTGGGCAGTACGGCCCTGGTTCTGGCATTGGTGGAAACCTACTCCTATGTCCGGACCCGGGACATGATACTTGACACCGGGGAAGCCGTGGCAATGCACCTGACCCGTTCCATGACCCGGCGGCTTGAGCAGGACTTCAGGGTGGTGGAGAAGGTGCCTGAAACCCTTTCCCTGTTTCTTGCCGGTTCACAGGACAATACCGGACTTATCCCCCTTTTACACGACTATATCCGAAGAACCCCTGAGGTTTTCGGCGGCGGGGTCTTTTTTGAGCCTGGCGGACGGCCAGCAGGCGGCTCCGGGTTCCATGTTTTCCGGGAAAACGGCCGGATTTCGGAGAACCGGCCGGACAGGGCCGGGTACGGATATGACGAAAAACCATTTTATATCCTGCCAAAGGTGTTCAACCATCCGGTGTGGACGGATCCTTACTTTGACTATGGCGGGGGGAATATCCTTAAGGTGACCTATTCAGCCCCGCTGTACAGGCCGGGACCCGGGGACAGCAGGACCAGGACCTTCCGGGGCGTGGTGACCGCGGATATTTCACTGAAACGGCTTTCAGAGCTGACCCGGTCCGTTCATATGGGAAAGCGCGGTTTCAGCTTCATTATCACTGACACCGGTGTGTTTGTGGCCCATCCGGACCCGTCGCATATTCTTAAGGAGTCTATTTTTTCCAGGGCGGAGAAAACAGGCTCGCCGAAGATGAGAGAGATCGGCCGGAGAATGATCCGGGAGGAACAGGGATTTATTCCCATCGGTCCGGCACTGGGCGGGGAAGAATCGTACCTGGCCTGGGATAAAATCCCGTCACCGGGCTGGACCCTGGGAACGGTGGTGGTGAAAAGCGAGCTGTTCCGGCGGCTGGATATGCTGGAGCAGCAGGCCGTGGCCATAGGGATAGCCGGCCTGGTTTTATTGACGGCTGCCAGTATCCTGGTGGCAAGATCCCTGTCCGGTCCCCTGGTCTCCATGGCAGACACGACCCGGAGGATCGCCCGCGGGGAATTTGAAGTGGATTTATCCCATATCAGACGCAGGGACGAGGTCGGTATCCTTGCCCATTCCATTGAAGATATGGCCAAAGGGCTGCAACAGAAGGAGTTCATCCGGGATACCTTCGGCCGCTACCTGACCAAGGAGGTGGTGGCCAGCCTTCTGGAATCCAGGGACGGGCTGAAGCTGGGGGGCGAAGCCAGGGAAATCACCCTGATGATGTCGGATCTCAGGGGGGTTACCTCACTGACGGCAAATATGGCGCCTGAAAAGGTGATTTCATTCCTGAACCGCTACCTGGGGAAGATGGTGGACATCCTGGTGGACCACAGGGGGGTGATCGACGAGATTATCGGGGACGGTATCCTTGCCTTTTTCGGGGCACCGGAACCCATGGCGGATCATGCCCGGCGTGCCGTGGCCTGTGCCCTGGCCATGCAGAGGGCCATGGCAGAGATCAATGCGGAGAATCAAAAGGAAGGGCTTGCCCGGCTTGAAATGGGGATTGCCGTACACACGGGAACGGTGGTGGTGGGCAATATCGGCTCAGAGACCCGGTCAAAGTACGGGGCGGTGGGGGCTGATGTCAACTTTACCGGCAGGATGGAATCCTATACCGTGGGCGGACAGGTCCTGGTAAGCCAGGCTGTTGCAGAGGCCCTTGGGGATACGATTCATATAAAAGATACCCTGAGGGTCAGGATGAAGGGGATGCCTGAAGCGGTTGTCCTTTACGATGTCAACGGGATGAACGGCAGGGTAATGCTGGCTGAAAAACGTGAGACTCCGGTACCGCTTCCCCAACCCGTATCCGTGGTGATACGGCGGCTGAATAAAAAAACGCTGGACTATAAAGAGATTAACGGGCAGATTACCCACACCTCCCAGACATCGGCCATTATTGAAACCCGGGATGCCGTGGGACGGTGGGAGGATATCCGTGTGGGGTTTCCCGGGGGCACGGGTGAATTTTACGGCAAAGTGACTAAAGTGACATCATTGAAAGATAACAACCGGGAAATCCTGGTCAGAACCACCTCTCTGTCCGCAGATGCATATCCCCTGTTTTCATATGGTTGATGCATGAAATGGATCTGCGTATGTGTTTAAATAAGTGTTGCCGGGCATTCGTCTGGGTGATTTGGGTGCCCCTGCTTTTCACCGGCTGTGCCGGCCTGCCCCGGGACTTTGACAGGCCGGAATCCCATGCAATACGATATACCGAAACCTCCCGTCTGTCGGAAAACTATGCCCCCCTCATTGGAGCCCATCCCGGCCGGTCCGGCCTTCTTCCCCTCCAGGACGGCCTGGATGCCCTGGCTGCCAGGCTGACCCTGATAAGCCTTGCGGACAGGAGTATCGATGCCCAGTATTACCTGATCCACAATGACCTTACCAGCCGCCTCTTTCTGAATGCCCTGATCCGGGCTGCCGACCGCGGGGTAAGGGTGAGGCTCCTGGTGGACGACATGGCCATGTGGGGAAGGACCAAAGGGGCGGCAATGCTGTCTGCCCATCCCCGTATTGAGGTCAGGATTTTCAACCCATTCAGCAGGGGTGGTTCCAGAACGGTCCAGATGATCTACCGTTTCGGTTCCGTGACCCGGCGGATGCATAATAAAGCCTTTATTGCGGATAACCAGGCCGCCATTCTCGGGGGACGGAATATCGGGAATGAATACTTTGAGGCTGATCCGGATATTGAGTTCGGCGACATGGATGTATTGACCGTCGGACCTGTGGTGGATGAGGTCTCTGTCTCCTTTGACAAGTACTGGAATTCGGAACTGGCCTATCCGGCAGCCGTATTAAAGGAGAGTTCGGTTGATCTGTCGCGCCTGGCATCCCATCGGCAGGATCTTGAGGATTTCATCCAGGATCAGCAGGGGACAGACTATGTAAAGGCCCTGGAATCGTCTGAACTGGTACGGCAGATCAAGGAAAATCAGGTCCCTTTTTTCTGGGGAAAGGCTGTTGCCCTATATGATGAACCGGAAAAAATATCAGCGGCTAGAGACAGGACCGATATCCATTTATCAAGCCGGCTGTTCCCCCATTTTGGTGATGTTGAGGATGAACTGATTATTTTTTCACCCTATTTTGTGCCGGGAAAACAGGGGGTGGCCTACCTGGCGGCCCTGTGCAAAAGCGGCGTCCGGGTGAGGGTGCTGACCAACTCACTGGCGTCCACGGATGTGGCGCTGGTCCATGCCGGATACAGCCGGTACAGGGAGGACCTGCTCCGGGCCGGTATAGAGTTGTACGAACTGGATAAAAAACTCACATGGAAGGAAAAAAGAGCCAGAAAGGGAAAATACGGGGCGTCCAAGGCCAGCCTTCATACCAAGTCATTTGTCCTGGACCGGAAGCGTGTGTTTATCGGGTCTTTGAACCTGGATCCGAGGTCCATTGTTGAGAATACAGAGATCGGGGTGGTTCTGGAGTCCCCTGAAATCGGCGGGGCCATGGGCCGGTGGTTTGACGAAAATGTGGAGAAAATCGCATTTTCACTGAAACTGAGGGAAAACAGGGATGCACCGGATCAGATCCGCTGGCACAGGCAGACGGAAGAGGGGGAAACCGTTTACATCCGCGATCCCCGCACCTCGCTTTTCAAACGCCTGACCATTGAGTTTCTGGGGCTGCTGCCCATTGAATCACAGCTCTGAATTCTGTTGTTCAAACCGGGCGATAATGGGGTTGTGGTCTGACAGCTCTTTACACCTGAGCGCCCGGATATCCTTTAAAACGACTCCCCGGCTGTAGATCCGGTCCAGTTGAAATCCAAACCATTTTTTGACATGCCTCTTGTTTTTGGGGCTGGCATAACTC
>JAKSAX010000126.1 GCA_022361395.1 Desulfobacterales bacterium | reverse complement strand
CCCGATTTTTTCAATATCGATTCCCATGGTTATCCCCGGGACCAGGGTTACGGCTGCTGCCGTGTATAGGCCGCTGTGGGAAAGGGAAATACAATGATCCGGATTCGATGTCAGAAAGGGTGCTCCCTGTTCCCGGTATTCGATACTGATGTCTGTCAGTCTTTCCGGCATGTTTTGGGATGGCATCAATGCGTTTTTGACCAGGGATTTAAGGGCAAACCTGCCGCACAGCCATTCAACCTGTTTCTTCATGGCCTTGAACCCGTTCAGCCGGTCCAGTTCTCCGGATGAGAGAAATTCATGCCTGAAATCCCCTTGGCCAAAGCTCATCGGTGGCCGGGTCTGGTAATCCTTTTCCAGGGGGCTGTGCAATAAAAAAACGGCCAGATCGGGGATCTTTAATACCTGGATAATCGTTTCCAGGGTTGGCGCGAAGTTGAGTGTATGGGGAAATTTTCCGTCTGTCATGACTAAGATATACCCCTTTGGACCGGATTTGACAATCCCCTGTGCTGCAGATGAACAGGTCAGGGGGGATTGTAGATAAATTTCAGATTGTTGGCTTAAAGAACTTATGGTAATGTAAAGGGGCATGTATTATAAAAACAGGTGTACATGGACCCAATCAGTGAAAATAACTCTGCACCACGTGTAACCGCAACTTCCGACTTCCCGTTTGAGGCGCTGGACCAGACCCGGGCCCCGGTGCCTGACACCCCTGATCCGGTTTATGAGGCTAAAGCCTATGATAACCGGGCGCAGATTTCCGAACTTGCCTCAAGCCTTACCGCAAAACTGGATGGTTTTGCCCGGACCCTGGCCACCAGCTTTTTCATATCCGAATCCTTTTCATGGCTGACAATGACGGCGCAGACGAGCGATTCGGGAATTGCTGTTGCCGAAGCCTATGAAGATGCTGAAGAGGATGTCTGGCTGCTTAACAGCAAGGAACTGGCAAAGACCCGTGCCCATACAACTGTCTTCCTTGCCTCGGCAGACCGTACGGAATTTGATACCGGCACCTATGAATTCGACCTGACCCTGGGGGATGAGGTCCACGGGCTTGAACTGACCATTGACAATGACGACACTGCTCCCCTGACCAACCACGATATGCTCCTGAGGTTGGAGCGGGTCTTTAACGGCAGCGGTGCTGATGTCAGCGCCAGCGTAACCACGACCTATGAAAAAGTCTACTCATCCTACTATGATGACGACTACGGGCTTGAGGAAACCTCTTTTCTGCAGCTTGCCAGCGGGAACAGCGGAAAGGATGAATCGTTCTTTGTGGAAGATACCTCCGGCGAGATTATCGGCATGCTGGGACTGGACAAGACCCTTGAATTCGGCAGGGACAGCGAATACACCATTGACGGGGATGAGTTTGAATTTTACTCCAACACCATAGAGGTGGACGGTGAGGCGGTTCAGGCAATCCTGACAGGGGAATCCGACCAATCCGAACTCACCCAGATTGAAGCCAAGTACGGGTTTGAAGCCGTGGCCGAATCCATGACCCGTGTCATCGGGGAGTACAACGATCTTATCGAATGGATAGACGATAACGATTATTTTATCAGCAGCTCCCTGAAAAAAGCACTATTTGAAGATCTGAATTCCGCTGTGCTGGAAACACAGACCGTAACCCACGGGGAGAACAGTGAGCGTGAGGCTTTCGCCGTTATTCAGGGGGAGGTGAAAATATACAGCCCAAAGGATCAGTCCGGTTTCTTCCCCGCCCTCAACCAGGAAAAGCATCCCACGGTTGAATCCGGACTGGCAGAGATTGACCTGACTTTGAATTCAGACGGCACACTGGATGTGGGAACGGATTTTCAAACCCATTTCAAAAGCCGGTTCAGGGAGATCCATGACACCCTGGCCGGTGATGAGGGGTTCTTCACTAAAATCGGAGAGGCCCTGGCGGAGGTTCGCAGTGAAGACGATGACCGGTATGTCTACTCTAAAAATCATGTTCTGGTCTACTCAACCGATGCCGGCACAGAGGCCAAAAAGATCTATCAGGAAAATGTCAGCACCCTGATCAATACCTTTGCCTGATATTCCGGGGCAAATTTCCAAATTTATATTCCTAAGGGAGTGCGCAAAAATAACTTCACCTGGTCTGTTTATAAGAACCCTTAACACAGTTGGGTATTTTGCAAACAGAATCTGAACTGATTCTTACGCGGTCCCTAGCCTGCCTTTAGCAGGAAGTGCGGCATAAACCTCGGATCCAGGTTTTCCTGGCTGACATGGCCGTATTCCTCTTCAAGCTCCCGGATGAGGGAATAAAGAACCGCCTGGAGGGCCGGGGAAAGATCAGCTTCATCCCAGCCTGACACTTCAGCCGCCCAGAGCCCTAAATCCTTTGCCCGGTCTTCCGGAATTTCCCTGTCCCCGAGGAACAGGTCTGCAAAAAAGGGTATGAACCTGTCCATCGGAACGGGTGCCAGGCTCAACTCCGGTGTACCCGGATTTCCGATGCGGTTCCGGGTCCAGAGGGTGAGGATGATGCTTTTATAGGTCAGCACCCCATGGGAAAAAGAGGTCATATCAATGGGAAGGTCAGCCAGAAAACCGTCCAGGCTGATGATTTCCTCAAGCACCCGTTCTGTTGAATGAATATCATTAAGGGTGGTGAAGTGGCGGTAAAGTTCCTTGTCCGCATAATTGGAAAAGAACATGGGGCGTTCGATGAGCAGTCCTCCGATGACACCGAGGTAGGCCTCTCCCAGAAAGCTCAGGGGCAGGTTGTTTTTCTCCATAAAACTGTCCCGGTACCAGTTTTTGGCCCGGGTTTTCAACCGGATACCCGCCCTGGAACCGGTTCTGAAAATATCTTCCAGAAAATAGGTGCGCAGCAGTCGGGCTGCAGCCTCTGCGCCGGTATCACCGTCGAGAAGGATTTCAAGTCCCAGGCTTAGAAAGGCGGTTGCCTTTTCCATGGTTTTTTCAATGGATTCCCGTTGGCGTATTTTTATCCGGTCGGCAGAGATGATTTTGTTGATCAGGGCAGCCAGTTCAGTTTGAAGCTCAAGGGGTATATCACTCTCTTTTACCCTGGCCAGGGCTGCGGCAAAGAGGGTCTCTCCTTTGACAAACTGGGTGAAAAACTGTGGCGGCATCGGGATCTCAGGGTCATGGGCCTGGTCCTGAAGCAGGTCTCCTGGCCTTTTGCGGAGGCCGGCAGCCCGGACGGGCTGGTAAATGCCGATGGCCTCATGGGTGGGCTGGAATCCTTTTTCCGCCAGGCGGAGGTTTTTCAGCCTGAACTGTTCCTCTTCTGTTTCCGCCGGCAGCAGAGCCGTGGTTTCAAGGAGGAGGCCGTGAAATACGGACAGATCCATCTGTGCCAGGGATTTGAGCATGTTTTCAATCAGTTCGGGGGTATCTTCGAAGGGAGTACTCTCCCCGGGAGCCGCTTCAGGTAGCTTGTCATCGTCCCCTTCCCGGGCTTTATCGGGAAACCTGAAGTAGAACTTATCGTCCAGGGTGATATAGTCTTCAAAGTCAGAGGGTGGAACTTCATCATGTTCCCGTACGACCACCCGGATATTATGAAAAAGAAAAAATTCAAGGAAATCCGGCTTTTCCGTAATTGCCCATCGCAGCAGCCGCTGCGGATCTGCCTTGAAAAGCTGGGCAAAGGCCCGGCCCATCATTTCCTGGTCAAGCCGGTCATCATCCCATACTTCAACATCCAGGATATATTCCCACTGCTTGGAGTTGGCCAGGGCCAGCACCGGGGTAAAATCATGCACCCCGATTTTGTGCATCAGGTAATAGAGATCCTGATCCGGAAAGGACTGGATAAGGGTGGCCGGGGAAGGGGCCTCGAGAATCAGGTCCAGGGCTTTTTCGGATTCACTGAAAAGGATCTCTCCGCGCAGGGCCTGGCGTTTGAGTTCCTGACGGGCAATATTGGCCAGTTTATAATCGGTGGTATCGGTCATTTTGTATCTCTTATGAATTTATGCGGTGGTTGCAGATCTCTATATAATGCCCCAGGCCCGGATCCTTGTCAAACCGGGTGAAAAAGGAGAGTGCGCCTTCAAAGTCGCCCAGGTTCATAAGGGTTACCCCCATACAGACACTGAGGTCCTTATGCCCCGGGAAATGGGCCAGGCCGGTTTTAAGCAGGGCAACAGCGCCCCTGAAATTCCGGTTTTTCTGATGGATCATGGCAAGTCCCAGGTAAGCCCTGGGATCATGGCCGTACCCAAGGGCCTTTTCAAACAGGGAACCGGCGATTTGCTCCGGATGCTTTACCTGCGGGTTGCCGGCATACTCCCCGTGGGAAAAGGTTAGGGCAAGCCGGGACAGAAAATCGGCATGAAAGGGAAATAGGGCCTTGTCATCTTTTAGTTCAAGGCTGTTGATGAACCGGGGCAGCCCGTTGAAAAAGGCTTTCCTCAAGCGGTCGCCTAAGGCTTTAACCCGCTTGAAATCCAGGTCCGGATCCAGCTCAAACCAGGGCAGGTCCTCAATTTCCTGAAACCAGATATCATCTGTGACCAGCCCTTTTTGTTCCGCCCTGGTATACAGGTGGGTGCCGGGAAACAGAACCAGCATATAAAATACCGTACTCAAGGGGCCCAGCCGCTCCATCAGGGCAATGCTCTTGTCAATTGTCTCTTCTGTTTCCCCGGGTGACCCATAGATAAAATAGGCCCTGGGCAGAATCCCGTGGGACCGGGTCAGGTCAAAGGCCCTGATGCAGGCCGCGTTGTCAATGGGTTTTCCAAGTCTCTTTTTTATTTTATCTGATCCCGATTCAATCCCGTAACTGATCTGGATACACCCGGCCCGGCGCATGGCATGTAAAAGGTCCCCATCAATATAGTCCACCCTGGAAATGGCGTTCCAGGTGATGGAGAGCCCGGAGGCGATAATTTTTTCACATAGCTCAAGAACGGCTTCCCGGTCCATGGTAAAGGTGTCGTCCGAGATATAGAAGTGGGTAATCCCCGTATTGACCAGGGCCCGGATCTCATCAAGAAACCAGGCCGGGGAATGACGCCTGACCCCTGATGCTCCCCAGAATTTGGGGGAGCCGCAAAAGGTGCACTTACCGGGGCAGCCCCTGGACATGGTCAGGTGCTGATACCTGAAGTACCTTGAGGGGTGAGCCAGGGAGTCCAGGTCCTGAATGGCCCGTGGCCTGCCGGTGTCCGTCAGTTTCTGATCCTGCCTGAAGACGATCCCGGGAATCCGGTCAAAAGACTCAGGGATGCGGCCGTTCCCGTTGTTCCTCTTATGGGCCTGCAGGGCCTCAGCAATCTTTCCGACAGCAGCTTCCCCCTCTCCTTTTACCACCACGTCGAGTTCAGGGCAGGCCTTGAACAGGTGCCCGGCCATAAATGTGGGGGCGGGGCCTCCGAACATTACCAGGGCATGGGGAAGCAGTTTTCTTGCCGCTCCTGCACAGGCCATGGCATTGAACCGGCTGGGATTGGTCACGGAAAACCCGATGATGTCCGGCTCTTCCTTTTTGATTGTGGCCGTGAAAAGGGCAAGGGGATCCGGTTCGCTGGCCCGGGATCCTTCCACGGCGCTGTTCTCAACCCCTGCAAGGTTCAGTATCTGCGCAGGTATCCCTTTGGATATGAGCTGGGCCGCCAGATAATATAACCCGATGGGGATCACCAGTGCATCCTGGTCTGTGATCCGTTTGTCCAGGCAGGCCGGATTGACAAAGAGAACCTTCACCTGTCTACCAGGAACCCAGGATCAGGTCGGCCAGTTTTCTTTTGGGGACATGGTGGACCTGGGCCTCGTCCCGCCAGTACCTGATGTCACCGTCCTCTCCCAAATCGTCTATCTGGACGGTTTCAACAGGTTTGCCAAGGGCAATGACCAGCTTAACCTCCAGGTGGTCGCCGATATTGAGAAACCCTTTAAGCTTTTTGATGTTGATGGCACCGAACATACACCCGCCAAGACCCTGGGCCCTGGCCCCCAGAAGAATGGTCTGGGCTGCTATCCCGTGGTCGCACCAGAACCGGTCTGCAACTGAGGTATCCCCGAGGATAACAATATAGCCGGTGGGCTGTTCCGCCTTCTCAGGGCCTTTCCATTTGGTCAGGTAGGCTGCCCATCCCAGGCAGGAAAAAATCTGGTCGTTTTTATCCGGATCCGTTGACAAAACATACTTCAGCGGCTGTTTGTTGGCAGCCGAGGCCGTATGCCTGGCAAGGTCCACCAGGCCTTCAAGGGTTGAGGTGCTGAGGGGCACACTGTTGTCAAACCTCCGGCAGGACCGGTTGGCCTTTACCAGTTCTTTAAATGTATCCGGGTCAATTGGCTGTGCCATGGGATCTCCTTTAGGCTTTTATTTTTTGCAGGGCACCCGTTTAAACCGGGGCATGTTGATCTCTATCCAGTCCAGTATCTTATCCATTTCATCGGTCACTTCCTTTAATGCCTTGCCCCGGTGGCTGACCCCGGCTTTCTCTGCCAGACTGAGCTGGGCAAAGGTTTTATTGAATTCAGGGAAGAAGAACAGGGGATCGTAGCCGAATCCGTTATCCCCGGCAGGCTCCCGGGTTAATATTCCTTCACACCTTCCCTCATAGGTCAGGGCCGCTCCCGTGGGAACGGCAATGGAGATCACGCATTGAAAGGCAGCTTTCCGGTTCTCCTCATCCTTTAAGGCCTCAAGCAGTTTGGCCACATTCTCCGCATCCGTTGCATTTTCACCCGCATACCGGGCGGAGTAAACACCGGGCGCACCGTCCAGTGCATCCACACAAAGCCCGGAATCATCCGCCAGTGCGGGGTAGCCCAGCACCTTAGCCGTGAATGCAGCCTTTTTATACGCATTGTCGTCAAAGGTTTCCCCGTCTTCAATGACCTCGGGAATAGGGCCGAAATCAGACAGGTTTTTAATTTCAATGGGATAATCCTTAAGGATGTCCTGCATCTCCTTGGTTTTGCCTTTATTGGTTGTGGCCAGTACAATGATCTGTTTCACCATGCGCTCCTTTGAGGAATAGGTTACAAAATTTTTGGCCTAATATAAGACTGGGAGGATGGTTTGTAAAGGCAGGTACTCCAGGTGGTGCGCCAAGGTCCGGCAGGATTCATAATTGCAGGGGATTGTCTCCTTTAGATTTCTTGACAACAGGTATTTTCCTGCCTTAAAATTTTTATAGCCCGTATTTTCTGTTTACGTATGGCCCGATGTTTTTGAACCGGCTCCGGACCACGTACGGTAAATCCGGAAACCCTTATTAAGAGGCATATTTCAATGACAAGGGGAACCGTATACGACCGCCGGCTTTACTGGAAGAAGCTGTGGAAAAAAAGAAACTACCCCTTTGCCCTGAATATGGTTCCCATGATCGTGGACTATGACAGGCAGGGACGGATCGGGCCCCTGGTTCTGGATCTCGGCTGTTCATGCATCCCTGTTTCGAACTGGCTTGACCTGTCCCGGTGCAAACGGATTCTTCTGGATGTCAGCCCGCATGTCCATGATCTTTCTGAACTGCCTGATTCCCCCCTTACAGTGGAGTGCGATCTCTGTGCCTTTGACTATGGCTCAAAAGGGTTTGCGGCATTTGAAAGGACCATTGCCAGGGCAGGGACGGAAAAAATTGACACCATCATTGCTGCGGATAACCTGATTAACTACATCCCCTGGGCTTCGGTGTTTGAGACGCTGGACAGGTATTTGAAAATTAACGGGCTGGTCTTTATCTGTTTTGGATTGAACATCGGCCGGGGGGAGGCTTTTCATTCCCGGCGGCCTTTTTCTCCCGGCAGTGTGATTGAATTTTTTGAAAAAAAGATAAACTATGACGTCCTGGAATACGGCACCCAGAAAGGATGTCACGGACTGGTATTAAGGAAGGGCGGTTAGGCTCTGCCCAGGGACTTTACAAGCACATGGTCCTCCTGGATATCCGATCCCAGGGTAAAGGTTGTTGACCCCGCAATAGTAAAGCCTTTTTTCCGGTAAAATGCATTTCCCCGGTTATTTTTTTTCCAGCTGCCCAGCCATATGGCCTTGAATCCACTGCTGCGGGCATGTGCTATACAGGTTTCCATCAGGGCGGGGCCGATACCGCAGCCCCAGTAAGGCTTCAATGCATATAGCCTTGACAGTTCAATGGCCGGTAGGGGCTGGACACATTCCGGGGAAGGGCCGGTGCTCAGTTTTGCATATCCCGCCCATTGGCCGCTGACTTTTGCGATGAAAAAAATACTCTCTTTATCAAGCAGTTCGGATCTGAACCGATCTTCCGTAAAGGATGATTCCACATAGCTTTGGAAGTCGTCTTTGTTATTAAGCCTGGCAAATGCCTCCGTGAATGCCTTTTTTCCCAGTCCTGCAAGGGCAGCGGCATCTGAGGCGGCTGCCCTCTGGATGATTGGTCTTTCTGTATTCATTTTACCCTTTTCCATTTGTTCAATTTTCTGCCCGGCCACGCTCTCTCATATAACACAGGGCCGGTTTTGTCCATTTTTGCCGGGGGAAAATTTTAAGGGTGATGGCCTGATTGAATTGAAAACAGGACAGGGCTGTGGTATGGGGAAAAAATGATCTCTCGAATCGGATACCATACGCTTTCTTCGTACTCGGACGGTCCCATGCGGCAGGCCGGCCAAAAAGGCCTGTTCACGGTTATGGCAAATTTTTATTTTGAAGAGGATATGGGGCCGTTATTGCCCTATATCAATGCGGTTGCAGAGCGGGCCGAGCTTTATGACCGGCCGCCCATGGTGCGGTTTGTATTCAAGGGGATCTATTGTGCGGTCTATCCCCACCGGTGCATTGCCTCCCCCATGGAGAGCCAGGAACATGTGCGGGATTTTGTGGATGAACTGGTGGCCTACCTGACATCAATTCTTGAAAGAAAAGATGACATTGTCCCCAGGCATACGGTGTTCAGGCCCGGGGCCGTTCCCCAGATCCTCCGGCTCTTGCCCAAAACCAACTGCGGTGACTGCGGCCTGAAAACCTGCATGACCTTTGCCGCCATGGTGGCAAAGCAGCAGGTCTCCCCTTCCCAGTGCCCCCATATGACCCGGCCCCTGGCCCAGACCTATCCGGTGCTGGATCAGGACGGTTGCCAGGTGTCCCAGGTCACCCTTCATCTGGACGGGCGGGAGAGATTGCCCTCCCCGGCTGAGGTACCGGAAATCCCGGATAACGCAGTGAATGATCCCGGTTTATCCGAGGACGATACCGGAACCTCAACCCGGGATCTCACGGCCCGGCTTCTGCCTGAGCCGTTGACGCCCAGGGAACTTGAGGTGCTGGCGCTTATGGGAGAGGGCCGGACCAATCCCGAGATATCAAAGGAGCTTGAGATCAGCCCTCATACAGTGAAAAGCCATGTCATTCATATTTTTAACAAGCTCGGAGTGAATCACCGGACCCAGGCCGTGGTATGGGCAGCCCGCCACGGAATTATTTAGAGTGCCCGCTGTTTTTTAAGTAGATTCAGGCTTTGTTTACGTTCCGTTTTTTACCTTTCTCCCCCGTTTGGGTGATGTTTTTCCGGGATTGCTGTGGCATAGGTGTATCGTATTCAAATAATAATTGTTAAACTTAAGGATCGCGCAAAAATAATTTTATTTAGAGAATATGAACTAATTCTTACGCGCTCCCTTAGCAGAGTAGTTTTACCCCTGGGGTATCAAGTTAGGAGGAACAATGCCTGAATTTAAGAATGCCATGGAAGTTTTTAAGCTTCTGGATAAATCCAACTGCCGGAAATGTAATGAAACCACTTGCCTGGCCTTTGCATCAAAGGTCTTTCTGGGGCAGAAACCCCTGGATTTATGTCCGGTTCTGGAGGCGTCCGTAGTGGAGGAATACCGGGACCGTGCACCCAAGGCTCTTCCCGGGGAAAATGAGCTGAACAGGGTGATGAGGGAGTTGAAGACCCGGCTGGCGGACTGTGACCTGGAAGATGCGGCCCGGAGAACGGGGGGGGCTTATGACGGCGGGTGGCTGACCCTGCGGATACTGGGCAAACCCTTTGCCATAAATAATCAGGGGATGTTTCGTACGGACCTGCATATTAATCCCTGGATCGTGATACCGGTATTGACATATGTACTGGAATGCCATGGCGATCCCATTACCGGGCACTGGTCTCCCTTCAGGGAGCTTGACAGGGGCAGGGAAAAAAACGCCCTTTTTGTCCAGCGGGGGGAAACGCCGTTAAAGAAGTTAGCCGATACCTATCCCGGGCTGTTTGAGGATCTGGTGGATATGTTCAGCGGCAAAACCCTTGACCGCCAGTATGAATCCGATATTTCCCTGGTGCTTTATCCGCTGCCCATGCTGCCCATGCTGATCTGCTACTGGCGGCCGGAAGACGGGATGGCATCGGACCTGAACCTCTTTTTTGACCGGAGTGCGGATCAAAACGGGGGCAGTCCCACGATTTTCAGCCTGACCACAGGCCTTGTGCAGATGTTTGAAAAATTTGCCCTGACCCACGGGGTCAAAGGAGACTGATCCTCTTTTCTTTTGCCCCAGGGCAATCGCATATAAATTTGGCACGGTTTTTAATTTTTAAAGATTTTGGGCATTTATGCCTTATCCGGATTTTGTCTGCGATTGCCTGTACAAAAGTAACTTATTGGAATCATTGGGTCTGAAAGTTATATGCGTTGACCCTGTCTTTTGCCCTGTTTCCCCTTGACAAGCCATGCCCCAGGTGAGACCCTGAATGGAAACAATCCTGCCCAATACAGAGAATCAGAATCCGGAGTTGCCCTGGGATGACAATGAACACAGACAAGTCTCGTGTTTGCCCGGTGACAGGCCTGAGGATAATCTCAAGGCCCGGGTGGATATTCACGGGAGAAAACGGCGGCTTTTCCGTATGTATAAGTGTCGTGGGAACTGCCATTCTTTTAATTGAGGCCAAAGGGTATTCCCACGGAGAAGATCTGGTTCAAAGTATCCGTTTCAGGCAGCAGGTTCAACAGGAAGCCGTGCCCGGCAACTCTCCCCTGGTTTTAATCTGCGACTGTACCCGTATCCGGGGCGGAGCCGGTGCAGCCAGGCAATTGTTTATGAGGGGGCTGAAAGAAGAGCGACGGATACGGGGCGTTGTCTTCTGCACCCCTTCCCTGTTCATGAGGATGGGTATCAGACTGGGCGCACGGCTCAGCCGCTTCCCTTTTCCCGTTTATGTCGCAGACAATTATGACAGCGCCGTGGAAATATCGGTGAACATGTGTGTTTTCTCTGCTAAAGACATGGCCGGACAACTGCCGGATGATAATTTTAAGGACCAGGGCTCCGGAGCGGATAAAAACCCAAAAGACCGGTTATCCCTTTATAAAGATGAGCTTCTGGAGTTCATGGGCGCCTTGAACTGGCGTGATAAAGGGGCGGATGCGTCAGGGATTCCTGAGAATCACCCGTTCAAAGCGGTGTTTGACTCCCTGATGCTTATTAAAACAGACCTGGATGCCGTGTTTGATGAAAGAAAATCCCTTGAGGAGGAGTTGACCGAGCACCGGGACAGCCTGGAAAAAATGATCCGGCTGAGGACCAGAGAGCTTGAAGAGGAAGTGGTTCAGAAGCAGCACGTCAAAAAGATCAACACCACCCTGTTTGACATTTCAACGGCCGTTACCGTTACCGGTAATATGGAAGAGCTGTATCCCCTTATCCATGACTATCTCAACCGCATTATCCGGATGCCTGATTTTTTTATCGGTCTTTATGACCGGGACAAAGATTTGATTGAGATTCCCTATTGCGTTGATCAATACAATGAATGCCCCTCCCGGATACAGGGGATATCAACCACGGCATCCCTGTCCAGGGATGTGGTTCTGAACCGGAAACCCGTTCTCCTGGGCCGGCAGGCCCTGGTTGAGCAGAAAGGGAAACATGTTGTGTTCACACGTATTCCGGAGAGCTGGATGGGGGTTCCCCTTATCAGCCAGGACAGGGTGCTGGGGCTTATGGCGGCAAAAAGCTATACACCGTCGGAAAGATTCACACAAAAAGACCTGGAAGTCCTGTTCTCCGTTTCCAACCAGGTCGCCCTTGCCATTGAAAAACGGGAGGCCCTTGATAGACTCAGGGAGCGGGAAGAAAAGTACCGCAGACTAATCCGGACCACATCGGCCGGGTACTGGCTGGTGGATGAAAATGACCTCAGCCTAGAAGTCAACCAGGCCATCTGTGATATGCTCGGGTATGCCGAAGGTGAGATACTCGGAAAATCGCCATTTGATTTTATTGGGGGGGACAGGGAAACGTATGTCAGCCAGTTAAAACTGGCAAGAAAAGAGAAGGAGAGACAGTATGAGGTGACCTTTGTCAAAAAGGACGGGTCGCCCATGCGCGCCAAAATAGATGCCACCTCGCTTCTGGATGACCGCGGTGGGTTCCACGGGGCATTTGCCTTTATATCTGATATATCCGAGCGGTTTCTGGCCCAGCAGGAACTGCTCCGGGCCAAAGAAGAGGCAGAATACGCTTCCAGGGCTAAATCTGAGTTTCTTGCCAACATGAGCCATGAGATACGGACGCCCATCAACGGGGTCATGGGCATGGCAGAGATTCTCCTGGGTACTGACTTAGACGATACCCGGAAACACTATGTTAAAACCATAGAGACTGAGGCCGATGTCCTCATGGGGATAATTAATTCCATTCTGGATTTTTCAAAGATCGAGGCCGGGCGGATGGAGCTGGAACATATCCGGTTTGACCTGAGAAAAATATTCCGGGACATCGCAACAACCATGGGGATCAGGGCCGGTAAGAAAGGCGTTGAATTCATTTCCGACCTGGATCGGAATGCCCCTTTCCGGCTGAAAGGGGATCCGGGCCGTCTTCGCCAGGTCCTGGTGAATCTCACGGATAACGCGGTTAAGTTCACCCATGCCGGAGAGATCGTTATCCGGTGCCGGATGCGGAAAGACCGCCCGGAGGGCGGCAGAAAGGTGCCGCTTCTGTTTGAGGTTATAGATACGGGTATCGGTATTGCGCCGGAGAAGCAGTCCGGTATTTTTCAGAGTTTTTCCCAGGCCGACGGCTCCACCACAAGGAAATACGGGGGAACAGGACTGGGCACCACAATCTCCAAGCAATTGGTTGAATTGATGGGGGGGCGCATCGGGGTCGAGAGTGAGGAAAACTCAGGATCGCGGTTCTGGTTTACCATTGATCTGGAAAAACAGAAGGAAGATAATACAGAGTTTATTCCCGTGGATGTGGATCTGTCTGAAAAGAATGTGCTGGTGATGGATCCGTCTCCGGAGCGTGACCTGTCCAAAACAATCCTCCGGTCCGGGTGCACCCCCATCCTTGCAAGGACGGCTGAACAGGCGATCTCCATTATTGATGACCGGAAACCCGGCCATGAAATAGACCTGGTGGTCAGCACATGTTACCAGGGGAATGTAAACGGGTTCGAGTTTGCGGAGAATCTGAAAAAGGACCATGCCGGAATCCCCGTTATACTGATCACATACAAGGGGGCCGCAGGAGACGGAAAGGCATGTACCGGAATCGGCGTTGAAGGATACCTGTCCCATCCTTTCAGCCGCCGAGATCTTGAAACCACCATGGCAAAGGTTCTTGGACATGCCCGGTACAATGCCGCCGCAACAGGGGAGCTGGTAACCAAGCACGCCATTGCAGAGGCGGCAACCGGGCGTATAAAAATCCTGCTTGCCGAAGATTATCCCACCAACCAGCAGATTGTCATGAATCACCTGACCCGGGCCGGGTATGAGGTGGTTCTGGCTGAAAACGGTGCAAGGGCTGTTGAGCTGTTTAAAACCCGCCCCTTTGATCTCATCCTCATGGATATTCAAATGCCTGAGCTTGACGGGTATGAGGCCACCCGGGAAATCCGGAGGTTTGAAAACCGGTTTGCCGGAAGCCGGCTTCAGAAGACCCCCATTATCGCCATGACCGCCCATGCCATGGCCGGGTACAGGGACAAATGCCTCAGCAGCCAGATGGATGACTATATGTCAAAGCCCCTGAAAAAGTCGGCGCTTCTGGCCATGGTACATCGATGGGCACCCGGGGGGAGTGCAGTGCCCGGCTCCCGGGCGTCAGCAGGAGATGGGGATGAAACCGGGGCTGTGGATGCAGATCCGGACCTGCCGGTGGATCTGGAAAAGATGCTGACGGAGTTTGACCGGGATACGGATTTTTTAAGAGAGGTCGTTGATGAGTTCTCAGCCAACATCAACACCCAGCTGACTGTTATCCGGACAGCCGCCTTATCCGGAGATGCCGAAACCGTGGAAAATCAGGGCCATGCCATTAAGGGCGGCGCCGCCAACCTCGGGGCGGATGCCCTGGCAAAAGCCGCCTTTGCCGTTGAAAAGGCCGGAAAGGACTCGGATCTGTCATCCATCGGGCTATTTATCAAAAAACTGGAAGCCGAGTTTCAGAGGTTCCATGCTCAGGTTAACGGGTCTGATCTTTTTTAGGGGATATCGTAAAAAGTGCGGAAAACACGCTGATAAGCGTTTATCATCCTGAAGGTTTTAATTGACAATGAAACCAAATATAAAGATAACTGAATAGTAAGGGCGCATTAACCTCCGTACCTCGTTTTTGAATTTAGGGATACCATGTACGATAAATATGAATACAGGGAATTCTGGTCCTATTGTGAGTTCTTTCTGGCCCACGCCTCCTCCGGTGTCTTTCTCAGGTCCTTTGATCTTATCGGTGAAAACAACCAGGGGCGGTCATCGAATGATGCTTATGTGTACGAAGGTATTACCCGTCCGGTACTGGCAAAAAACGCCAGGGGGATAAAACGGTTTACCAAAGAGTATGTGAACAGGGAAAAACTGGGCAGGATCGAAGGGATCGCCAGATCCCTTGGTGAAACGCTGAAGGCCAGTCTCTATACCGAAATCGCATCCCGGATGAACGGGATTATCGCCCGGCGCTTCGCACATGCCGCAACCAATGACGATGCACCTGAAGTGCTTCTTATTATGGCGTCCCTGTACTATTCATACTACAAAAACAAAGAGATCTCCGGCTACGCCATCCAACCCTGTTACTATACGATGTTTTACCCCTTTCTGGTAAAATCCCAGAGCGGTTCCATGAAAAAGCTGACGGGGTGGCAGAGGGCACTGATGAACCGGTTTTTAGCCCAATGGACCAACAGGGGAAAACACCAGCCCGACCTTAGAGCTTTTTTTGAACATAAGATTACCCGTAAAGTCGTATCCTATGCCCTGGCAAGCATTCTGGGATTCATGAGGGACGAAGAGGAAAAGGTCCGGTACCTGTTTGAAGTTGTACATGATCTGTCTGAAGAGGAGATGCAGCTTTTTCAGGCCCAGATTGCCAACGGGCTGAATATGACACTCCATAAGAAAAAGCGGTTTATCTCCAGAGCCGGTAACGGCTCCCCTCATCTGAAGCGGGTCGGCGTCATCAACCGCAGTCAGATGGAAAAGGTCATAAACAGAGTGGTGGATGAGCATTTTGATACGGCGCTGGACTGGATCACCCAATACCATCTGTCGGTATCGGCTGAGAAACCAAGGCCCAAGCTGGCAAAGCAGTTTGACAAGACATTTCTGGAGATGAACCGGCATCTCTGGAAAGAGATCGGTACCCTTGTGGATACCCAGAGGCGGGTGGTGTTCCGTACCCGGCATCTGTTGCGGATCATTATTCACTATCTGTTTGAAACCCGGGGAATAGAGAGGCAGTTCTGGCGAAAGTATATTCCCAGTGTGGAAAGAATAATCGACCATACATACATTGAGAATAAAAAGACGCTGGCAAGGTTTAACGCCCTGCTGGGAAGGCAGCTTTCCGAGTACAGAAAGGCGCGCCAATACCAGGGAACGGACTGGGACGGTTTTTATGAGGATCCAAAATCCCGGGCCATTGCAGACCGGGTTCTCGGTGATATCGTCGCCAAGGCGGAAACCCGTTTTGACGAAAACGTCCCGGAGATCTGGTTTACCAACCAGGTGGAACCGGGAGTAAACGACCAGATCCTTTTCCGTTTTTTCAAACAGAGTAAGGTGCCGGTCTGACCACGGTGGGAGCACTTTTTCGCGGGGTTCCCTTTTCAACCTGAAATCCGGTCTTATCTTTACAGAAAGATTTTCAAATTAGTTCAAGACCTCTAATCTTACAGGAGAATTTCCATGACAGATAACGCATATGACATGGTCAAGGCCTCCCTGGCAGCCGACTCTCTGGCCCTGGGCGTTCATTGGATTTATGATGCCGGTAAAATAAGGTCAGATTACGGGAGGGTGGACAGCCTCCTTGCCCCTGGAGAGGATTCTTATCATCCGACCGGGCAAAAGGGCGGGTTTACCCACTACGGGGATCAGACCCTGGTTCTGCTGGAATCCGTTTCCCGGCCCGGCGGTTTTGACCTGGAACAGTTTTTCCGGGCCTGGCAGGAATTGTTCCGGGGGTACACCGGTTACATGGATACAGCCACAAAAAACACCCTTAAACGCATTGCCGCAGGCAAAGATGCGAAATCGTGCGGTTCCCTGTCTAACGACATTGCCGGTGCCGGACGAATCCCCCCCCTGGTGCTTGCCCTTCGACATGATCCGGATGCCCTGGAAAAGGCTGTCCGTGACCAGACCCGGATGACCCATAATGATGAGGCAACCGTGGAGACAGCCGTTTTTTTTGCCAGGGTCTGTCTTGCCTGCCTGGATGGGAAACAGCCGTCAGCCGCCATAAAAGAAGTTGCCGAACAGGGGTTTGCAGGTTCCCCGGTTGAAATGTGGGCCCTTCAGGGGCTGGCAGCAGCAGACCGGGACAGTCTGGATGCCGTGATGCAGTTCGGTCAGTCCTGCCACACGGGCGAAGTGTTCAGCGGGGTGGTCCAGATCATTGCCAAATATGAAACCGATCCGGGAGGGGCCGTGATTGAAGCGGTTATGGCAGGTGGGGACAATGCTGCCCGGGCCGGTCTGGTGGCCCAGGTTCTGGCGGCCTATGCCGGTATGGACGATCATATGGAAAGGTGGTTTGACGGCCTGATTGAAAAAGAGCGGGTTCAGGATCTGCTGGATCGGATTCCATAAGGCCCGGAAGGTGATTATGACCGGTGAAAAAAAGCGGATTTTCGTCAAGGCAATCATTCTCGGCCTGGCAGCGGCCGGGGTGGCAGCCGCTGCCCTGACCCCGTTCTATTTTGAATCCCAGTCCCTGTACTACAAATTCGGGACGGACAAGGCCCTTCTCCAATGGGGGAAAACCGCAGGACTTGTCGCCGTCGTCCTGATGGTGTACCAGATTGTGTTTGTCTCCCGGTTTTCTTTTCTGGAGGACCTGTTTTCCATGAAGCAGCTGTTTTCCGTCCACAGACTCTGCGGCATCTTTATATCCGTGCTGGCCGTGGGCCATCCCCTGCTTGTCCTGGGGGCTGACGGATTCACCTTTTTTCCCCTGGAACTCCGGTACTGGCCTGAATTTGTGGGTGGGTTTACCATGGTTTTGATTCTGGGTATCGTTCTGGTCTCCGTATACCGGGCCGGATTGAATATCAGGATCAAAACCTGGCGGCTGCTGCACCGAATGGCAACCCCTCTGGCTGCGGGTGTTGCCCTTGTCCATGCCGGGTTTGTCAGTGAAACCTTTAACTTCAGTATTCCCAAGGCTGGCCTTACCCTGGCCATTGGGGCGGTTCTGGTATTATTTGCCAGGATATACATCAAACGTATCTTCCGGCCGTAGCAGGCCGGACAAAAGGAGATTACAATGAGACGAATTCTATCCATTTCCATGTTTTTTTTTATGATTTCGACCCTGTTCTGGACATCTGCCTGGGCGAAAAACTGGGCCATTGATACCAATCACTCCACGGTTCAGTTCGGTGTCACCCATATTTTTTCGACCGTGTTCGGCACCTTTTCCGATGTGGAGGCTGAGATCCGATTTGATCCGGACCATCCTGACCAGGGCAGCTTTGATTTCACCGTCCGGGTTAAGAGCGTAAACACAGGAAACGGAAAGCGGGACAACCACCTGCGGTCCAAGGATTTCTTTGATGCCGGTGCCTATCCTGACATGCGGTTTCAATCTTCGAAGATTGTCCATAAAGGGGGGGATAATTACGTGGTTACAGGGGAGATGACCCTGAAAGACGCGTCAAAGACAATGGAAATCCCCTTTGTATTCCACGGCACGGCACCAAGCCCCTTTAACAAGAAACAACTCATAGCCGGATTTGATACTGAGTTTACCCTTGATCGCCTTGCCTTTGGTGTTGGTACCGGGAAATTCTATAAAATGGGGGTAGTGGGAAAAGATGTCCGGGTGACGATATCCGTGGAAGCCATCGGGGACCTTTAATTCCGACCCTCCCAAAGGATGCGTGCCGGAATGCTTCAGGACCTGTTCAGTTCCCTCTTAACGGCAGTGCCGATTTTTTCGATCGTATAAGGTTTTTTTACATATTGTCCGGCCCCGAGTTCCATGGTCTCTTTGACCTGGCGGGTTCTGGAAAATCCGCTGGCAATGACGGCTTTCTGGTCCGGCCTGATTTCAAGGGCGCGGCGGTAGGTTTCAAGGCCGTCAATACCCGGATCCATAATCATGTCCAGCAGCAGCAGGTCCACTGAATGGGTTTTAAGGTATTCCACGGCAGCCTCACCGCTTTCCACGGCCACGGTATCATATCCCAGTCGCCTGAGTGTTGTCGTGGCGATCTGCCGCTGGTGCGAGGCATCATCCACAATGAGAATCCGCTCCTGGTTGCCCATGAGCGAATCAATATCAAAGGTGCCGGGTTTCGGATCGGACTGCTCCTGGGTCGTGGGGAAATAAAGATCGAACCGGGTGCCCTTTCCCGGGGTTGAGGTGACGTCAATATAACCGTCATGGTCCTGGACCGTTCCCCAGACAACAGCCATGCCCAAACCGGTTCCGGAGCGCCCCATTACCTTTTTGGTGAAAAAAGGTTCAAATATTCGTTTGATGTCCTCCGGTGCAATACCCTGGCCCTGGTCTTCCACTGACAGCAGCAGATAATCACCTGCATGGACCCGGTCATACCCTTTTATGGGCTTTTCCAGGTGCAGATTCCGCGTAGAGAGCTTGATGACCCCGCCTTCCAGCTGGGCCTCCGCTGCATTTGAGATCAGGTTCATCACGGTTTTCTGGAGATGAACCATTGAGCCTTTAAGCTTTGGAGAGACTGCGGATATATCGGTTTCCATCCGGACATGGGGGTGGAAGGAGAGAATCTTTTCAAACTCAGGGGTTCGCAAAAAATCCCTGACAATAGTGTTCAGATTTACCACCTCACGGGTGATGACCCCCCGCCTGGAAAGGGTTAAAAGATCCTGGACAATGCCGCTGGCCCTCAGCCCCGAGGACTGGATGACTTTCAGGCCCTGTGCCATGGGGCTCTTTTCCGGAAGATCCATGAGCAGGATTTCAGGATAGGTGACAATGCCCGAGAGCACATTGTTCAGATCATGGGCCACGCCGCCGGCCAGCATGCCCAGGGCTTCCATTTTCTGGGACCGGTTGAGACGTTCTTCCAGCTCTTTTTTACGCCGGGCAATGGTTTTCTGGGTGGATATATCCCTCAAAATACCGATAACCCGTTCCGGCTTTCCTGTTGCATCCCTGACCAGGCGGGCATTGATGGAGCAGGTTTTGGTCTCCCCTGATTTATCCTTTAATTCAAGTTCATACCCGCTCACCCGGTTGTCCCGGAGCAGCAGGCTTCTCAAGGGGGCCCTTTCTTCGGTGGTGTGATAGATCCGGCTGATGTCCGTACCCCGCAATTCCGCCTGTGTATAGTCGGAAATCTGCTCAACCGAAGGTGAAATTTCCAGAATGGTACCGTCAATACCGGCTTCAAAATAAACATCCAGGATATTTTCAAAGATCTGCCTGTACTTTTTCTCAGACACGGAAAGTCCTATCAGGGACTTGTGAAGTCCGTTGAGAATGATGGTGACCGACACGGTGGACAGAATATTTAAAAACATGAAGTTCGCACTGATGACCACCCATTTCATCCCCGGGTTTTCCTGGGCAACATGCCAGGATTTGAAACCGAACTGGGACAGAATTTCCGTCAGGTTATGCTGGATAAGGTAGCCGATGGACACCACAGTAAGTGTGTTAAGCACCAGTGCAAAGACCGAAAACCTGGCCCCCAGCAGCACAGCGGTGAGTACGGGAAAGAAAAAAAGCCAGACCGGTCCTGCTCCAAAGGGCCCCAGGGTAAAGATAAGTATCAGCCCCAGCAGGTAGGAGAGCATGGGGACGCTGACCGCCCGGAAGGTATAGGAGAGCCAGGGATTAAAAAAGAGAAAAAGCAAATATCCCAGAACAATGGTGTCAACCACCGCCACAATCCAGAGGGATTCTTTGACGGACAGGTATACACTGGGTATCCAGGTCAGGAATCCAAGGATGGCTGAGGCCATGAGCAGGGTGAGCAATACCCGTTCCTGCCAATAATGGATACCGTCTTTGGGGCTCAGGTGGCCCGGGATCGTATATTTTTTGAGCAGCCGTTTAATACTGTCCATCAGAGCGGTGCCGATATTATCGTGATTCATTATCTGGTTCATTGTCAGGAGATAAAAAAATCCTGCATTTAACAGGACTTGCAAGTGAATATACCATCAATACCAAAGGATTACCATGAGATTCTTATTCACCTGGCCGCGTGGTCCGGAAAATCGGAATCTTTTTGCCGGATCCTCAGCCGGCGGACATTTTCCACAGGTGGCAGCCGTGGTTTGGATATGACAGCAGATTGTGATACCATGCCCCGGAGTTAAGTGGTGAAAACAGGTGTAACAATAAGGGTGGACCCAAAAAAAGATGACCGGCAAAAGATACAGGCATGTTTTCCTCTTCACCGGACAGGGGGCCCAATACCATGGTATGGCCCGGGCGCTTTATGCGTCGGAGCCGGTTTTCCGGAAGTGGATGGATGATCTTGATCTGATCCCCAGAAAGAAGATTTCAATATCCATAGTCAACTTCCTCTATGGAGAGCAGGGAAAGGATCGTCCGGGGTTTGACAGGACCCTGATTTCCCACCCGGCCCTTTTCATGGTCCAGTTTTCCCTTGCAAAGACCTTGATTCACCATGGGGTGAATCCGGATTGCCTTATGGGGGCCAGCCTCGGGGAGTATATCTCAATGGCCCTTGCAGGTGTATTACCCCCGGACACCATGCTGGCCGCTCTGATTGATAACGCACAGATTCTTGAGACCTGCTGTCCCCCGGGAACCATGATCGGTGTATCCGATTCCTTCCGGCGGTTCGAACAGCACCCCGAGTTTTATGACAACTGCAGCCTGGCCGGAATTATTTCTCCCGGACAATTTTTGGTATCCGGATTCAAACCGGATATGGAGCGGGTGATGCAGTATCTGAAAGAGACAAAAACCGGATTCCAGCATCTTCCCATTCGGTTCGGCTTCCACTCTCCGAACATTGACGGGGCCGAGGCGGTCTGGAAAAAGCGGCTCACAGCCATTGTAAAGGCATCCGGCGGATTCACCCGTCCGGATATCAAAGCGGTTTCCTGCTGTACGGCCTCTTATATAATGACCCCTTCCATTGATCTTTTATGGAATATCGGAAGGGCGCCCATAGAATTCCGGCAGGCCCTGATAACCCTGAACGGAGAACTGGAGCGCCAGGCAGAAGCCTTTGGCCCGTCACCGGAGCCTGTTAAACTTATTGATCTCGGCCCCGGTTCCTATTCATCAGGTTTTATCCGGCAAAACCGGATTTTCGGTAAAGGGGTAAGGATCTGCAGGATCATGACCCTGTTTGGCAATGAAACACGCAACCTGAATAAATTGAAAACGGAGTTGATACCCTAATGAACCATGCCGTTATTTTTCCGGGCCAGGGATCCCAGCGAAGGGGAATGGGCCGGGATCTTTTTGACCGGTGTAAGGAGATCGTCAGCCAGGCCGACCGGATACTCGGATATTCCATAAAAGAACTCTGCCTGAAAGACCCTGATAAGCAACTGAACCTGACCCGGTTTACCCAGCCGGCTGTTTTCACGGTAAATGCCATGGCTTATGAAGCGGTCAGGGAAGAGGGGGCTGGCTCTCCTCTCTTTTTTGCGGGCCACAGTCTAGGGGAGTATAATGCGCTGGCGGCTGCCAATGCAATTGAGTTTTCCACAGGACTTGAACTTGTTAAGAAACGGGGGGAATTGATGGCAGCCGCCGAGAACGGCGGCATGGCCGCTGTGATTAACATGGCGCCCGGCCGGATTCAGGACTGCCTGGAAGAGAACGGTCTTGATAAAATAGAAGTGGCCAATTTCAATACCCCGTCCCAGACAGTGGTGTCAGGTGACCGGGCCCAGATTGAAGCTGCCAAACCAATGTTTGAAGCGGTTGATAAAACCCGGTATCTGATCCTGCCCGTATCCGGTGCCTTCCATGCCTCGCCCATGGCCGAGGCTGCCCTGGAATTCCGGACCTTTATGGAACAGTTTGAGTTCCGTCCTCCTGAGATACCCGTGGTATCTAACGTCCTGGCAAGGCCTTATCCCGGTGATGACATTAAAGAGCTGCTCTGCCGCCAGATGACGTCTCCGGTTCTGTGGATGGATTCTGTCCGGTATATGAAAGCAGAAGGGGCGGAGGAATTCCGTGAAGTCGGCCCGGGAAAAGTCCTTACCAAAATGCTGAAACCTATTTTGGATGCCCCCGGGCAGACCCGCAGCCAGGATCATGCGCTCCATTCCGCCTGACCGGATTCTCCTTTTTTTTACCCGGGCCGATAAGATCACTGATCCGGACCTCCTGGCCAGGTACAGATCTGTGCTGTCTGAAGAGGAGATTCAAAAGGTAAACCGGTACCGCTTTAAAAAGGACCGTATTCTCAGCCTTACGGCCAGGGCCCTGCTGCGCTATCTCCTGTCCGAGTACACAGGACTGGCCCCCGGATCTTTTTCCTTTAAGACCAACGAATTCGGCAAACCGTCACTGGTGCCGGGTCGATCCGGGCCGGATATCAGGTTTAACCTCTCCCACAGCAGCGGAACGGTGGTCTGCGGACTTATGTCAGGCCACGATATCGGCGTTGATGTGGAAAGCCGGGACAGGTCGGTTGACCTGGCCATTTCCCGGCGTTTTTTTTCCAGGCAGGAGGCTGATCAGGTTGACGCCTGTGCCGATCATGAAAAGCACAGCAGGTTCTTTGACCTCTGGACCCTAAAGGAGTCCTATATCAAGGCATGTGGCAAAGGCTTGTCCATTCCTCTGGACAGCTTTTCATTTGACCTGGACAAACCCGATATCAATATCCGTTTCCATGATCCCGGAGTTGCCGGACCGGAAACCCTTTCCGGCTGGCAGTTTTTCAGATGGGTTCCCGAGAACCGGATTACAGTGGCTGCCTGTGCACAGAGTTCAAACCGCCTGGGGATTGACACCTATCATTGTATTCCCTTTGACCGCATCTGGCAGGATTAAATATTCAGGTATCAGCGAAGGGCGGTGTAATCCCGGCCCCGGACGGTTTTATAGGTTGATCACCATATCGATGCGGTGCATATCCGGTCCCCAGCCATCCTTTGTCTCAGAGAGTTTAACAGCCCCTTTCTTTTCGAAAAAACGGTCTGCCTTATGACTGGTTGCAATGAGAATTTGATCTGCGCCATAATTTTTTGCCTGCGCTATAACCCTGTCCATGATGATCGACCCGATACCAATCCCCTGTGCATTGGGGTTCAGTAAAATCCAGTCCAGGCGGCAATGGCCGTTCATATCTTTGAATAACCCGAAAGCGCCTGCAACCCCCTTCTCATAAACACATACCTCATAGCCCGCAGGCTTGGAAACAAGAAAATTTTCGTAATCCTTCCGTTCATTGGGGGCAAAATATTCGGGACAGTTTAAATCAAAAAGTGCAAGACATTCGTTCCTGTTCTCTGGTGAATAGGATGTAAAAGTGACGTCCATCGGTTTTTACCTTTTTGTTAACATGAATAAGATCTGGATATATCAAAACCATTAAAAT
>JAKSAX010000480.1 GCA_022361395.1 Desulfobacterales bacterium | reverse complement strand
GTCCAGACCGTCATAACGGACCAAGGGGGCCAGCAGAGTGTCGAAGTTGGACATGGCCTGGGCACCGGCTGCCTCACCCTGGAGGGTGTAGAAAAAGTTGACAATCTGACCCAAGGCACTTCTGAAATGTTTCGGGGGGGAGGATTCCACTTTTCCGGCAACCCCTTTGAACCCTTCAACCAGAAGGTCCTGGAGGTCCCAGCCAACGCAGTATACAGACAACAGACTTAAATCGTGGATATGGATATCACCGGCATAGTGGGCATCCCTGACCTCGGGCGGGTAGATCTTGTTGAGCCAGTACTCGGCAGTGATGTCCGAAGATATGTAATTGTTCAGGCCCTGGAGGGAGTAGCTCATGTTGGAGTTTTCCTTTACCTTCCAGTCCATGCGGCGGATATAGGATTCCATGAGGCCGACATTCTCTTCAATGGCGATTTTACGGATCTGGTTGTGCTGTTCCCGGTAGATAATATAGGCTTTGGCGGTTTTGTAAAACGGGGAGTCCAGCAGGACCCGTTCCACTATGTCCTGGATATCCTCCACTTCCGGAACAGGACCGAGCTGAAGATCCCTGGCCAGTGTCAGCACCCGCATGGTCATTTTTTTGGCTTCCCTGCCGTTAAATTCACCGGTTGCATCGCCTGCTTTTACCAGGGCATTGGAGATCTTGGAAGAATCGAATTCAGCTACCCGTCCGTCACGTTTTTTGATTTGCTCAAACATGTATCCACCTCTTGAAATCTGATTGAAATTAACATATCTTGTTGTCTGCTGGCCAAGGGAATCCATCATGTGATTCACGGTGACTGGCGCCAGGTTTATCGCAATATATGGTAGTTGTCAAGAAAAAAAACCTATATGTTGTGGTTTTAACGCAAATCACACAGGATACAAATGCAGTTAGATCAGAATCCTTTTTTCAGAAAACCCATAACGCCCTGGTATGATTCCAACTTTGCATGCTGGACCCTGATTTCGGCAATGGGAGTTGTGTTTTGCTTTGCCGTCGGCGGGATTATTGTTGCCACAGGTGACCCGGGGTTCTCCGAGCATATCTGGTTTCCCGGGATGCTCTGCTTTCTGTCAGGATTCCTGGTGATCAAGATCTGGTTCCGCCTCCGGACCCGGGCCGGAAACGACTGATCAGGAGGATTCCACCACCTCTATGAGATGGTGAAGAATTTTTGCGGTCACACCCCAGATAACCACATCTTCATAGGGATAGGTGAGTTCCATGATATTCGGGGTTCGGCCTGCATATCCTTTCTCATGGTGAACCGTTGCCAGGTGGGCAAAGGGGATCTCAAAAACCCGTGAAATCTCTTCGGTATCAAAGTCTATCTCGTCATTCCGGTTCCATATTCCGGTAAAGGCCTGGATGTCTTTATTGTTAAGGGTCTGGAAATGTCCCAGGGATCCCATCACCTTTACGTTGGCCGGCACGATGCCCATCTCTTCTTTCAGCTCCCTCAGGGCCGTGCCCTCGGGGGAGGCATCTTTTTCATCCACATGGCCCCCGGGAAAGGCCATCTGGTTCCGCCAGGGGTATCCCTCCCTGTCCGCCTTCTGGATAAAGAGCAGGGCCGGGTCCGAGTTAAACAGGAACAGGGCCATCACCGACGTGGGCTGATAACGCTCAGGATCCGGCGGGAGCGGATGGTCTGCCGATTGAATGGCGGTCTGGATTTTTTCAAAACATGCTGCCTGGTCCATATACCTCCGAATGCGCTGTTGAGATACCCAAGATACATATTATCCCGGCCCTTGTCAATCGGGATGGCGGTGCGCCGGGCTATGGTTCTAAAGGCCGGCGCAGGCCGGGTTCAGGTCAAAAGCGTCCGGCGGTGCTGATAGCTGTGTATGGCAAGCAGGCCCAAAAAGATAGTGCCTGCCAGGGCATGGGTCCTTCCTGAAACAGCCAGGGTGCCGAGGGTTCCCCCGATGCCGCCGATAAGCCCTATCTTTACAAGCTTCCGGGTCTCCCGGGCGGCAGGTTTCCGCTTTTTCAGCCATCGGGAGCAGTCAAGGCCCTGATGGGCTGAAATGCGGCCCGTTATCGTGTTCATATCTGTTTTCATGGTGTCATAAATAACCAGCATGCTTCCCAGGCGGTCATTCAGGGTAACACTTAAAACCCCATGAAGGGATTTTATCTTGTCAGCCAGCCTGTTGCCGAATTCCGGATCTTTCAATGCGGCATTTCTGAGTCTGAAACGGTTTTCTGTCCTGGGTTCAGGGCCTTTCATCTTTTTACAGTCTCCTTGTTGCGGATATTATTATGGGATATTAATACAATATTATGCGTTTCTTTAAAAGTTTTATTAGGCAAAAAATATTTAGATGGTGATAAAATTATTGATTTTCTGTAAAGTTAGTTGTACAAGACTTTTTGATCTTTATCCCGGAAGGCGACACACTGGGTGATCCGGCCGGGATATTAAGCGTTTGGAAACAGATAACAAAAAAGGAGTAACCAGGGAATGAATCGAATTGTATTTTTTCTGGCCGGTGCAGTGGCTGGTGCGGCCGGCATGGCGTTTGCCACAAGCCCTACCGGTAAAAAAGTAATCTCGGATGTTATCCAGGGGGGCAGCGGGCTCAAGGAAAACGTTGCCACCCGCATGGAAACCCTTAAAGAAGACATCGAGGATTATGTGGCAGAGGCAAGGTTCAAACGGACCCGGAAAGACGACGCACCTGCCGGCGAGCCTGAGGCAGAGGCTCCGGAAACCGGCGCAGACCCGGCTTAACCATAGATCTAAGTTGTTACAGGTAAACAGATGAGTGTAATCCATAGTATTCCAGGCCGAATCCGTTTCTCCTCAGGTTCGGTGGCAGGTGTCGAGTTGCTGCAGGAGAAAGCCCGGACAGTTCTGGCTCAAGTCGATATAGAGATTCAGCTGAGCTACAATACCCGCACGGGACGCGGATTGTTGATATTTGTCCGGGATGATAAAATCACCCGGATATTGACCGATCTTATTGAGATCCTTGCAGATGACCTTGCCGCTGCCCCGGAAGAGGAAAGACTGCCGGTACAGCAGAAGGCTGACCCGCCTGCCGGGCAGGGGGCTCTGTTCTGGACAATAGCCAAAAAGGTGATAAATCACTATTCGGCCAGGATGCTTATGCCGGTTTTCCTGCGTCCGGCCTGGTGCATCACCAATGTGATGCCTCTGGTCCTGGACGGGTTGAAGTCCCTGGCAAAGGGAAAGCTGGATGTGAATGTGCTGGATGCCTCCGCTGTTGTTTCAGCCCTGTTCATGCGGGATTTCAATACAGCAGGGACCATTCATCTCCTGCTGGATATCAGCGAGACTCTTGAGCAGTGGACCAGGGAAAAATCAAGAAGCGATATTGCCGGTTTATTCTCCCAGGATGAAAAACCGGTATGGATTATGCGCAAGGGGGAGCCTGTGGCAATCCCCTATGACGAGCTTGTGGCAGGGGATCTGGTTGTTGTCCGTTCCGGTGGGAAAATACCGGTGGACGGGATTGTGGCGGACGGCCTGGCCATGGTGAACCAATCCTCCATGACAGGGGAACCCCTGGCGGTTGAGAAAAAGGTGGGCAGCGAGGTCTATTCCGGCACCATCGTCCAAGAGGGGCGGATGATCGTTTTATCCGAGGCTGTGGGGGCAGAAACTCGGTTTGCCAGGATCGCCAGGATCCTCACTGAATCCGATGAAATGAAGGCCAATATCCACAGCCATGCAGAAAGGCTGGCCGATAAAATCGTCCCCTTTTCCTTTCTTTTAGCGGCAATTATATTTGCGGTGACACGGGATATCCGGAAGGCCGCGGTTGTGCTGCTGGCGGATTATTCCTGCGCAATCAAGCTTGCCACCCCCCTTGCTGTCCGCGCCGGCATGCTTGAGATCGCAAGGAACGGGGCTGTATTGAAGGGGGGCAGGTATCTGGAGCAGCTTTCAAAACTGGATGCCGTTGTGCTGGATAAAACAGGGACCCTGACGGAAGCCTGCCCGGAAGTGATTAAAGTCTGTCCGGTGAACGGGTTTACCAAGGATTTTGTTTTGCGCCAGGCAGCATGCATGGAAGAGCATTTCCCCCACCCCATTGCAGATGCGGTCATCAGAAAGGCAGATGAGGAAGGCCTGGACCATGCCGAAGACCATGCGGAAGTCGAGTATCTTCTTGCCCACGGCATTGCCACGACCCTGGACGGCCAGCGCACGGTTCTGGGCAGCCGGCATTTCATCCATGAGGATGAAGGTATTGACCTGGAAAGCGCCAGGGATACCATTGAGGAGTGCACCGAAAACGGCCTCTCCCTCCTGTATTTTGCCTGCGGGGGTAAACTTGCCGGGGTGATTGCGGTTCAGGATCCCATACGTGAAGATGCAGGCGCCTTTATCCGCAGCCTTAAAAAAATGGATGTCAGGCGTATTATCATGCTCACCGGGGACGGCCGGGCAACGGCTGAATCCGTTGCCGGAAAACTGGGCATTGACGAGTATTATGCCCAGGCCCTGCCCGATGAAAAAACAGAGATCATCAACAGGTTAAAATCCCAGGGACATACAGTGGCCATGGTGGGGGACGGGATTAATGACTCTGCCGCCCTGACCTGTGCGGATATCGGTGTGTCCATGAAACACGGGGCAGACCTGGCAAAGGAGACCTGCGATGTCCTGCTGACCGGGAATCGCCTGGACAGCCTGGTGGATGCCATGGATGTCTCAAGGCGCTCCATGGGGCGGATCAGGCGGAACTTCTTTTTTATCGTTGCAAGCAACACGCTTTTCATCGGCCTCGGCATTTCAGGGATAATAGCGCCGGCCATGATGGCCTTGCTGCATAACCTGGGAACCGTTCTCACCTGTGCCCACTCCATGCGGCCTGTTCTTCCCCGCCGGGGATGAAACCGGTTTTTCCGGGATTTTAAGATGAAGGACGGTAGCTTTTGAAGAAAAAGCCTGCAATGCAGGTGCCCAGCAGGATCAGCAGGCTGCCGATGACAAACACATGGGCCAGGCCGAAAAGGTCGAGTATGATTCCTGAAAGCACGGGAGAGACGATCATTCCCAGGCTCCAGGATGCATCATTGATACTCATGACCGAGGCCATGCCCAGCTTTTTCCCCAGGTGCCCCGTCATCACCAGGCCCCCGGGCAGGGCCAGGCCGTTGGCCACCCCCATGAGCACATTGAGCAGGAGGATATAGGCAAAGCCGTCCACAAAGGGCATGCCCAGGACGGTAAGCCCGGAGGCAAAGGTCCCCCAGATCACCAGGTGTTTGGGATTCATCCGGTCTGCCAGGCTGCCGCTGGCCCGCTGGAGAAAGGCGATTAAAAAGATATTGGCCCCCAAAAGCACGCCCACCCTTGAGCTGCTGATACCCATTTCAACGGCCAGTATGGGGATAAAGGTATATACCGCGCCCTGGCCGGAGGCGGCAAAAAAACGCATGAGAAAAATCCCCATCATGACAGGATGGCGGATGACCTCCCCCATGGGCTGCACTTCTTTCTTTTTTTCTGTGGTGTGCCGGCTTTGGTCCGGGGGAATCATGAACATGGCAATGATGCAGGTTAAAAAGGCCAGCCCTCCCATGGTGTAGAACGCAGCTTCCATCCCGAACCGGTCCCTGATGGTTCCCCCCAGGACCGGCCCGATACCCAGGCCGAGCATAATGGCCATATTCAGGGTGCCCATGTATTTCCCAAGCCTGAGCGGGGGTGCAATGTCAGCGGTCAGGGCCATGGCAATGGGCACCACCAGCACAGAGGCCATGCCGTGGAAAAACCGGATCAGGACAAGGGTTTCAGCCCGGGAGGGGAACAGGTAGAAAACAGAGATCACCCCATAGGCTGCAAGGCCGGTGACAATGAAGTTCTTTCTCCCCCACCGGTCGGAAAGCCACCCGGAAAAGGGACTGAAAATGGTTTTGGAAACATTGAAACCGGCAATGATGATCCCCACCAGGAAACCGCCTGCCCCTAATTCCACGGCATATACCGGAACCAGGGGCCAGACAATGCCCAGCCCGGTCATGGACACCCCAACAGATATGCACAGCACAAATAAAATGCCGGAAGAAGACCGGTTCATCTGTTTTCCTTTTGCCTCTTATTTCAAATATGCCAGGCCTCCTGCCACAGCCTGCCCCCTTTTAGAGGAATTAAGGCCCGGCGTCAAACCTAAATCTCCGGAACACAGAGTACAGCAAATGCCGCACCGGCAGCCCGGTACTGTTTATGGTTGCATTTTCTGATAGGGAATGTTTATCTCCAGAAAGCAGGGGCAGATACAGCGCTCACTGCTGCATTGTAAAAAAGGCCGGGCAGCCCGTGGCCCCGAAAACCTTCCGGATTAAGAGGACGAAACAGAATGGAGAATGATTACGACTCAATGGAGGCCCCGCGCTACTGCGGCATACCGACCTTTATGAGAGCCCCTTATACAAGGGATTTCAATGAGATTGACATTGCGCTTCTTGGCATCCCCTATGACGGTGCGGTGGAAGCCCGTTCCGGGGCAAGGCAGGGGCCCAGGCAGATCAGGGACTATTCGAGCATGATGCGCAAAATCCACCATGTCACCCGGATAAACCCCTATGCCCTCTGCCGCGTGGGGGATGTCGGGGACGTACCCTTTAAACAGATCTTTGATGTGGAATCAAGCCACAGGGATATCCAGGGATTTATCGAAAAACTTCTCAGCGCCTCGGTGATTCCCCTAAGTGCCGGGGGAGACCATTCCGTTACCCTTCCCATACTGAGGGCTCTTGGAAAAGACGGTCCCGTGGGAATGATTCATATCGATGCCCATACCGACTGTTGTGACCAGGAGATGAATTCAAAGTACAGCCACGGCACCCCGTTCCGGAGGGCAGTGGAGGAGGGGATGCTGGACCCGGAGAGAACCGTGCAGATCGGAATCCGGGGGGCTGCCAATTCCGAGGAATGCTGGGAATTCGGGCCGGCACACGGGATCAGGATCATTTATATCGAGGAATTTGCAAGCCTGGGTGTTGAAAAGGTGATTCAGGAGGCAAGGCGGGTTGTGGGGGATAAAAGAACCTACCTTTCCTTTGATATCGACGGTATTGATCCGGCATTTGCCCCGGGCACAGGCACGCCTGAAATCGGGGGAATCCTGCCCATGGAAGCCCAGAGGCTGATCCGGGGATTCCGGGGGCTGAACCTGGTTGGCGCAGACCTTGTGGAAGTTGCACCTCCTTTTGATCCCTCGGGAAACACCGCTCTGATAGCCGCTACCCTTATGTATGAAATCCTGTGTATCATTGCAGATGCCAGGTTTTCATAACAGACCAGGAGCCGGTTTTGGAAACCCCGCAGCCCTTTGAACTTGAATTTGACGATCAAAAACTCTTCGGCAATGCCTATGGCACCGGATGCAATACCATTGTTCTTCACGGTGCGGGCCAGTCATCCCTGGAAAGGTTTTCAAGGATGAGGGACCGCCTGAACGCCAGCGGCCTGCCTTCTGTCTGTTTTGACTTTATCGGACACGGCCGGACCGGCGGGGATATAAGGTCCACCAGCCTCTGCAGCAGGACAGAACAGGCTGCCGCAGTCATCCGCCGCACCTGCACCGAACCCCTCACATTGATCGCAGCCAGCATGGGCGCATATACCGCGGTTAAACTCACGGAACTGTTTTCAGTGGAAAACCTGATATTGCTGGTGCCTGCCGTCTATACCCCCCTTGCATACCACCTGCCTTTTGGCCCGCAGTTTTCAAAAGCCATCCGGGCCCCCGGCAGCTGGCGGGAATCAGATGCCTTCACCATCCTGGAAAGATTTCAGGGCAACCTTCTGGTGGTGGCCGCGGAAAACGATTCCGTCATTCCGGATGGGGTCATAACAGGGATTCACGGGGCGGCAAAAAACAGCAGGACAAACCAGGTATACACTATACCGGGTTCCGGGCACCGGTCCCTTTTTCCAAGAGACCGGGACTTGTTCGACACAATAGATATGATCGTTGATATGCAAAAAAATACAGGCAGATAAAAAGAATCCCGCCGATGTTGCAAAAACTCGCCCCCTTGATGGAGTGCCTTAAAACCCTTTGAAAGGGGTTCCCGGCCAAATCGAGGTTCCCGGAGAAGGCTGATCTGTGATGCCTCCGCTAAAAAACTAAGTTTTTTATCATTATTTTTTAAAAAAACTGGTATAGACCTTATGATTGTGTCTATCTGTACAATTGTGTTCATTTTATCGTTTTGTAAAGACAGGGTTTTTAAGGGATTGCGCAAAAATAACTTCACATAGTCCGTTTACAAAAACCCTTAAACCATTGGGTATTTTGCAAAACAGGACGTGAATTAGTTTTTGCGCGATCCTTAAGTTCATTCTTTTGGTTAAACAAAATTTGTTTTTAAAGGAAAAAAATGATGAAAAAAATTATTGCAGTTGCGTTGATTACATTGTTCTCTGCTTCGTTCGGGTACGCTGATAATACCAAACTATTGATTCATGGGAATGAGACTTCGTCATGGTGTCAGAATTGTACATTCGTAGAAAGCTCTGCCTCTACCCATCCAGTAACTATTACCGGGGATCTACAGGCGGTAAACAGCCCGTCTGTAGATGACGGGGCAAGCCAAAATGGATTTGGGGAGGCGGTTCACTTTGACGGTTCCGGGGACTACCTGTCAATACCGGATAGTGAGGACTGGAATTTTGGCATGGATGACTTTACGATTGATTTCTGGCTAAGACCCAACACATTAGAAGATAACGCCAACATCTTTGCCCAAAGGCAGGATTCCCAGAATTTTAATTTGCTGTTTGTAAATAGTAATACTCTACTCTGGTTTGTATATTATAACTCGACAAAAATTTGTGAGATTTCAGTGCCTAAACCTGCCCTGAATCAATGGAGCCATATCGCCCTCGTGAAAAATAATGATATTTTCACTTTTTACATTAATGGTGAAGCCAAAGGAATAGACTCCTATCCGGGGACATTAGGCAACCTTACTGCCCCCTTTTTAATTGGCTATAGAAATGTCGGATCAACGTATAATGGATACATGGATGAGTTCCGTATCTCCAAGGGAATCGCCCGCACTCAAGATGCAACTGATCCGCTGTATGACCCGGAAGGAGATGGCTTTGTGCCCCCTGCCAGCCCCTATGGTGCGTCATCCGGCATACAAACAAATTATCTTTCTCAGGTAAGCAATACTTCTGCGCAAACATTTTCAGAAACCGAACCGGTTTCAATTTTATTCGATAAAGAGGAACTCACCGCTCCGTCCTTTGATTTGGTTTCAACTAACCCCACAGGAATAGAGGTTGCTGACTCCGGAATCTATCAAATCACTTATTCACTAAGTTATATGAGTACAGACCTTGGTAATGACGCCCGCCGTAATGCCAGAACATTTGTATATAAGAACAACGATCCGACAAGCAGCAGGATACAATCATCCATCGCATATGGGTATGCCAGAGGAGATACAAATTCATCCGATGCCCCGATAACTACAAGCAACGCCACTTTTTTTGTTCAACTTGACTCCGGAGACACTATACACCTGTACGCAGAAGCTGTTGGAGACTGGATTAACGGTAATGCTGCAACGTTGCCAAATGAGTGTTGGATGACGATACTGAGAATTGAATAGAAGATTTTTTAAGCGCTTATAAAAAACTCTCCCCATGGGCTCAAGTCAGCCCATGGGGAGAGTTCCTTCCCAAATCTTTTGGACCACTTTTTGACAGGGCTTTTCTGCCTGCTGTCTCCCCATATTTCCACCGTGTAACTCCATATTTCCAAGATGTCGGGGTATTCAGGCATTCCCGGCCTCTGCAATAATATCACTTACCGACTGATCAACAAACCTTTCCTATCGTCAAAATTTCATTCAAAACAGGGTTTTGTTATCCATAAGCTTCTTTTATCAAAGCAATTTAGCGCGATAGCCTAAAATCAAGACAGCATGATAACCTAAAATAATTTTGACACAATAGCCTAAAAATGATACAACACGAAAGCCTGAAAATAATAAACCGTTTCGGACTCGATTTCATGGGGTATAATCATGCCGTTACCACAGGAAAAACTTGCACAATCCCTGTCTTTTCTTAAGGGGCTCCAGGATAAAGGGAATGTTGCAATCCAGACAAAAAATATGACTCGCACACACCGGGAGCGCCTCTTGAAAAACGGCTTTATCAAAGAGGTGATGAAAGGATGGTATATCCCGGCACGGCCGGAGGAGCCAACCGGTGAGCGTACGGCGTGGTACGCATCATTTTGGGGATTTTGTGCTGATTATTTGAATTCGCGGTTTGGTGACAAATGGTGCCTTTACCCGGAACAATCCCTGAGCATTCACAGCGGCAACTGGAGTATTCCTTCTCAGCTTCTTGTCCGGACCCCCAAGGGGGGGAATAAGCCCGTCAGTCTCTTATACGAAACATCTTTATTAACAGTTCGGTTAGAGTTGCCGGACAAACCGAAATTGGTGCGCATAGACGATTTGCAGGTCATGACCTTACCTGCAGCCCTAATCGCATGTAACCCTGGTTTTTACTTATCAAACAGCACTGACATCCGGGTGGCTCTTTCCATGATTCCCGATGCCTCTGATGTCCTGCATCTTCTTCTTCAGGGAGGCCACAGCACAGTAGCGGGACGGCTTGCCGGGGCTTTCCGGAATATTGGAAGAGAAGCTGTTGCGAATAATATCGTTGAAAGCATGGAAGCTGCCGGATATGACATTATCGAAAAAGATCCTTTTGAGGAGAAACCAATCTATTCTTTTGGCGGAGGGGAACGATCTCCATATGTTAACCGGGTGCAAATGGCGTGGGGCGAAATGCGAGGCGTTGTATTAGACAATTTTCCACCACCTGCAGGCCTTCAAGATGAGGAAGCATATCTGAGGTTGGTTGATGATGCATATTTAACAGATGCATATCATTCACTTTCCATTGAAGGGTACCGTGTAAGTGAAGCACTCATTGAAAGGGTTGGTTCGGGTAATTGGGACCCGGAAATGAATCAAACAGACAAGCGGTCCGGAGACGCTTTAGCTGCCAGGGGATATTGGCAGTCATTCCAGGAGGTAAAAGCAAGTCTGAAAAAAGTATTACGAAGTGATTCTCCCGGCAAGGTGGCTCAAAATGATCATTCAGCCTGGTACCGGGAGTTATTTGCTCCAAGTGTCGCTGCCGGGCTTTTGGAACCGGCAGATCTTGCCGGGTACCGGAATATCCCTGTTTATATCCGGAATTCTAAACATGTACCACCCCGCTATGAAGCTGTCCGGGATCTGATGCCGGCATTCTTTTCGCTCCTGAAAGATGAAAAAGAACCGGCAGTGAGAGCTGTTCTGGGGCATTTTTTCTTTGTGTATATCCACCCTTACAGCGATGGAAACGGTCGAATCGGAAGGTTGTTGATGAATATCATGCTTGCAAGCGGGGGGTACCCTTGGACGATTGTTCCCCTTGAGACCCGGAACGAATACATGGCTTCTTTGGAAGAGGCAAGTGTCGGGAAGAATATAGAAGCATTTTCTCAATTTATAGCGGCGCTTGTTCAGCAAGGGCTGAAGAAAACAAATCATTCTGGTTGAATTCTATCCATCGATATTCTTCGATCTCCGTTCTCCGGTTTCCGGTCTTATACAATCGTGTTGGCTGCAGCTTTGATC
>JAKSAX010000038.1 GCA_022361395.1 Desulfobacterales bacterium | reverse complement strand
GGGGTGTTCTTAATCTGTCCTGATTTTTTTATTCTTAAAAAAGTCACCTTGTGGTGACAAGGGGGAGGGAGTGAATAGACGGGTGTTTCTCAAAAAAAGTATAGTGGCCGGATCTCTTATGTTTGGGCCGGGGCTGGCCGGGTGTTCCCGGGATTTGCGGGAGCAGCCGGCGCCGGCCGGACCCGGGACGGTTGCCGGGCAAAGGCTGAATGAAGATGGGTGGCGCATTCTTTATTATGCCTCGCTGGCTCCCAGCGGGCATAACAGTCAGCCCTGGTTTGTAAGGGTTGAGGATAAACACGAATGGGTGGTGGGATCGGATAAAACCCGGTGGCTCCAGGTGGTGGATCCGGACAACCGGGAAGCCCTCCTGTCCATCGGCGCATTTATCGAAAACCTGGTTATAGCGGCTGGTTTCATGGGGTATGACACCGAAGTCAAGGTAGTCGGGAGGGGCCGGTTTGATGCGGATGTCGCCAGAATCAAACTGAAGCCCGGCCGGTCAAATGCGGTTGCGATTCAACGGCTTGAGGAGCGCCGGACAGTAAAGACCGGATTCTTGCCCAAAGAGATTGAGACGGAGGATCTAAACATTTTCCGGAAGGCCACAGGTGGCGGGCTCTACTATTTCCCCAGGGAGTCCGCCCACGGGAAGCTCATGGCGGAGGCTGCGGTTGAGAACTTCAGGCTGCAGTTTGAAAATGAGGCTGCCCTGGCAGAGGCGGCAGGGTGGACAAGGCTGTCTGATGCCGAAGCAATGCAGTTCCGTGACGGGTTGACCACGGACGGAATGGAGATCCGGGGATTTACCGGATGGTGGGTGCGCAGCTTTATGGATAAAGATGATCTTACCGGCAGCACCTGGCGGGAAAAAGGCGTTGAAAAAATAAGGACCCAGGCTGCAGAGGGGGCAGGCTGGCTGGTGATTACCAGCGAAGGGGAGACCGTGGGGGATCTTGTGGCGGCCGGCCGGAGATTTCAGCGCATGGCTCTGCTGGCAAGGGAAAAAAATATCGGTATCCATCCCATGACCCAGACCCTGGAAGAGGCACATGGTCAGGCCTCTGTCAGGGAAAATCACAGCCCCTCCGTGATACCCCAGTTCATGCTCAGGGTCGGGTATGTGGAAAATTATCCCAAGCCTGTCAGTCTGAGGCGGCCGGTTGGATGGTTTTTAGCCTGAACCGGACGCTGCCGGTTATTTAATGATTTCCAGGGGCTTTGGCCGGTTGTTCCAGTCTTCTTCCGCAGCCTGGATGGCTGTTATGGCAACCGTGTTGATAATATCCGCCACAAGGCATCCCCGGCTCAGGTCATTCACCGGCTTGTTCAGGCCCTGGAGGGCCGGGCCGATGGCCATGGCGCCTGAAGAACGCTGGACTGCCTTATAGGTGTTGTTCCCGGTGTTCAGATCCGGGAAGATAAACACGGTTGCCTTGCCCGCCACAGAGGAATTCGGCATCTTGGTTTTTGCTACATTGGGTTCCACGGCCGCATCGTATTGGATGGGGCCTTCAATCAGCAGGTCCGGCCGGCTCTTCCTGACCAGTGCGGTGGCCTCCCTGACCTTGTCCACATCCTTGCCCTTTCCCGATGTGCCGGTTGAGTAGGACAGCATGGCAATTTTCGGCTCAATGCCGAACATGGCTGCGGTCTCTGCAGAGGTGATGGCGATCTCGGAGAGTTCCCTGGCATCGGGATCCGGGTTGATGGCGCAGTCTCCGTAGGCCAGAACCTTGTCCCAGAGGCACATGAAAAATACACTGGACACCGGCGTTGACCTCTGCTTGGCCTTGATAATTTCAAATGAGGGCTTGATGGTGGCTGCGGTGCTGTGGGCTGCCCCGGATACCATGCCGTCGACATGGCCGAGGTGAACCATCATGGTGCCGAAGTAATTAACATCAGCAATGCGGTCTCTGGCATTCTCCAGGGTGAGGCCTTTGTGCTTTCTCAGGTTATGGTATTCTCTTGCATATTTTTCCAGGTTGGGTGACCGCTGGGGATCAATGATTTCAAGTTCTCCCATGCGAAGCCCGAGCTTGTTGATCTTCTGTCTGATCTTTTTTTCATTTCCCAGGAGGGTGATATCTACAATTTCCCGGCGGAGAAGGGTTTCAACGGCCCTGAGTATCCTGTCCTCCGTGCCTTCAGGCAGGACTATCCGCTTTTTAAAGGTCCTGGCACGGCGTATCAGGTCGTACTCAAACATCTTTGGCGTGACAATTGTGGAGTCTGTGGTAATGACCTTGTCCAGCAGTTTTTCAATGTCGATATGCTGCTCGAAAAGGGCCAGGGCCCTGGTGACTTTACGCTCATCATAGGGGGATATGTCCGCCCGGAGTTTTTCAACCCGCACAGCTGTCTGGAAGGTGTCGTCTTCCACACTCAGCAGGGGAACCATGCCGGAGAACCCCCGGATGAGGTCCCATACCGGTTTTTCGGGTGTCAGGCCGCCGGTAAGGATGATGCCGGATATGTTTTCAATGGAGGCAGAAGAAAGGGTGGCCATACAGGCAACGATTACATCAGCCCGGTCACCCGGGGTAATGACCAGTGTGCCGTGGGAAATCCGGGTTAGAAGATTTCTCAACTGCATGGCTGCCACGGTAAACTGGCGGGCATGGCGGTATAGCTGCTTATGGCCGCACAGTACCTTTGCGTCAAGGGCATCGGCAACCTCGCTGAGGGTGGGTTTTGCCAGTACTTCCTCTTCAGGCACAGCATACACCAGTTGTTTTTTGAACAACCCGGTCTCATGGAAATGGTCAACGATCTTGTCCTGATCTTCCTGGGACACGCGGTTGATAATGGTGCCGATGACGTCACACCCTTTGCTCACAAGGGATTCCAGCGTGAGGCTGGTGAGCAGGGAGACCTCCTTCATCGGTTTCTCAAAGGCGTCGGCCACCAGGAGGACGGGGCAGGAAAGGTTTTTGATGATGGTGGCGTTGATGTCAAATTCCACGCCGGCGGTGGAGGATACAAAGTCGGTTCCCTCGCAGAGAATGAATTCGCAGTCCTGCTGTGCCTCTTTGTATTTTTCGATGATCCGTTCCAGTACCTCTCCTTTTTTTCCCAGTGACAGGAGCCGGTCTGCCTCTGCCTGGGTGATGCCGTACATTTTCTTATAGGGCCGGTCAAGGTTGAACTGGCTGGACATGAGTTCGATATCCAGGTCCCACGACTCTTCGGGGTCCCGGCGGATAATGGGCCTGAAAAAGCCCACGCAGTCAAGCTTTCTGAAGAGCATTTCCATGACGCCCAGGGCAATTGCGGACTTGCCCGAGCCGGACTCGGTGGCTGTGATATATAAACCGTTTGACATTGGTTTTCCTCCTAATATACGAATAGAGGCTGTAAAGGTATTCTTTTATTCCTGCCGGGGATGCCTGCAGGGTAGGGGATACATTTCCGTAAAAATTCAGGGTCTGCAAAATGGCAAACCGGTGAAGTTTATAGAAAAAAGGGTCAAATGGCAAATCTTTTTATATAAAATAAAATGATTGGGGCGGTGCTGTCAATGGCCGGAGGCGGCGGCAGGGTGGAAACAAATCCGGCGGGCCGGTGCCGCAGGCCGGTCCGGGAGCAGGGCGTATGAACATAAAGGCATTAGAAGAAGAAAACAGGCGTTTGCGCAGGGAGAACCGGGTGTGCCGGGAGCAGGGCGTGTTGTTCGAGAGTCTTTTGAAAATGGCCGGATCAGCCTCTGAGCAGGAGGTGCTCAGGCATACGATGAAAAGGACGCTGGATATCACGGCCCGGGTATCCGGAGCTGAGACCGGCAGTCTTTTTCTGCTGGACAGTAAAGGCGTGGTGTCGGACAGCCTTCTGACCCGTGGGGAGGTTGCGCCCGATGTCAGGTCGTCCCTGATCGGCAAGGTCCTGGACCGGGGGCTTGCCGGCTGGGTGCGGGCAAACCTGGAGGTCGGACTTGTTGCCGATACCCTGGAAGATGACCGCTGGATTTCCCTGCCTGACGAGCCCTACCAGGTTAGGTCTGTCCTGTCCGTGCCGATCATCAAGCATGAGGCCCTGTTCGGTATTTTAACCCTGATGCACTCAGCCCCCTGTTTTTTTAATGAGGAATCCGTGGAAACGGTGCGGATGACCGCCGATCATATGGCGGTGGCCATAGAAGGGGCCCAGATCTATGTCCGGCTTGAGGAACTGAACCGGCACCGCAGGAGGGCATTGGACCGTGACCTGAATCTGGCCCGGCAGGTCCAGGAGAGTTTTTTACCTGCCCGGATGCCCAGTGTTGACGGATATGCGTTTTCTGCTGTCAACCGGCCGGCCCAGGCCGTGGGCGGGGATTTTTACTATTTTTATACCCTGCCGGGAAACAAGCTGGGGATCGCCCTGGGGGATGTGTCCGGCAAGGGAATTGCCGCCTCTTTGTTCATGGCCAGACTCAGCAGCGAGCTTCAGCATTATGCGCCTGTATTTATTGAGCCCGGCCGGCTTATGTCTAAGTTGAACCGGGTGTTGCACAGGCGGGTGAAGCAGGGGATGTTTGTGACCCTGGTATATATGGTGGTGGATCTGGCCACCGGGATCGTGCTCTTTGCCAATGCCGGACATATACCGCCTGTCAGTATGGATGGTGAAACCGTTGCCTTTCTGTCTGACGACGGGTTCAAAGGACCGCCTCTTGGTATCGTTCCCGATGCTGCTTACGGCCAGGGCAACTTTATCCTCCGTGAGAACGCCTGTCTGTTTTTATGTACTGACGGCGTGCTGGAGGCAAGGAATATGGCCGGTGAGATTTATGGAATGGAACGTCTGCGCAGGTGGATTCAGGAGCGGTGCCTGCCGGCAAAAGATTTTAGTCCGGACAGGCTGGTTAATGGGGTTGTCGAGGCTGTGGAGGGCTTTTCAGAGGGACGGGGGCTAAATGATGACTTGACCCTCGCCTGTATTCACCGGACCGGTCCGGCCCAGAGTATAACTTCCCGTAAAAGTGATTAATACCGTGATCAAACAGTATCACTCAGCAGGATCTGGGCAATGGTTTCCCTGACTTTCCCTGTTTTGCCGTACGCGGCTCTGAATTCCATTTCCACCCCTGCCATGTCACGGTAAAAAGGGGTCCGGTCAAAGGGGATATACTCTTTCTCATCAAACTTGCCTGCATCGCATCCGGGACCCTTGATAACGGGGAATCCGGGTCTGTGCAGCTCATGGGGCAGGCCGTGCATACGGCAGATCATGGGGCGGTGTCTGTACAGGCGGCAGCGGCCGTCAAGCAGCAGGGGGCAGGGTGCTTTCTTAGAGGTCGCCCCGGCATCCGGAGGTTTTTCCGGATCAAATGTGATCTCACAATAATCCCTGGCTTTATCAAGGATCTCCGCTCTTTCAGCCCGGGGCAGGAGATTGAACCCGTGTTTCAGGTAGGCCTTTTCCGCGTGGGTGTGGTGAAAGAACAATGACTGGCAGCAATTGTCTTCACATCCGTTGCACCGGAAGTCGTATTGGGCGGCAATCTCATCCCAGGCCCTGTCCATGGCCTGGAGTACGTCTGATAATTTTTGAAAATCATAGGCAGGATCGGTCATCTTTTTCTTTACCTGTAAGTGGTTGGGTCTGGGCATTATCGCCGGGTTTACAGCATGGGGTTGGGAAAAAACAGCCGGGCATACAGCTTGAGGGCGTACCTGTCCGACATGCTGGCAATAACATCGCAGACCGACCGTTTCAGGGTGTTTTTGCCGGAATCCCAGGGGGCCATTTCCATTTTTTCCAGCTCCTTTTGCATGTCGTCCGGGTGGTCCATAAAATAGTTGTAAAGGCCGGCAATGACCTTTTTGGCTTTTATGAATTCGCCATGGACTGCAGGGGACCGGTATACCTTTTCATAGAGGAATTTTCTGAGGATGGTCATGGCCTGGAAAGTCTCTTCACCCATGTTTAAAACAAATTTTCCTTCTTTGGGGCCGCTGTTGTACACCAGTTGCTCCATCATGGTTGAGGCGCGCATGGAGTGGGTTTTTCCAAGCTTCCGGATGCAGATCTCCGGCACGTCATCCATGGCAATGACCTTTCCCCTGAGGGCATCATCCAGGTCATGGTTCAGGTAGGCGATGATGTCGGCTATCCGTACGATCCTGCCTTCTATGGTGACGGCGGTCTCCCCGGGGGTTGCAGGGATGATATTGCCAAACCCCTTTGAGTGTTTGAGGATCCCGTCCCTTACCATTTTGGTCAGATTCAGACCCTTTCCCCTGTTTTCCAATGTGTCCACCACGCGAAGACTCTGGTCGGAATGGGAAAAGTGGGCGGAGTGAACCTGGATAAGGGCGGTCTCCCCGCCGTGGCCAAAGGGGGTGTGGCCGAGATCATGTCCCAGTGCAATGGCCTCTGCAAGATCTTCGTTCAGCCGCATGGCCCGGGCAATATTCCTTGCGGTTTCCGATACCTCCAGCGTATGGGTGAGTCTGGTGCGGTAATGGTCACCCAGGGGGGACAGAAAAACCTGGGTTTTGTATTTCAAGCGCCTGAAGGCATTGGAGTAGACAATCCTGTCACGGTCAAGCTGAAAAGGGGTGCGGATATTACAGGTGTCAATTTCCGGTTTCCGGCGGGTGGCAAGAGTGCTGGGCGTACCATGGTCAGAGAGAAAGCTTTGCTCTCTTTGTTGAAAAATTTCCCTGATACACAGGGTATTGTCAGATTTTTCTAATGCACTCATAAAATCATCATTGAATATTTATCAGGAATCAATAAAATACAGGATTCAATGAAAAAAGCAAGTGGCCGGGCAAATCCCGTAAAATGGCAGGAAGTTGCCCGGGGGAGGTTTATCAATGAGGTGGCGGGTTTGAATTACGATGAATTTATGGAAGAGGCCTTGACCCAGGCACGGAAGGCCTATGCAGCGGATCAGTTCCCGGTGGGATGTGTTATTGTTCAGGACGGAGGGGTTATTGCATCCGGATGCAGGGCGGGTACCTCGGGGGATCTGGCCTTTTTCAGCGAGATTGACCATGCCGAGATACGGGCACTCAAAGCGCTTGAGGCGTACGAGGGCGAGTTCAAACCTGAAAGGGCCGTGCTGTTCTGCACCATGGAACCCTGTCTTATGTGCTTTGCAGCCATCATTCTTTCCGGGATCAAAACAGTGGTTTTTGCCTATGAGGATGTCATGGGCGGCGGCACGAACTGCGATCTTAACTCCTTGTCTCCCCTTTACCGTGAGTCCGGGGTAAGGGTCGTGCCCCATGTGCTGCGTGAAAAAAGTCTTGATCTTTTTTATGATTTTTTTAATAAAGAGGCTAACTTATACTGGAAGGGTAGCCTGCTGGAGGCCTATACGCTGGCGCAACGGCAGGGTGCCGGATAAAATCAAATATTACTTGCATTTATTATAAGGGGTGGTTATAATTCCAAGGTTATGCTTGTTATATTGACATGATTTTAATTATTTTATTACTTTAGATGCCCAGGCAGGAGGTGTGAAAATAGCTAAGCGAGGACGGCAGGATCAGACAAAAGTGAATAAGGGAATCAGAGCCAGTGAAGTGCGGGTGATTGGTTCTGACGGCGGACAGATAGGGATTTTGCCCATAGCAGAGGCATTGCGGGTTGCCGGAAATGAAGATCTGGATTTAGTCGAGGTGTCTCCTGATGCCAACCCACCTGTCTGTAAAATAATGGATCATGGAAAGTATAAGTACGAGCTGACCAAGAAGAAACAGGAGGCCAAGAGAAAGCAGAAGAGTTCTCAGATCAAAGAGATCAAGGTCAGGCCGAAAACTGATATTGGTGATCTTAAAACCAAGGTCAGGCATATTGAAAAGTTTATCGGCAACAACGATAAGGTTAAGATTACACTGGTCTTCCGCGGGCGTGAATTCATGCTCAGGGAACAGGCCAATGCGGTTCTGGAAAAGGTCGTGGATATGACAAAGGAGTTTGCCGTGGTCGAACAGCATCCCAAGTTCGAAGGGCGGGTCATTACCATGATGCTCGGTCCCAAGTAGTCTGCCGGGCCCGGAAAGGCCCATGCATATCGTTGCCGTTCAGATGCATGAGTTAATGTATGGTGGTATATTGCGTGTATACCACCTTTAGTTTTTAGTAATTGCAATATTAAGAGAGGGTATTATGCCTAAGATCAAAACAAGCCGTGCTGCAGCCAAACGGTTTAAAAAAACAGGGTCCGGTAAGTATAAATTCCGGAAATCCCATGCCAGTCACATCCTGACCAAGAAAACCACCAAGCGGAAACGCGGTTTCCGTAAGGATCAGATTATTGACGGGTCAGATATGAAAGAAGTCAGGCGCCTGCTGCCTAACGGCTAAGGATCGGCTCCGAAATCACCTGATCTTTTATCTTCAAACTACCCGGTCTTTTATGAGGGGGAGAAATCAGATCAAGTCGTTTTTGTAACGATTCCCAAGCGCTGAAAAAAGCCGGCAAGGTGCCGGCGAAGTTAACTTATACATTCCCGGTCACGGGCTACGGCCACGGAAGCCGGAAGTTTTAAAAAGGATGCGAAAAAATGAGAGTAAAAAGAGGTTATAAAGCCAGAAGACGCCGGAACAAGGTGTTGAAACTTGCTAAAGGATTTAGAGGCGGACGGAGTAAACTTTACAGAACAGCGGCAGATGCTGTCGACAAAGCATTGATGTATGCCTACAGGGACAGGCGGGTCAGAAAAAGAGATTTCAGAAAACTGTGGATTGTCCGTATCAACGCCGGTGCCCGTATGAACGATCTGTCCTATTCCCGTTTCATGAACGGGCTGAAACTTTCCGGAAGCGAACTGGACCGTAAAGTATTGGCTGATCTGGCCGTATCTGATCCTGCAGCCTTCTCCCAGCTGGCTGCCCAGGCTGCTGCCAAACTCAACTAGTTACTTGATCACTGGGGGAAAGTTGAAAAACAATATAGCGGATATTGAAAAAGAGGCTCTGGACCAGATCTCGGCTACTGACTCCAAAGATGCCCTTGAACAGGTTTCCATCCGTTTTCTGGGAAGGAAAGGTGTTCTGACCGGGTTTTTACGGAATATTTCGTCCTTGCCCGAGGATGAACGTCCGGCTGCCGGTAAGAACGCCAATCTGCTCAAGATCAAGCTGGAAAAAGAGATACGGACAGCTGAGGCTGACCTGTCTGCCAGGGATGCAGGCCCGTCTGCAGGTATTGACGTGACCCTGCCCGGGCGCCCGGCTGTCAAGGGGGCGCTCCATCCTATCACCCAGGTAATGGATGAGATCTGCGGGATCTTCATGCGGCTGGGATTTGACGTTGCTGAAGGGCCTGAGGTTGAAACGGATTATTACAACTTCGAGGCCTTGAATATTCCCAAATACCATCCGGCCAGGGATATGCAGGACACCTTTTATGTGTCTGACAATATTGTTTTAAGAACCCACACCTCAGGGTCCCAGCCCAGGGTCATGGAAAAAAACGAGCCGCCGGTGAGAATTATTTCTCCCGGCAAGGTTTTTCGCTGTGATTCCGACCTCACCCATACGCCGATGTTTCATCAGGTGGAGGGGCTGATGGTGGACAAGGATATTTCCTTTGGAGACCTTAAAGGGGTGTTGACCACTTTTGTTCACCAGTTTTTTGATGAAGAGACCTCCCTGCGGTTCAGGCCCAGTTTTTTCCCCTTTACCGAGCCCAGTGCGGAAGTGGATATCCGCTGCGTCATGTGCAGGGGTAAAGGGTGCCGGGTCTGTTCAAAAACAGGGTGGCTTGAAGTGCTCGGATCGGGAATGGTTCACCCGGCTGTCTTTGAAAATGTAGGGTATGATACGGATAAGTACACCGGGTTTGCCTTTGGTATAGGCATTGAGCGCATGGCCATGCTCAAGTACGGTATTGATGATATTAGAAAATATTTTGAAAACGATGTGCGTTTTCTAGGGCAGTTTTAATATGAAAGTCAGTTTAAGCTGGTTACGTGAGTATATTCCCGTTGACCTGGATCCCCAGGAGATGTCTGACAGGCTTACCATGGCCGGGCTTGAGGTGGATGCCGTAGAAAGCCTTTACGATTATCTGGACAAGGTGGTTGTCGGGCAGGTGGTTGAGGCAAAGCAGCACCCCAATGCCGACAAGTTGACCTGCTGTGCCGTGGATGTGGGGGCAGATGAGTTGTCACCCATTGTCTGCGGTGCCCCCAATGTGCGGGAGGGCATGTATGTGGCCTGTGCCCTGCCCGGGGCTGTGTTGCCCGGGGACTTTAAAATAAAGAAGAGCAAGCTCCGGGGTGAAAAATCCTGCGGCATGCTTTGCTCCGCTGCAGAACTCCGCCTGGACTCAGATGCTGCAGGCATTATGGATCTTGAAGGGGAATTCGTTCCGGGGACCCTCCTGGAGAAAGCACTCGCCCTGACCGATACGGTTTTCGAGATTGATCTTACTCCCAACCGCCCGGATTGCCTGAGTGTTATCGGGGTTGCCAGGGAGACAGGCGCCTTTACCGAACCTAAAAATAAAGTGACCCTTCCGGCTGCCGAACTGCCTGAGGACAGGATTATTCCGGATTCCATCCATGATCATGCCAGCGTGGAGATCAAGGACCCTGAACTCTGCCCGAGGTATACCGCGGGGATGCTCTTTGATGTGAAAGTCGGCCCGTCTCCCCACTGGCTGCAACAACGCCTTGAGTCTGTCGGGCTGACCCCGATCAACAATGTGGTTGACATTACCAACTTTGTGATGATGGAAACCGGACAGCCGCTCCACGCCTTTGATTATGATAATCTGGCCAAGGGTAAGATTGTCGTCAGGGCTGCCGGGGATGCCATTGAATTCACCACCCTGGATTCAAAAGTTCATAAGATGGAACCTGAAATGCTGATGATATGCGACGGAGAAAAACCCGTTGCCATTGCAGGTGTCATGGGTGGTGAAAACTCTGAAATTTCCGATGACACCACGCGGGTATTGGTGGAAAGCGCATACTTTAACCCGGTGTCCGTCCGCAGAACAGCCAAGCGGACAGGAATCGGTACTGATGCCTCCCACAGGTTTGAACGCGGGGTGGATCCCGAGGGTACGCTGTTTGCCATGAAGCGGGCTGTTGCAATGATGGCGGAACTCTGCGATGCAAAAATTGCCGCCGGGGTGATTGATGAACACCCGTTAAAGCCCGAATCAACCCGGATTGAACTCAAGGCTGACGCTCTGAACGTCCGCCTGGGGACCGATTTTTCTGTGGATGCCATCGCCCGGATCCTGGAATCCGTGGAGTTTGAGGTCGAAACCATTGGTGACGGTCTCCTGAGCGTCGGGGTGCCCTCTTTCAGGGTAGATGTAACCCGGCCGGAGGACCTGTCTGAAGAAGTTGCCCGGCTCTGGGGGTATAACAATATCGAGACCAGTTATCCGCCGGTCCCCGCAAAGGGGAGGGAGCTGGACCCGAGGTTGCTGCTGAGGCGGGATATTCGTCAGGCCATGACCGGATTCTCTTTTTATGAGGCCATTAATTACAACTTCATCCATGAGGATTCCTGCAGCCGGCTCGGGTTGGAGGAGACGGATGCCAGGCAATCCGTGGAAGAAATTTTAAATCCCATTTCCGACCAGATGTCTGTCCTGAGAACCTCTCTTGTGCCCGGCCTGCTTGAGAGCATGCGCCGGAATACGGCCCAGCAGACAGAGACCCTGCGCCTGTTTGAAATCGGCAAGGTCTTTTTTGCCACCGCCAAAGGCGAGCAGCCCAGGGAAGTTGAGATGGTCGGCGGGCTAATCACCGGGAACCGGTCGGATCAGACCTGGTTCTCCAAAAAAGAACCCCTGGATTTTTTTGATCTTAAAGGGGTGGTGCAGGGCCTGCTGGATGATTTGTCTGTTTCCGATGTCTCCTATGTTAAAATTGATGACAGCAGCTGTCCCTATTTTGAGGCAGGATACGGTGCGCGGGTTGTAAAAGCGGGTAAGACAATATGTACCCTTGGCAAGGTTGACGCCAAGGTGCTTAAAACCTACGGACTCAAGCAGGATGCCTTTATCTTTGATATGGACATGGATCTTCTTCAGGAGGCTGTGCCCGGAGTTGTTCAGGCTGAACCCCTGCCCAGGTTCCCCTCGGTGTCCCGTGATATGACCCTTATTGTGGACAATGCCGTGGAAGTGGGTGCTATTCTGGAGGAAGTCAAAAAGTTTGCCGGAAAACAGGCGCTCATCGAAGATTTTTTCCTCTTTGATGTGTTTGAGGGTGAGGCCATTGGCGAGGGTAAAAAATCCCTGTCCTTTAGAACGGTTTACAGGTCAGCCAATAAAACCCTGACCGAGAAGAATATAAAAAAGGTGCATGCAACCCTGTCTAAACGGGTACTTGACACATTTAACGCCAGTCTGCCCGGGTAGTTCCGGCGTCTGCAGGAGTACTGTTATTTTCTGCAGGCGCGGGGTGTCCGGCACCTGTGTCCGGCCTTAAACAGGAATCTTAAAACCCGGGTGTTGACAAACCCTGGCGGGGTTGTTATATTGTGCCGCTAATGCGGGCATAACTCAGTTGGTAGAGTGCAAGCTTCCCAAGCTTGATGTCGCGAGTTCGAGCCTCGTTGCCCGCTCCATCTTTTTGGGTAGGGATGGCAGATTTGTTCCATTTTATGGGGGGAAATATGATCTGAACCAGGGTGTTTGGTGAGGATTTTGTTGAGAGTTGTACTAGGAACGGGCATCTGCCCGTTTTTGTATTTGTGGAATATATAAATTAGAGGTTACAGGTAACTATGGGGTTTATCAGACAAAAAGAGTTCGGCTGGATTGAAGAAAGGGTTCTGAAGGTAGCTGAACCTCTGTTCAAGGCTGAAAAATTTGAACTGGTCCATATTGAATGTATTACCAGTAACCGGGAAAGAATTGTTCGGCTTTACATGGACAAGCCGGGCGGGGTTACCCTGGATGATTGTGTGACCATAAGCCGCCAGCTTGGGGACCTGATAGACGTGCATATTGAAAACATAGGAAGGTACCGCTTGGAGGTCTCTTCCCCCGGTCCCAACCGGCCCTTGAGTAAAAGAGAAGATTTTATCCGGTTTGCCGGAGAGAGGGTCAAGATAGAAACCCATGAGCCGGTCAACGGCCAGAAAAAGTTCACCGGGATTCTTGAGAAGACAAACGATGATTCTGTTGTTATTGCAATTGATGGTAAGGAGGTTGAAATTGAAGGCCTTATGATCAGCAAAGCAATGCTTGCAGGTCAGTAATATGGAGAACGCTTAACATGTTTATCACAGATATAAAAAGGGTAATTGACCAGGTAAGCCGTGAAAAAGGTATTGATGCTGAGATCCTTATTAATACCTTGAAAGAGGCCATCATTTCGGCTGCCAGGAAAAAAATCGGACCCAGGGCGGATATTGAAGTCCATTATGATGAAAAAAGCGGTGATGTTGAAGTCTTCCATTTTAAAGAGGTGGTTGAAGAGGTTGAATACCACGACAGTGAACTGACCCTGGAAGAGGGGCTTGAGTACGACCCTGAGTGTGAAATAGGCGACAGCCTCGGTATAAGAATCGATACGGAAGAGTTCGGCCGTATCGCCGCCCAGTCGGCAAAACAGGTGATTATCCAGAAGATGCGTGAAGCGGAACGTAATGCTGTTTATGAAAATTTTATCCACAAAAAAGGAAAGATCATTAACGGTATTGTTCAGCGCTTTGACCGGGGCAGCATCATTGTGAATCTCGGGCAGGCAGATGCCGTGTTAAGACCCAGGGAACAGATGCCCAAGGAGAATTACAAACGTGGTGACAGGATCAGGGCATATGTCATGGATGTGCTGGAAGAATCCAAAGGCGCCCAGATCATCCTGTCCAGAACCCATCCCGAATTTCTGGTTGAGCTGTTTAAAACCGAAGTCCCGGAAGTGGCAGAAGGTATTGTCTCAATAAGAGGTGCCGCCCGGGTGCCTGGAACACGTGCAAAAATTGCGGTCTCTTCAATTGACTCGGATGTGGATCCGGTAGGTGCCTGTGTCGGTATGAAAGGCAACCGGGTTCAGAATATTGTTCAGGAGCTGCGGGGTGAAAAAATCGATATTGTCCAGTGGAGTCCGGATATTGCACGGTTTGTATGCAATGCCCTGTCCCCTGCAGAGATCGCCAGAGTCATCATTGATGAAGATAACCAGTCCATGGAGGTGATCGTCAATGATGAGTACCTCTCCATTGCCATCGGCAAGGGCGGACAGAATGTATCTCTGGCCTGTGAGATCACCGGCTGGCATCTTGAGGTGACCAGTGAGGAAGAGTACAGCCGTGAAGTTAAGGAAGGCTATGACAGCCTGATGAAATTGTCCAACGTGGGGCTGCCTATGGCAGAAGTCCTTTTTAAAGCCGGATTTGCCTCTTTGCTTGATGTGATGGATGCCATGGTTGAGGATGTTGCCGCAATCATGGAGGTTTCCATTGAGGAGGCCGTGGACACCATTGAAGAAGCCCGGCAGATTATAGAGTCGGAACGGTTTCAGGCCCAACAGGAGGCCGAACAGGCCAGGGCAGAGAAGGAAGCAGCTGCCTTGGCACAGGCTGAAGCAGAAGAGGAAGATGAACCGGTTGATGCCGCCCAGGAACAAGAGGCTCAGGACGATACAGATCCCGACGGGATCAGTGAATAGGTTGCATCGGTAAGGCGACGGGTAAACGATTAGAATTTATAAAAGAGGATTACTGGGGGCAACGAATGGCGAAGGTCAGAGTATATGAGTTAGCTAAAGATCTGAACATGACAAATAAGCAGCTTCTCAACAAGATGAAAGAACTGAAAATAGAAGTAAAAAGCCACATGAGTTCTCTGGAAGACAGCGATGTCAAAACGATCAAAAGATCTATGTTCGGCAAAAAGAAGCAGAAGAGCGACGTAAAGGTTAAACCCTCTGTAATCCGCAGGCGTAAGGTTGTGCGCGGTCCTGAAGAGACCGTTGCCGCTGCTGAAGAGTCTGCTCCTGAACCAGCAGAGACCGTAGAGGAAAAACCCGCGGAGCAGGTCCCTGAGACACCGCCTGCGGAAAAATCCGAGCCGGAACCGGAGAAAACCGTGGTCCGCAAACGGCCGGCACGGAAAGTTGTTTCCAAGACTGCTGAACCGGCAAAAATTATCAAACCGGTGATAGAGGAAAAACCGGAGCCCGAGCCCGAGCCGGAACCTGATCCAGAACCGGTAAAGCCTGTTGCAGAGAAACCGGCAGAACCACCGGCAGAGGAAAAACCGGCAGAACCGGAAGCACCCGCCGACGCTGCTGCTGAAGATAAAAAGGAAACTGTGGAAACAGAGCAGGTAAAGGTTGCAGAGTCTGAGTCCCCCGCTAAAACTGAAGAAAAACCAGAGGCTGATGCGCCTGGTGAGACTGAGGTCGCGGATACGGATAAGGCAGCGGCAAAAAAGAAAAAGAAAAAACGGAAATCCACCCCTGCTAAAATTGTAAGGGTTGCAGATCCTGCCGTACTGGAAAATCTCAAGCGGAGAAAGCCTGCCGAAGATAAACGGCATAACGGCGGCCGGGGCGGTCATGATGCACCCCAGCGCAGACAGGCCCGGGATTCGAGGCCTGCTGCACAAAGACCTGCCGGCACCGATATGGTAATGCCTCCTGCTCAGCCCGGATCCGAACCCAGGAAAAAGAATTTCGGGCGTGACCTGCCGCCTGCAAGTCCTCCGGGCAAACGGAAACGGCGTAAGAAAAAATCCGTGGTTGAAGGCAATGACCTTTACAGGGGCCGGGGACGGAAGAAACGCGGCAGAAAAGAGCAGCGGGGTAAAAAGGGCAGTTTCCAGAAAACACAGATTACCACGCCAAAGGCGATCAAACGCCGCGTAAAAATCGATGAGGCTATTGAACTGGCGGAACTTGCCAAACGCATGGGCATCAAGGCCAATGAGATGATCGCCAAGCTCATGGGCATGGGTGTCATGGCTACGGTGAATCAGACCATTGATTTTGATACGGCCTCCCTTGTGGCTGCTGAGTTTGAATTTGAAGTGGAAAGGGCCAGTTTTGAAGAGGAGACTCTTCTTTCAGTTCCTGTTGAAACCGAAGATGACGATAATATGGTCCAGTGTCCGCCCGTTGTTACCATCATGGGACATGTTGACCACGGTAAGACCTCGCTGCTTGATGTGATCAGGAAATCAAAGATTACCAGCGGCGAAGCCGGCGGTATCACCCAGCATATCGGTGCCTATAACGTAGAGACCCCCAACGGGGGACAGATTACCTTCCTGGATACACCGGGTCATGCCGCGTTTACCGCCATGCGGTCCAGGGGTGCCAAGGTTACGGATATCGTCATCCTTGTTGTGGCTGCCGATGACGGATGTATGCCCCAGACCATTGAGGCCATCAACCATGCCAAGGCTGCCGAAGTTCCGGTCGTTGTCGCTGTCAACAAGATGGATAAGGCCGGTGCGGATCCTGACAGGATCATGCGTGAGCTGTCCGAACATGACCTGCTTGCAGAAGACTGGGGCGGTGATGTGATCTTTGTTAAAGTATCGGCAAAGACCGGCGAAGGTATTGACGACCTGCTTGAGATGGTCCTGCTGCAGTCCGAGGTGCTTGAGTTGAAAGCCAACCCGGACCGGAATGCCTCCGGTTATGTTGTGGAATCCAGGCTGGACACCGGCCGCGGGTCCGTGGCAACGGTATTGGTGAAACAGGGAACCCTGAAAGACGGCGACCCCATTGTCTGCGGCCTGCACTCCGGCCGTATCCGTGCCATGATAGGGGATTCCGGCCAGAGAATCGAGTCCGCCGGTCCCAGCATGCCTGTGGAAATCGTCGGTCTGACCGGTGTGCCTGATGCCGGTGATGAATTTATCGCCGTGGCCTCGGACAAGGATGCCAAACAGATTGCCGGTCACAGGATGCAGAAACAGAGAGCCAAGGAACTGGCCAAAAAGAGCCGCGCCAACCTGGAAAAAATGTTTGAAAACCTGGGCACTGCCGAGATCAAAGAGCTTAAGCTTATCGTTAAAGCGGATGTCCATGGTTCCATCGAGGCCCTTAACGATTCCCTTAAAGATCTGGCCAAGGAAGAGGTTGATGTTAAAATCGTTCACTCCGGTGCCGGTACCATTAACGAATCCGACGTGGCCCTGGCCGGTGTTTCCGATGCCATTATCATCGGGTTTAACGTGCGGCCTTCTCCCCAGATCCGCAAGCTGGCCAAGGATGAAAATGTGGATATGCGCTTCTATGATATCATCTATGACGTGATCAACGAT
>JAKSAX010000440.1 GCA_022361395.1 Desulfobacterales bacterium | reverse complement strand
TTTCATACCGGTTGAACCGTGGCGGAAGCACCCGGATGCCCCGGTTCAGGCGTTTGGCCCGGGCCAGGGCCATGCCCTTGCGGATTCCCTCCCGGAAAGCCTGCTCGTTCATGTCGTAGACCACGGCCCTGGGAGCGCCGGTGGGGGCGATGACCAGGGGATAGTCCCGCAGGGAGGGTTCCAGGCAGGTTTCCACCCGGGCTGCAAAGTCGGCAACGTTGAGGTGGATGATGGCCCTGCTGCGTGTACCGGGCATCTTGCTCACCTGTTGTTGAGGATGGCGCCCAGGCGCAGGCAGTTCTTCGGGGCCTGGCCCCGGACGTGGTTGTTGAAAAACACCGCCCCGGTCTCTGCTTCGGGCATAAGTGAGGTTTTTACCATGCCGGCGATCTCCCTCAGTTCGGGTTCGTCGTAGTCATAGTCAAACTGTCTTTGCATGTTTCCGGACCGCCATCCCCTGCTGTTCCTGCCGTGGAGCCGCAGGTAGAAGAGGGCGGGGTTGGTGACGGCATCCACCCTGGGAAAGAGGTAGGGAAGATCAGGGGCGTCAACCGTGACCAGGGTGATGCCCCTTTGCTCAAGTCCTGAAAAAACCTTGTCGTTGACCCAGGAGGGATGGCGGAACTCCACGGCCAGGGGCAGGCCTGACAATTCTTCCAGAAGGGCGGCCAGATAGGCGCGCCTGTCCGGGGTCCGCTGGAAATAGGGGGGCAGCTGGATCAATATGGTTAACAGGCTTTTCCGGTCCGCCAGGGGGGCGATGCCCTGGCGGAACAGCAGGGCCTCTTTGCGCCACCGGGTTTTGTGGACCTCATGGGTGAGGGTCCGGGTGAGTTTGACGGCGAATTTGAACCCCCGGGGGACCTGGGCGGCCATCCGTTCCATGGCAGGGGCCTTGGGCATCTGGTACCAGGTGTAGTTGAGTTCCGTGGCCCCGAAGAGCCTGGTGTATTCGGGCAGCATATTGGCGGCATGGGTTCCCCTGGGGTAAATGCCTGCATCCACCCATTCCCCGTAAGAGTACCCGCTGGTGCCCATGAAGACCCTGTTCTCCGCCTGATTGTTCATGCTAGTGGTCCTGGCCGGTGTTCATGGCATCTGGCGGCCGGACAATGCCGATGACCTTTCCCTGGATGAGGACGTCGTCAAACTCATAGGTCTGGGGTTTGAATTTGGGATTTTCAGGCCGCAGTTCAATAAATCCCGGGTGGAGGAAAAACCGTTTTACCGTGGCCTCCTCCCCATGGACCAGGGCCACGACGATCTCCTTGTTATGGGCATATTGCCTGGGCTGGCAGATGGCAATGTCCCGGTTTAAAATACCGGCATTTTTCATGGACTGCCCCTGGATCCGCAAGGCGAAAAGATTATCGCCGGGATAGAGCCGGTCATCAATGACAAGGCTGCCCTCCCACTCCTGCTGGGCATACATGGGAAGGCCTGCCGTGATCCGGCCGATGATGGGGATCTGTTTCCGGCTGAGTCCTGCGTCAACATCACCGGTATGATCCAGGATATGGACGGTCCGGCTGTACTTTCCCTGCCTGCGGATATATCCTTTGTCTTCAAGGGTTTTCAGCGTCTGGGCCACGGCAGCATGGCTGATCTCAAGATCTGCTGCCGAGACCCTGAGGCTCGGGGCTGATCCGGTCCGGCCGATCTCTTCCCGGAGATAGTCCAGCAGCTTTTTTTGTTTTTCCGTTAACGGCGGTCTCATGGCAGTTTTTCTCCGGTGTGTTGGTTTTTGTCAGTGTGGCAAAGTTTAAGAGGAATGTCAATATGAATGTAAAGGTTTTGTAAGTGATGGTGCTTTACAAAAAAGCAGAAGAATCGGTTGTATGGTTAGACCATTGTTTTTGAGAGATACGCCTTTGTCTGCCCGGGGTTTAAGGTGTACCTAAGGTGTACCATCGGGCAAAATGGGTTTTTAATTGTTGACATCCCAAACTTAATGGGCTACAGAAAGCTACAAATAGGCTATAGAAGCGCTTTTTAAGCGATTTCCCAGATTAAATCTAAATGGATTGATGTTTCTTTATGGCTGAATTAGAGTTAAAAAATATCAGTGTTCGGTTTGGCGGTCTTCTCGCGCTTTCCGATTTGAGTTTCACCATCGGCAACGGCCGGGTTGTGGGGCTCATCGGACCCAATGGTGCGGGAAAAACCACGGTTTTCAACGTCCTGACCGGTGTTTACCAGGCATCGGAAGGGGATGTGGTCTTTAACGGCGAGAGTATCCTGGGCAAAAGACCCTATGTGATCTTTGAAAAAGGCATTGCAAGAACCTTCCAGAATATTCGCCTGTTTTCGGCGATGACAGCGGTTGAAAACGCGATGGTGGCCAGGCATTGCCGGGCCGGTAAAGGCATCTTCGGTTCCATTTTGAGAACCCCGTCCCAGAAGCGGGAAGAGGCGTACATCCGGGAAAAAGCCATGGAGGCCTTAAAATTCATGGGTGTTGATGATTTTGCCGACACCGTGGCCTCCAACATGCCCTATGGGTTGCAACGCCGCCTGGAAATTGCCAGGGCCATTGCCTCTGAGCCCAAGGTCATGCTGCTGGACGAGCCTGCCGCCGGTATGAACCCCTCTGAATCCTCAGAGTTGATGCATGATATTGCGCGCATAAAAGATCTCGGGATTGACGTGCTCCTGGTGGAGCATGACATGAAAGTGGTCATGGGCGTGTGTGATCATATTGTTTGTGTTGATCATGGTGTGAAAATTGCCGAAGGGGATCCTTCTGAAATTCAGAACAATCCCAAGGTAATCGAGGCATATCTCGGTCAACCTGCCAACCAATAATTTTTAGGAGGAGAAGATGAGAAAAAGAGTTGTTTCAATTTTGGCAATGGGCCTTATCCTGGTTCCGTTTATGCTGGGCGGCGTTTATGCGAAAACTTTGAAAATCGGTTCCATGAGTCCCCTGACAGGTCCCTATGCCTCTGATGGTACAGACATCAAAAACGGTGTTCTGACTGCTATTGAAGTGATTGAAGAACAGGGCGGAATCCCCGGTTACGACAAAATCGAACTGTTTGCCCAGGATACTGCCTGCGATCCCAGACAGGCTGTTGCTGCCGCCAACAAGCTGATCAACCTTGAGGTTGCCGGTGTTATCGGTGCCTATTGCTCCTCTTCCACCATTCCGTCTTCCGACGTTCTGGACGAAGAAGACATCATCATGATCACGCCTGCCTCCACAAATGAGAAAGTTACCGACCGCGGCCTTCCCTACATGTTCCGTATGTGCGGACGTGATGATGACCAGGCCCCTGCGGCTGCCAAGTTCATGAAAGAATCCCTTGGCGCAAAAACCATCTTTATCGTTGATGATAAGACCACCTATTCCCAGGGTCTGGCTGACGGCGTTAAAAAAGCAGCCACCGAGATGGGTATGGACGTTGTGGCCCATGAGCATGTTAACCAGGGTGACAAGGATTTCTCCGCCATCCTGACCATGGCCAAAAAAGCCAATGCCGATATCTTCTACATGTCTCTCCAGGGTTTCTCCCCTGCAGCCATGATGACCCTTCAGGCCAAACGCCTGGGTATGAAATCCCAGATTATCACCCAGGATGCCGTTTTCCAGCCCAAGTTCATGGAAGTTGCAAAAGAAGCTGCCAACGGCGTTTACCTGACTTACGGTTTCACCGATCCCACAACGCCTGAATACAAAGCCTTTGAAGAACGTTACGTACCCAAATACGGTAAGATCGCTGCCTATGCCACCTATGCATATGATGGTGCCACTGCCCTTCTCAAAGCCATCAAAGCTGCCGGTACCACAGATTCCGCAAAGGTTAAAGCCGAGCTGATGAAACTGGATTTCCAGGGTGTTGCAAAACACGTTAAATTTAAAGCAAACGGCGACTCCGGTTCTTCCTACATTGCCTTCAAGGTTGTCGGCGACAAGTTTGTTCCTTACTGGGAACCTGTTAACGGCCTGATCAAGTAATCCACAGCAATACCTGGTTTACCCCCGGATGCGCCAGGCAGTACGCCTGGCGCATCCACTCACACGACATACAACTTAAGAAAAATATATAGAATGGAATATTTTATTCAGCAGTTGATTAACGGTTTGACCCTTGGCGGCATGTATGCATTGATTGCATTGGGCTACACCATGGTATACGGTGTAATCCAGCTCATCAACTTTGCCCATGGCGAGTTCTTTGCCGCCGGCGGTTATGTAGGCGCCATCTCCCTGGCCTATTTTGCGGGGATGGGGTATATGGATACCCATCCGGTCCTCTGCCTGACCGGTGCATTCATCATTTCCATGGCATATTGCGCCTACCTTGCCATCGGGGTTGAAAAAATTGCGTATAAACCCTTAAGAAAGAATTCCAGGCTCTCGGCCCTGCTCTCAGCCCTGGGTATGTCCATCTTCCTGTCCAACGGGATGATGCTGACCCGCGGCGTATACGATGCGGTCTATCCGTCAGAGTTGTTCCAGGGCGGGTTTGATTTCGGAATGATTACCATCTCCTATCTTCAGATCACCATTGTATCCCTTACCGCTTCGCTTCTCATCGGGTTGAATATCCTGGTGTTCAAGACAAAGATCGGTATGGCCATGCGGGCCACGGCACAGGACAAGACCATGTCTGCGCTGGTGGCCATCGGATCCAACAAGATCATATCCCTGACCTTTGCCATCGGCGCAGGCCTTGCGGCTGCCGCCGGTATCATGTACGGCCTCTATTACGGCTCGGTTAAATATGACATGGGATTTGTCCCCGGCATCAAGGCATTTGCCGCCGCGGTTCTCGGCGGAATCGGCAACATCACCGGTGCCATGATCGGCGGGTTGATTATCGGAATGGTTGAGATCTTTGGCGCCGGGTATATCTCCGGCGAGTACAAGGATGTGTTCGCATTTATCATTTTGATAGGCGTTCTCTACTTTAAACCTACTGGAATTATGGGCGAGAATATCGATGATACAAGAGTTTAAAAAAGTATGGAAACCATACACCATGGGCATGCTCTGGCTTCTGGGCCTGCTGTGGCCCATGCTGGGCATCCACCCGGACGGCACCCTGACCTTTGCCAAAACCATCACGGTCTGGAGTTATATGCTGGCAGGATCCTTTGTCTGCCTGGTGCTTTACGTGATGAAGGCAAGCGGGTCCGTCACCTTTATTACCAATCCCCTGTCCCGTGCGGCCAGCGGTATTAAGGCCTCGGCAACCGCCCTTCCCACCTGGGTATGGCTGGTGGCGCTGCTGGTGTTTGCCGCCATTTATCCCCAGTTTGCAGGGCGTTACGGCACGGATGTGGCCATTAACGTACTGCTGTATATCTGCCTTGGCCTCGGCCTGAACGTGGTGGTCGGCCTGGCCGGTATGCTGGATCTTGGGTATATAGCCTTTTACGGGGTTGGTGCATACACCTATGCGATCCTTAACACGGTTTACGGCCTTGCCTTCTGGGTCTGCCTTCCCTTTGCAGGGGTGTTTGCCTGTATTGCCGGCTGTATCGTGGGGTATCCGACCCTGCGGATGCGCGGTGACTACCTGGCCATCGTGACCCTGGGTTTTGGTGAGATCATAAGGATTATCCTGAACAACTGGATGGACCTGACCAACGGGCCCAACGGCATCCTCGGCATTGACCGCATCGGCTGGTTCAGGTTTGTCTTTGAAGGCGGGTTTACCTTTGAAACCATGTGGGTGAAGAAGCTCCAGCTGTTCTACTACTTTGCCCTGGCCCTTGCCGTCCTGACGGCCATCGGTGTGAACCGCCTGAACTTCTCCCGCGTGGGGCGTGCCTGGGAATCCATCCGGGAGGATGAGACCGCAGCCGAACTTATGGGGGTCAACACCTTTATTTACAAACTGCTGGCCTATGCCACAGGCGCTTTTTTTGCAGGGCTTGCCGGTGCATTCTTTGCCGCCCGGATGAAGTTTGTCTCCCCGGAGAGTTTTACCTTCCTGGAGTCGGCCATGGTTCTTTGTATGGTGGTTCTCGGCGGCATGGGATCCATACCCGGCATTATCCTGGGTGTTATCGCCCTCATTGCCCTGCCTGAGGTTTTCCGTGAATTTGAGTCCTACCGCATGCTGATCTTCGGGTCCACCATGATCATCATGATGCTGTTCAGGCCTTCAGGACTTGTCCCGGCCAAACGTGTGGGCACCCGGTCCGAAGAGAAGGAGGGCTAAGACAATGAGTGAACAGAAACCGATACTTGAAATGAAAAACGTCCACTCGGGCTATGGGTCCATCAAGGCACTCAAAGGGGTGTCCATGAAGGTGATGCCCGGGGAGATCGTGGCCATGATCGGCGCCAACGGTGCCGGTAAATCCACAACCCTTATGACCATCTGCGGGATTGTCCAGGCAGAACAGGGCGAGGTCTGGTACGACGGGAAGCTGATCAACAAGGTCACCCCTGAGAAACTGCCCACCATGGGACTGTGCCAGGTACCTGAAGGCCGGCGTATCTTCCCAAGGCTTTCCGTGGAGGAGAACCTGATCCTGGGCGCCTTTTACCGGGATGACAAAGAGCAGATCAAAAAGGATATCCAGCACGGCTACGACCTGTTTCCCATCCTGGGCGAACGGCGTAAACAGGAGGGCGGCACCCTGTCCGGCGGTGAGCAGCAGATGCTGGCCATTGCAAGGGCCCTGATGACCAAACCCAAGGTGTTGCTGCTGGACGAACCCTCCCTGGGACTCGCTCCCATTATTATTCAGCAGATATTTGATATCATCGCAGATATCAACAGGGAAGACGGCACCACCGTCCTTGTTGTTGAGCAGAACGCCAACCTGGCCCTGCAAACGGCAACCCGGGGCTATGTCATGGAAACAGGTGAGGTCACCCTGGAAGACAAGGCTTCCGCCCTGCTGGAAAACCCCAAGATCAGGGAGGCTTATCTGGGCGAGTAGCCTTTAATTTAAAAAATAACTTGGGTTGCTTAGTACCAAACAATCCAGATCAACTACTGATCGAAGTACTTCATTCTATGAAAAAACCGGTCCGGAGGTCTTCCGGTCCGGTTTTTTATTTGAGCGGGAAGCGCAGGCTTTCCCTACTCTTCCCGCTTTTGTGTTTTTCTTGCCCCCGGAAAACCCATTGACAATTTTCCTGTTTCGCCCCAGAATAATGCAAACCCTTCAAACAGTGCAAACCATGCAGGCGACAACCTGACCCTCAATCTGCAGTCCGGCGATTGATTCGTATTGTGTTCTGTTCCCTTTGGCAGGGGAAAGGATGATGAGTCGTATTATGAAAGATTATTATACCGTACCCCAGGCAGCGAAGATCTGTTCCGTGAACAGTTCAACCATGTACAGATGGGTAACCTCCGGGAAAATAAAATCCCACAGCACTCCGGGCGGCCATAAGCGTATTCTCCGGGGGGATTTGAGATCATGGCTGGAAAGCAATGAGATTCCCTATGATGCGGATGGATTTAAAACCGGAAACGGAAGGATTCTAATCGTGGATGATGAGCTGAGTATACACAGCTATTTAAAGAACGTACTGGGCGGGATCTTTATTGACCTTGAATTTGCCCTGGACGGATTTGAAGCCGGTAAAAAACTGGTCCGGTTTAAACCTGATCTGATGATTCTGGATCTGTTCATGCCCAATATGGATGGATTTGAGGTGTGCAGAAATGTGAAATCAGACCCGGCCACCAGCAGGATTAAAGTTCTGGTACTCACCGGTTACGGCACTGACGAAAACAGGGAAAAGGCGATGTCTTCAGGGGCAGATGCGTTTTTGGACAAACCCTCTTCGAGAAAAGAACTGCTGGAATGTGTGAAAGGGCTCTTGTCCGCTGCATAACTGTTTCAGGGGGGGATTTTTTATTAACAACCAGCAAAGGGGGAGTGATGGAATCTAACGGTGCGATGGATCAGGCTGTTAAGGTCCCGGCCGCCAAGGCAGGTAAATTTTTAACATTCACCTTAAAGGAAGAGGAGTACGGGATCGGTATTCTCAAGGTAAAAGAGATTATCGGGATGATGCCGGTGACATCAGTCCCCAGGACGCCGGAGTTTGTAAAAGGGGTGATCAACCTGAGGGGAAAGGTGATTCCGGTGGTTGATCTCCGGCTTAAATTCTCCATGGAATCCATTCCCTACAACGAACGGACCTGTATCATCGTGGTTGAGATTGATTCTGCCAAGGCCACTGTCCTCATTGGTATTGTCGTTGATGCAGTTTCCGAAGTCCTCAATATCGAGGAAAAAAATATTGAAAATGCACCCACATTCGGCACCAGCCTGGATACGGAGTACATCCTCGGCATGGCCAAGATGGAAGGCGGCGTAAAGATTCTCCTGGATATAGACAGGGTGCTGAGCCAGGAGGAGGTGATCCAGCTGGATAAGGTATCATAGGTTAATTAAATCGTACAAAGGGGGGAGATTATGTTTAAAAACATGGGGCTAAAATTAAAAATCATCCTTGGCAGCAGTGTCACCCTTGTTCTGATGATCGCCTTGGGAATTATCAGTATCAACGCCAATAAGGCATTAACCGAATCCAACCGCTGGGTGGATCATACCCATACGGTGATTGCCACTGCCAACCGGATCGTGGCCGCCGGTGTGGACATGGAAACCGGCATGAGGGGATATCTTCTGGCAGGAAAAGAGGGGTTCCTGGCCCCCTACAAAAGCGGCCGGAAGAGGTTTTACGAACTGGTGGCCTCTTTATCCGGGACAGTGAGCGACAACCCGGCCCAGGTCAAGCTTTTATCTGAAATAAAGACCAATATCGACGCCTGGCAAAAGGATGTCACTGAAGTACAGATCGCCCTGCGCCGGAAAATAGGGGATGCCAAAACCATGAACGATATGGCAGCCCTTGTGGGACAGGCCAGGGGAAAGATCTACTTTGACAGGTTCCGCAGCCTGGTGGCGGATTTCATCCGGGTTGAAGAGGGATTGATGAAAGAGCGGGAGGCAAAGCTGGCCCGGCTGAAAAATTCCGGATCTGCCGACAGCGCCCGGATCGCGGAAACCGCCCAATGGGTGTCACACACCAAGGATGTCATTGCAGGGGCCAATAGTATAACCGCAGCTGCCGTGGATATGGAAACCGGTATGCGCGGCTTCCTTCTGGCCGGGAAAGAGGAATTTCTTGACCCCTACAGAGACGGGGGCGGACGGTTTGAGGACCTGGTGGCATCCCTGTCACAGACCGTGAGTGACAATCCCGCTCAGGTGAAACGGCTGGCTGATGTCAAGGCCGGCATTGATACCTGGAAGAGAGAGGTTGCCGAAGTGCAGATTGCCCTGCGGCGGGAGATCGGGGATGCCAGAACCATGGATGACATGGCGGATCTTGTGGCAGAGGCCAGGGGGAAACAATACTTTGACAAGTTCCGCAGCCAGGTGGCCACCTTTATCGGAAGGGAGCAGAAACTCATGGATGAACGGAAGGCCTCTGCCGCCAAAACCTCAGGCAACTCCATGGCCATGATCATCGGCGGTATTGTCATTGCCATCCTGATTGCACTCTGTGTATCCATGTTTCTCGCAAATTCCGTTGCAAGTCCGTTCAGGGCCATTTTTCAGGGGCTGAGAAGTTTCAGTTCAGGCGAACTTGAGGGTGTGAAGGTCAGGTTCCGGGAGGTGATCGAGGCCCTGACATCCGGTTCCGGCCAGGTATCCCAGGCCAGTGCCCAGATTGCCTCAGGCAGTTCCCAGCAGGCGGCAAGCCTTGAAGAGACCTCATCCACCCTTGAAGAGATTTCAAGCATGACCAACTCCAATGCAGACAATGCAAACCAGGCCAATACCCTGATGCAGGATGCCAACCAGGTGGTCTCGGAGGCCAATGAATCCATGGGCGAGCTGACTAGGTCCATGAAGGAGATCTCCAAGGCCAGTGAAGAGACATCCAAAATTGTGAAAACCATTGACGAGATCGCGTTCCAGACCAATCTGCTGGCCCTGAATGCCGCGGTTGAGGCTGCCCGGGCAGGAGAGGCCGGCGCGGGATTCGCCGTTGTGGCCGACGAGGTCAGGAACCTTGCCATGCGTGCCGCAGACGCGGCAAAGGATACGTCCGAACTCATTGAGGGAACCGTGAAAAAAGTCAGTGACGGTGCAGGGCTTGTGGAAAAGACCAATGAGGCATTTCAGCAGGTTACCGAGAGTTCCGGCAAGGTCGGGGCATTGGTGGCTGAGATCAGCCTGGCCTCCAAGGAACAGGCAGACGGCATCAGCCAGGTGACCACCGCTGTTTCCGAGATGGACAAGGTGGTCCAGCAGAATGCTGCCGGATCAGAGGAGTTGTCTTCCCAGGCCAGTGAGCTGAATACCAAGGTGGGCATTATGATGGAGATCGTGGAAGGAGAGAAAACTACCCGTGCAGATGTGCCGAAGCGAAGCCGGGCCCGCGCATCCCTGCCGGCCGGTTCTCCGGCCGGACCTTCCGGGCCGTCAAAAAAAGAGATCCGTCCCGACCAGGTGATTCCTTTTGACGATGACGATGAATTTAAGGATTTTTGATTGAGCCGAATACGCCCCTGTGCAGTATAGGGAATAGGGCTTTTACCAGGGGGCTGTTGTCAGCTGCCTAAGGCGGATTCCAGTTGCCTGATGTTTCCGGCGCGGCCCATGGCAATGATTCTGTCCATGGGTTCAAGCCTGGTTTCCGCCTTTGGATTGAAGACCATCTGCCCCTCTTTTTTCTGGATGGCAATGATGATCAGGTCCATTTTCTTCCGTATGCCGGAGTCAATCAGGGAGACACCGGCAAGCCTGGATTCCGGGCGGATCCGGACCTCTTCAATCTGGATATCTGCAGACTCGTCTGAAAAGGCCATTTCAAGGAACTTTATGACGGTTGGGCGGAGCACGGCATGGGCCATCCGACGTGCCCCGATGTCGTAAGGGGATACCACCTTGTCTGCCCCTGCCGCATCCAGGGTTTTTTTCGTGGAATCCTGGCCTGCCCGGGCCACAATAAAAATACCGGGATTCAGCTGCTTGGCGGTCAGTACCAGGAATACATTTTCCGCATCCGTTGCCGTGACGGCGATAAGACCTTTGGCCCTTTTTATTCCGGCCCGGATCAGGAGGGCTTCGTCGGTGGCCTCGCCGAGAAGATAGAGGACCCCGTCGTTTATCATGGTTTCCGAACAGGCCTCATCCCGTTCAATAATTACCACGTCAATGAATTTTTGAACCAGGTACCGGGTCAGCAGCCTGCCGATCCTCCCGTATCCGCAAACAATATAATGATTTTTCAGTTTTTTAATCTTGGTATCCAATTTATGCCTCCCGAAAACAAGTCTTATCCGTCCCTCCACCAGGAATTTGATAATATCGCTCATGAGGAAGAGAAAAAAGCCGCCCCCGAGAAGAATGAGAACCAGGGTGAATATCCTTCCCGCAAAACTGACCTCGTGGACTTCCCCGTATCCCACGGTGGCAAGGGTGATGATGGTCATATAAAGGGCATCCATGAACCGCCAGTTTTCAATGAACATATATCCCAGGCATCCCAGGCCGGTGAGGGTGCAGAAAAGGAGCAGGGATATTATGATTTGCTTTGACCGGTTCATTTTTGCCTCTCTGTAAAAATAAGGGAACCTCTAATGAAGGTCTCAGGGTTAAGTTAACACCATGGCTTTACAAAGAATACGTATCTAATGCAGCTCCAGAAGGAGTAAATGGCGGCGGGATTCCGGTGTCGGCGCCTGTGCTGCGGAATTTGTCGGTGAATGGCGGCAGTTTAGAGGTCCCCGTGCTGATGAACGCTCCCTGTTCCCATAATACGCCGGAAAAGGCCTGAAAGCAAATATATCCTTGTTTATAGTATTGGTTTTACTTGACAATCTACCGGTATCCACCTAGCCTGTTCTGCAGGGATATCGTGTAAGGTAGAGGGGGATGACTTTGGGACATGAAACAGAGATAACGATAAAGGACGGTGACAGGATTGTTATCCTGGGGGGCGGGCCTGCAGGCTCCTTTATGGCGTTTCATCTTTTTTTGCAGGCTAAAAAGGCCGGTAAAGAGATCCGGGTAACCATTGTTGACAAGCGGATGGCTTTGGTGGGGAACGGGGATGGCGGGGCGGCCGGGGGATTTGCTATCGCAGAATCCAATAGGAGATTTGCTATCGCAGAATCCGATAGGGGATTTTTTGTCAAAGAATCCCCCGGATGTAACTCCTGCGCCGGCATTGTGTCGCCGCAGCTTCAGCAGGAGCTGAGGCGGTATGGGATCGAACTGCCGGAGTCGGTTCTCTGCCAGCGGTTTTCCCACATCTGGATTCACGGCCTCTGGAAGAACTTTCCTTTAAAAGTGCCGGTGGGGCAGGATGTGGTTTCCGTGTTCAGGGGGACCCTGCCCGGGAAAAGAGGGGCAGAGATCCGGGGCCTGGACGCCTTTCTTATGAAAAAAGCAGTGGAGGCCGGTGCAGAACTCGTCACTGCAGAGGCACTGGATATTGAGTATTCCTCCCTGGACCGCCCCTGCCTGACATTAAAACCCCCTGCCGGGGAGGTGTTTAAGATGGAGGCGGATTTTGCCTGTATCTGCTCAGGGGTTAATGCCGGCGGGGCGCTGTTTCATTCCTTTCAGAAGATGAGGCCCGGATTTGCTCCGCCCGTTACCCGGCCGGCCATGATCTTTGAGTTGAATCCGGGCGCCCGGTACCTGAAAAAGGTTATGGACAGGGAACTTTACATCTTTGTCTCCGGCTCTGAGACCCTTGACCTGGACCATGCTGCACTGATCCCGAAAGGCGATCACCTGACCGTGGCCCTTATCGGGAAAAGTATTGACCGGGCATTGTTTTCCGGGGACACCCGGAAAATCGTCAATACCTTTCTTTCTCTTCCGGGTATTCAGGATATTCTGCCGGGTATTGAGCCCAGGGTTGCCTGTTCCTGTACCCCCCTGATGGCGGTTTCCCCTGCCCGGAATCCTTATGCCCGGAGGATAGGGCTTGCAGGGGATGCATTCGGGGCAAGGCTTTACAGGGACGGGCTGTACTCGGCCTTTGTCCTGGCCCACTCCCTTGCCAGGACCGTCATTCACCGGGGGGTGGATGAGGAGAGCCTTTCCGGACCCTACGAGCGGGCAGGCCGGTGGATCCATCAGGACAATACCTGGGCAAAACGGGTGATGGGCCTGGTTCAGCTGGCCCTGAAGTCCCCCCTGGCCAGCCGGGTTATGTACCAGACCTTTGCCACTGAGATGAAATTCAAATCAATGGACCGGTGGCCCATGGGAAAGGTGCTGTGGAAGATCGGCAGCGGGGCCGGTGATTACAGAAAGGTCTTCCGCGACCTGCTGTCCGGCCCCGTGATATTGTCCCTTCTCAGGGGCAGTGTCAAGACCATGAGAAACAGGCTCACCGAAGAGTTTTTCGGCTTGAACTGGGAGGCCTATGGTCGGTATCCGACCGTCATCCTGAGGGACAAACGGAGATATATAAAAGAGGCCATTTCAAAATCCCTGGACATCATGCTTGATCCCCATCCCGAGGTCGAACGGATGTATGCCATTAAGATCCGGGCCTCAGCCGATGCCATATTCAGGGAGCTGGGGCGGTTCGGTACCAGTGAGGGCAAATTTTTACGGCTCAGGTTTGTGGATGTAAAACGGGTCTCCGGTGATGCCAACCGGGAAGGGGCCGTGGTCCGCTACCGCATCCCGCGACTGCCCCTTGCCGAGGATATCCGGCTTGGCAGGTCCGTAGAGGGAAAGTCCCTGCTTTACGAACCGTCTGGACGCTTCACAAGGCGGGGCAGACTGCTCTTTGATATCACCCCCACCAGGGACGGAAACAACCGGCTGGTGATCTATACGGCCTTTGATTATAAGAGGGGAGGTAATCCCGCAACAAAATTGTTTTGGAAAGGATTCAGGCATCTCTTCCCTGACTATGCCCATGATGTGGTCTGGAATCATGCCATCTGCTGTATAAAAGCAGAGGCTGAAAAAAGAGAGCGGGAATCTTTCGGGCAGACCGGTTAACCCCGTAAGGTTTTTCCGGTAACTTTTCCCGCTCTGACAGGCGTGGTCAGGGCCTCCCGCACCGGGTGAGAGGCCCGAAGCGTTTTCAGGCCAGAATCTTTTCCGCAAAAGCCCTGGCATTCTCCTCATCTCCCCCGTCGGGATGGCCGGTCATCTGTTTGACCATATCCGCCCATTGTTCGTCAGTCAGGTTGAGCTTCTTCTGCACCATATCGTGTAAGGATTCCGTCAGGGCGCCCTGGCAGTCAAAACAGCCCTGGTATTCAATCTCTTTTTCCCGGCAGGCCGTCCTTAACGGTTCTGTGAATCCGTTCATGTCCTGCTCGGGATAGCCCGGGGCAAAATGGGTGATGAACCCGGCCATCTTCTGGCCGGGATTGGCCTTAACCGCATCCAGGCATTCTTTTACAGGGGCTGCCAGGGCACCTGAATGCAGGGGAGAGCCAATGAAAATCATGTCGTAGCCGGCTGCATCGTCAGGGGTGACATCTTCAAGTTTTTTCAGTTCAGCCTCATGGTTCAGGGCTGCCTGTTCGCAGATGGCCTTTGCAATTTTTTCCGTGTTGCCGCTCTGGGTGAAATAGGTTACCAGTACCTTCATGATCACATCTCCTTTTTTGATGGTTTACAAAGTATGGTTACTATAGGGGGATTTTGCCAATGATTCAGTAGCGCCTGCTACAATGTGAAATTATTTTTTATTGGGTGTGATCGTGGTGGAAGACGGCTGAAAAGCCGCAGGTGAAGGGAGTTGTTCGGTCAGTGGGAAGAGCAGGGATAAGGTGAAAATCAGGCGGTTTTCAGGGCGGGCAGGATGAGCCGTCTGCCTTTAAGAATAATTTTCCCTTCCTCTTTAAGCGCTTTCATGGCCCGGGTAATACTGACCCTGTGGGCACCTGTCAGGAAACCAAGGTCTTCATGGGTCAGGGGAAACTGGATGACAATCCCTTGCGGGCTCTGGGTCCCGTGCTCTTTTGCCACGTTGGTGAGTACCCGGTAAAGGCGGTCTTCGATATTGGCCACCGCAAGGCTGCCCACACGATCCGTGAGGCTGGAAATCCGTTCGCTCAGGGTTTTGATGATCTGGAGGCCGACTTTGGGATGCTTCAGCACCAGTTCCTCAAATTGTTTCCGGCTGAAGCTGCAGGTCAGCGTATCTTCAAGACAGACGGCACTGACAGGATAGACCCCTTCTTCAGAGAACATATTCTCCCCGACAAAGTCCCCGGCTTTTCGTATGTCAAGCATCAGTTCCGTGCCGTCTTCAAGCACCTTGGAAAGCTTGATGCGGCCGCCCTTGATCAGAAACATGTCATCGGCAGGATCTCCCTGCAGGAACAGGGATTCGCCTTTGGCTGATTTTTTTCTCAGTGCCTCATGGCTCAGCGCTTTAATATCAGCAGGCTCAAGATTTTCAAATATCCAGTGGTTGCCGATACATATCGGTGCCAGTTCAATGTCACCACCGGCCAGTTCTTCACAAAGGCAGGTCATTTTTTTCCTTTTGGTTTGGAAACACTTTTATACTGATATCATATTTTCAAGCCCGTGTCACAATCCTAGAACATTCCCTGCCGGGGAACAGGTATTCCCCGGCGGTTTCGGTTTTCAAGGACAGAATCCTTAAACGGGAGCCGGGCTCTGCTATTTCAGACGGTCACCCATTTGCCGGCCGATTCCTATGGCCTCTTTCCAGATGTCCTGCTGGTCTTCCACTCCGGTATACCTGATATCACTGGCCTTTATCCCCGGATCAAGCAGTTGTTTAACTCCGCTCATTTCGCATTCATCCCCCTTTCCGCAGAATGCACAGGGGATATTTCCCGGAACCGTTAATTGCCCGATAAGATCCATGTTTTCATACTCTGTCATCTCCGCGGCCAGGGATTGATTGACCGCAGCCAGCGGTTCAGGGGCACAGCCGGTGAGGACGGTGGCCCCTAGTTTGCCTTTTAAGAGGTTGGTCTGATGCCTCAGGGACCAGAAGCGTTCAAGAAGGGCCTTGGTAAAACCGTCTATCTGTGAATAGGGAATGTAGCCCCCGATCACCAGGGCCTTGGCTGTTTTAATTTTTTCGGCCAGTTCCGGAAAGTCATCGTTTACCTTGCACAGGTTATCCGGTACGCATCTTTTGCAGGCAAGGCACGGCCTGACGTTGATGCTGCTCAATTTTATAAATTCCGATTCAAGGCCGCTGCTGTCAAGCACCGCCTGAATAAGGCGGTCCGTGTTACTATCTTTGACGGGGCTGCCTGAAATTCCTAGTATTTTAGCCTGCATTTTTTACCCTCCTTCATGGTACCCTCAAATGATTTTTGTGAGTCTTCAGGATACCAGGAGCGTTTCAAGTGTTCTGTAGCATCTGCTACGAAAGGAGGGCTTTGATGATTCTTTTTGAAAATCCGCAGGTTAAGAACACTGGCTTATTCGCTGGTTTTCGCAGAATGCCGGCGAAGATACTGCCGGACAGCGGCTTTGATCCGTACTGGGGGGGGAGGGTCTCCCCCCCCCCAGTACATATATTATCAGTATAAATATTAACGGATAAAATTGGTGGCGGTTTTGGCAACCGGTCCGGGGGCGGGCAGCTGCTCTTTTCCCTGTTCGATGATTTTCATGATCCATGCCATGTTCCTGCCCAGAACCTCCATGATCTGTTTGCCTTCCCCGTCCTGCTCCATCTCTCCCGGAGTAAAGCCGTGGGCCACATTCCAGTAGTTTGAGGAGGGCATGACCATTTCGGAGTAGTTGATATAGTGATTGAGGGCGTCAACCGTGGGCAGGCCGCCGGACCGCCGGACCGCAGCAACAGCAGCGCCGGCTTTATGCCGGAACAGCCCGCCGTTGACCGTGGAGACGAAAAAGGCCCTGTCAAGAAAGGATTTCATCGTACCGGCAACACCGGAAAAATAGACCGGGGAACCAAGCAGGATGCCGTCGGCCCCCTTCATCTTCTGAATCCATTCATTCACCGGATCGTCTTTGAGGGTACAGGCTTCATCCTGGTTTTTCAGACAGCCGTAGCAGGCAATGCACCCCCGGACCTTTTCTTTTCCCACGTGGATCATTTCCGTCTCTATACCCTCTTTTTCCAGTTCGGCAAAAACCGTGTTTAAAGAACCGGCTGTATTTCCTTTTTTCCTGGGACTGCCGTTAAATCCTATAACTTTCAAGTCTATCCTCCTTTTTTTTTGGTTGTGAATTCATTGGTCTGGATCCATTCCGACATACAACTTATGTCAGGCCGGCCATAATGCAAATTAATAGTTGTCATGCTTGTCATGACAAGTTATCATGTTTTCCGTGATACCCGTTGACCTTGACATAAACATGCTGCGGTGCTTTCTGGAGGTCGCCAGGACAGGGAGTTTTACCCGGGCCGGAAAGAATATCGGATTGACCCAGTCCGGGGTGAGCGTAAAAATCCGCCGGCTGGAAGAGCGGTTAAACGCCCGGATTTTCAACAGGACAAGCAAAACCCTGGCACTTACCTTTGAAGGCGAAATCCTTCAGGATTATGCCGGACGGATATTGTCAGTCCATGATGAAGCGGTCTGCCGGCTGACAAAACCAAAAGCCTCGGGAAAGCTGAGAATCGGGCTGATTGATTATTTCTTACCAGAACTTCTTCCCGGTCTTCTCAGCAAGTTCAGGAAGCAATATCCGAATATCCATCTGGAAGTAGTCACCGATGTGGGTATGAACCTTATTCCCCTGTTTGAAAAAGGGGCCCTGGACCTGGTTGTGGCGGGAGAAGAGGCATACCAGGGAAACGGCCGGGTGCTTACCCGGGAACCCCTGATCTGGGTTTCGGGCAAAGAGACGGAAATCTCCGTTGATGACAGGATCAACCTTGTACTGCTGCCCTCTCCCTGCAGTTTCAGAACGCTTGCCGTCGAAAGCCTGGAAAAGAGCAACAGGAAATGGGAGATCCTGTTCACCGGTACTTCCATCGCAAGCATCCAGGCAGCGGTACAGGCGGGAATGGGAGTGTCTATTCTGCCCGTGGGCGCATTAAAGGACGGGGTAAAAAAGGCGCCTTCCCGGATGGAACTGCCTGAACTGCCCATGTACGCCATCGCGCTTTTCACGGATGAGCAGGTGGCAAACGATGCCAGGGATGTATTTAGCAGTTACCTGGAAGCCGAGCTTAATAAAAAACAACAGCGGTTTTAACAATCCGTGCGGGGAGGGGAAGCCCGGTTCCTGCTCCCAGCAAACGGTTGTAGTCGTTCACACAGCCAAAGGCGGCCCGTTCCTCATCCAGGACTTTTTGAACATCCATGTTCTTCAGGATGAGTAGTTCTTCATTGTTTGCCGCCATGATCCAGATCTAACAGACCGGGCTGAAGGAGACCATGTTAAATAAAAAACGGAATCCAGGGCTCCATCTCACTGTTTTAGGGGCTATATCCAGCGGCATAGGTTTTTTTATCTGGAGAAAAAGGAGTTCCGCGTACAGGAGGCTGCTGTATCCTGGTATGACAATATATACTCCCCGCTGCGGGATTTAATCCGTGAAAACAAAATCATAGACAGGTTCCCCTACAGAACCGAAGCTGATTTTTATATCTGGATTTCAAAACACAAGAACCGTCTGTTCCAGGATGTGTTCCAGCCCGATGAGGCCCAGAGTGTGATTGACAACTATATCAAATTGTTTTCCAGTCCCCTGCGGAAAGCTTTCGGCAGGATACGGCGGTACTTCGGCCTTGTAAAGTATTACCGTTAAGATGCCGGCCCGTGAATCAGTTCTGCCAGTTCCAGGGCCCTTGAGAGCTGGGCCTTTGCGGATTTTATCCCGGCTTCATCCTCATTTACCCCTAGACGGGTCTTTGGCTCGAAAAGCCCTTCCCCATGCCTGCTGCTCACGGCAGAGGCGCCCAGGGGGCTTATGGAGGCGTGGTTTGTCGCCGGTATCATATCAAGGGTAATAAAGGCGCAGACCTGGGAGAGGTGGGTGGTTTCCATCCCCCCGTGCCGCAGCCAGGACACCCCCGCGCTGATACCGATTTTATTCCTTAATCTACCCCCGGCAATATTCCCGAAAATAAAAACCCTGAGCCGGTCGATAAACGTCGCCATCATCCCGCTGGTCCTCATAAAATAAACCGGGCTGGCCAGCACAACAATATCCGCCTCCTCCAGTTTATTGTAAACGGGCTGTGCATCATCCTTAAGTGAACAATACCTGTCCTCTTTCTGCCGGGTGAGGCAGAAGTTACAATGGGTACAATGTTTAATTTTTTTCCCGGCAAGATTTACAGTCTCTGTGTGAAGCCCCTTGTCACCTGCATGATCCATAACCGTTGATAAAAATGTATCTGTATTTCCACCTTTAACCGGGCTTCCTGAAATCCCCACTATTTTATACGGCATGGGTCCTCCTTTTAACTGCGGGTTTAATATGTTCCGGGTAAAAAAGCTGTTCAGGCCGGGAAATATTTTTCTCCGTCTGAACGGATCAGGCCTTTTTCCAGCATCTGCTCCAGGTGTTTTTCGATCATGCACCGCTCGAAAAAGGTATAGATTACCTCAACCCCGGGAAGGTATTTCCCGAAAATCGGCTTAAGGGCGCATAACTCGTCCAGGGTCATGGCCCGGTCCAAAGCCTTCATTATCCTGTTCCGGTTCCGGGTAATTTTCTTTTTAAAGGCTGTCAGCTCGTCCATGACATTTTCCTGCACCGGCAGGCGGTGGGAGCTTGCCACACATGCCGGATCCATCTCCATGATTTTATCCATGGATGCTTCAAATTCAGGGATATCTGCTTCGGGATTCCCGTAAAACGGGCCAAAGGTGCTTAAATCCACATCAAAAGAGAACAGGGTATTGGTCCCGGGTTCAAGAAAACAATAATGATCGGCAAGATGCCCCGGTGTGTGGACCGCCTCCAGGCTGACCCCGCCGAAATCAAAGACATGGCCGTGCCCGAATGTATCTGTATGTTCATAATCTTCCATGGAAAGCATGGTGCGGACCCAGTTTCTCCAGAATGCCGCCGCTTCCTGATCCGGCCCCAGCAGCCTTTGGGACAACAGGTCAACGGTTCCGGTTTCCCTGCTTCGTTCTTCAGGTATCCAGAGAGCGCGGCCTTTAAATAAATGATTCCCGGCCACATGATCCGGGTGGCAGTGGGAGTTGATCACCATATCCACCTCAAAGGTTTCCATCACCTGCCTGCAGGCCTTTGGCCCGCATCCGGTATCAATCAAGGCCCTTGTGTCCGTGCCCAGGACAAGGAATGCATATGCCAGGGGAAACCTGCCCGAGGTCGGAGAATCAACTATGAAAATTTTATCGGTAACCGGTATGAGTTCGTCTTTTGTCATGTGACCCCTTGATTGTATGAATATTATCGGGTCACGCAGGCCGTTCACTTACATTGCCGTTTGCAAAACACCCAATGTTTTAATGGGTTTTCTAAACAGATCAGGTAAGCTAATTTTTGCGCGATCCCTGTGCATAAAAAAACGATACGGTTTTTTTGTCAAGGGGCAGAAAATACTAAGGCAGGGTGAAGAACCCTGCCTTAGCTGCGAGAAACGATAAAAAGTGCCGGAACAGCCTTTTTGGAAACTAATTATAAATGACCAAAATTTGAAAAACAATCGGGGAAACCCTTAGAAAATGCCACTTTTTTTCAAAAAATTTCAATTTGAACAAAAAAAATAAGAAAAATGGGGATGATTTTGTGCCGGTAGCCCCCTCTCTTAATAAAATTCTCACTAGAAATGTGAATTTTATCAATGTTTCCATTTTTTACCCATGGGGTTTCAATCATACTTCCTTTTTTTGATATTCTTGACAAAAGATTTTCTTAATTTCGCCGGGGAAGGCCGTTATCGGTCTGCTGGTGTATCTGAAAGCCAAAAAGGCGGCTGCGGATCAGGGGGGATATGATATCCGGTGAAGTTTGCGTGGCATAAATCCTGCTGTTTTGGATGTGGACAGGGTGGCGGCTGTTTTTTCGTATCGCATAATCCGTTTTATCCGCCTAGATACAGGATCAAAAGAAAAGGGACAGATTTATGAATGACCAACTTATGAATGATCAATTTATGAGTGACCAATGGCGTGCACTGGCAACCAGGATAATTGAAAATGGGGACGAGGTATACGCTCTTTGCCCGGTTAAATGCGGAAAACTAAAGGTCTCTTCCGGAAAACTGGTCTGTTGTGATCCTTTTTCAGGAATGGATAAAACGGGCAATCCGTATATCGACATACCCAGGGGCGACCATGAAGTGGTTGTCACGGTTGCCACCCTTAACCCTGAGAAACCGTATAAATCATACAGAAATGCATATGCCTCCCTGATTATCGACGAAACACTGACGGAAACAAAGCGAAAAGACCTTCTGCCTTTTCTTGCCGGGGGAGTGCCGGCGGCTGAACTGGAAGGGGATGACGTCTATGTGTTCGAAGTCGATGCCGGCACTGCATGTTTTGTGGATGCACAGGCCGTTGAGGAGGGCATGCCTGAAGAGTATGAATGGTACAATTTATTCGACAACGACACCGATGACGGCTGCTGGTTCGATTTGCTGGATGATTCGGATCATATTCATGAGGGTATTGCAAATGTCAGGCTGCCGGAAGCCGGGGATAATAGCAACCTTATCATGTTTCAGAGCGGCTGGGGCGACGGAGTGTATTCAATTGTCGGCGGTTATGACGATCAGGACAGGCTGGCTGCCATTCACATTGATTTCGGGATTCTGCCTGATGAAGACGGGCTTTCCCCTGAAATTGAGGAGGCCACGGTACAGGTTGAAAGTGATGACAGTACACCTGAGGAAAAAAAGAGACCATGGTGGAAATTCTGGTAATGTCAATTGCTGCCGGATTAATGCAACGGACTGAGCTGCGGGCCGCAACAGCGCCCGCGCAATTGTCTTTATGGTTCATTTTCCAGAACGCCGTCGTTTATTTTAAAATCATATAAGCCGTCATAGTCCTCATACCCGGATCTAAGGCGAAGGTCTTCCTCGTATCTGCCGTTTGGGGAAAGTGAAAGCGTTGCTTCCTTATCCTGTATCCAGATAAAGACCCGCTGACACGGTACGCTTTTTGAGATGCCATC
>JAKSAX010000039.1 GCA_022361395.1 Desulfobacterales bacterium | reverse complement strand
CGGGCCTTCACGATCTGCAAGCTGGGGGACATGGGACGGAGTGCAGGCAATCATCAGGGGGGCGTCTTTGGCCTGTAATTTTTCCCTTAAGCTCCACTGATCTTCCACCGGCAGGCTGTCAAGGATCAGGTTCAGGTTGTCCACCAGCAGAAGGAGGCGGCGGCTGTACTTTTCTGCTGTTGCCCGGATCGTGCCGTAAATGTTTTCGCCTGAAAATATAACCTTGTCCAGGTCGTCCGCGCTTTCTATGTCACCTTGTTTTTCACACCAGTCCGCCAGTACATCCGCGCAGTTCTGCCAGAAATGATCCAGTTTTCCGATGTTATACTGCTCTTCCCTGAAGTTTAAGGGGATCCAATGCGCTGCCAGGGTCCTGTCATCTCTCACCCCCAGGGCCAGGCGTCTTAACAGGGAGGTCTTGCCCATTCCCCGCTGCCCGAATATCAGGCGGTGTTCAAGGACAGGTTTTTCAATATTTTCCCGGATATGGTATTTCAACCGTTTCAGGACGGTATGGCGGGCGACAAAAGTATTAAGAAAATCCTGCTCATCCAATTGCAGGGGGTCGTAAATGGCTAATCTCAGTGTTGCATTGTCTACATTGCTTTTCATATGGCTTGATACCTTTTCCAATACTCACGTAACAGACCGAAAATAAAACAATAGCGGCCGGTGTCGGTGTTAAGCTGAATGAACCCGTCGTTTTCAAGGGAGACAAGGGTGTTGCGGAGGCTGTTCATGTCGGATCCGGAAATCATGGCATTATTTCTCATGGCTTCCATGCGTTCTCCCTCGGGGTGGGCGCTGAGTAATACAAGAACTTTATGGGCCAGCACTTTTTGGTCATCCGGGTAATTTCTGTTGATATGATCCGGCCAGTCTGAAAACACCCGGTTGTAAGGGTAGGATAGAAGGGAATCACAGGCCTGTTTAATATGGTTGTCAGTTGCCGCGTGGTCTCCGGCCTGGTCTTCAATCCGGTCCATGAGGCGGGACAGATAGTGGGGGGCTAGCCATCCCAGCCGGTTCTGCATTAATTGGTGGCAATTGTTTTCAAGCCGGGGTAAATCACGGCGGCTGCATAAATGGTTCACATAGGCTTTTGCCTGTTCAGGGGTCAGCGGATTAAGCGGGAAGGGATCAAGCTGGTTCAGTGTGCCGCCCAGTCCGTATTGTTCAGCCACGTGATCCAGGCCGATGGAGCCGGTGAGCATCCAGCGGATACCGGTATATTTCTGCTGGTGTTCCCTTAATCTTCGCATGAAGGCTGCGCCCTCTTCTTTGCTGACGGCCAGCAGGCTTGACAGGCAGACTGAAACTTCATCAATCAGGAGCAGGCAAGGGGTGTCTGCAGTGTTGAGGGCGCTTAAGGTTGCGTCGAGCATGGATTCCCAGTCTGCTTTTAATAGAAGGTCTTCAAAGGTTTCTGCCTGGGTGTCTCCGTGAAGAATATCAGTCATCCGGGTTTTAAGCTGGCTGAAGAAAGAGGAAACCACTCTTTTGCTGTTGATTTCCCTGCATAGCTTTTTGACAGCCCCAAGGGCTGTTGTCTCAGCTTCCAGGTCAATGAAAACAGCGGCATAGCCCTTTGTTTCCGCCTCATTTTCCAGGGTTCTCATCAGCCAGGTTTTTCCCAGCCGCCTGGGGGCAAACAGGGCGACATTTTTATTGCGGTCAAAAAGGCGCCAGAGTGACTGCCGCTCTTTTTCTCTCTTCCAGGTCGACATAAATACCTCCTTGTAGATATTCTTTTTTGTATATATACAATATTGTATATTTTGTAAATGAAAAATATTCTGTCGTGCTTGTGAGATTGTCGGTAAAATTGAAATAGACGCTGGAATTGAGAATGACCCCGGGTTTAGGTGTCAGGATTGCCGGGTCTGTGTGAACGGAGAAAAAGACCTGCTGCGATGAAGGGAGGAAAGGGCATCGCAGCAGGCGGGGTTATGTTTTGGATCAGAACATCCAGGTTAAACCGATGCCGCCGATGATGGCGGTTGAATCATAAAAGCTGATATTTGAATCTTCCTTTGTAAATCCGGTATACAGGTTGACCATGAAGTCTTCATACCCAAAGGGCGCCATGTATCCTGCACCGATAATGGCGCCGTATGCCCATTCTTCCCTGGTTTTGCCGAAGACGGGATTGCTTTCATCATATTCGGCCCGGCTGATGGAGAGGGTGCTGAAAAATCGGCACCGGTCCACTGAGGTCGTTAAAGAGAGCTGTCCGCCGTACCTGTTAAAACTGTTGGCATCACCGTCAGCCTCTCCCCGCGTATAGATGAGGCCGGGCTGGAGCGTGGTGCGTTCCCCGAGGGGGATGGCATACAGGGCCTGGGCCTGGTGGAAGTCCCCGGAACGTTTCAGGGACTGGAGATCCTGGGTGGTGAGGGTGGAACCGGGCTGCTGGGAGAGATAAAGGCCTGCCTGGTCATTATCGACATCCTGGGTGCCGAATCCGTACTTCAGGGTAAGGGGGCTACCGAAAATGGATTCTGCCGCCACCCTGAACGCCTGGGAGTCCCTGTCTGTTTCGGATCTGTCTGATCCCAGAAGGTAGGGGTCGGTCCATACCTCGTTGTCCAGGCCGGGGATCTGGGGGATGTAAGCCGCACTCAGAACGGTTCCTCCGGACAGTTTCTGCTGGATACCCACTTCCAGGAGAAAGGAGCCTTCAACAATGTTCTCTTCCGGTGT
>JAKSAX010000493.1 GCA_022361395.1 Desulfobacterales bacterium | reverse complement strand
ATCACCCCTGAGGGAATCTGCATAACCGCATAAACGGCGAAGTAGATGGCGGACAACGCCCCCAGCCGGGTGCCGCTGGTCTTAAAGTCTGCCATGAGAAATTCGGAAACCACGCCCGGGGCCATCCGATGAAAATAGACCAGGACATAGGTGAGGATGAGAATGGTAAATATGGACCATCTGGCCAGTCCAAACCGGAGGTTGGGATTTGCCGGTTCCGGGTGTGCGGCTGTTCTGTTTTTCATGGGATATTCCTTTTCGGATTCGAAGGACAAATATAATTCAGGTGAATATAGTCATATAGGCACCGGTGACTGCAAGGCAGATGGCAATCAGTTTCTGGCGGGTGATTTTTTCTTTTAGTATAACCGCAGCCATAATAAAGATGAAAATGGTGGACATCTGGTTCAGGGTCCCTGCCTGGGATGCGGTGGTGAATTTCATACCTGCCACCCAGCAGAGCAGGGCAATGTAATTGCCGACAACGGATGCCGGCAATGCCGTGTACCAGGCCCTCGAATATTTGAGTTCCGCCATGTACTGTTTCCGTTTCGGATGAAAGAGAACAATGAGAAACAGTGAGAGGCACCCTGAGGTTACCCGGACAAGGGTGGCCCAGAACACATTGCTGTGCTCAAGCACATCCTTGATCATCACAATGCCCAGTGACAGGAAGACCATGGCAAGTATTCCGGCAATGATACCGTGCATGACATTGCCCGGATTCCGGGTGTCGGACCGCAGTTCCTTAAGGGATAGTGAACCGACAAATACGGCGGAGAGAACCAGCATGCTGCCGATGATCCCCCCGGTGCTCAGGCGTTCTCCCAAAAGGATAAATGAGAACAGCAGTACATTTGGCAGGTAGAGACACTCCACTACCGCCACCATTCCGGCGCCCAGATGGTTTAGTGCCGTGAAAAAGCAAATGTCGGCCAGTGTGATCCCGATGAAACCGGACAGGGCCAGGAGTATCCAGTCCCGGGGTTCAGCCCCGGGAAAAAAGGGAATATTCAATAAGACCATGGTGATGCTGATCAGAGCGAAGGCCACCACACTCTTGTATATATTCAGGGAGATGGGAGAGAAGGTATCTCCGGCTTTTTTAAACAAAATGACGGCCAGGGCCCAGAAAAAGGCTGAGCAAAGGGCGAATACTGATCCCAGCATATAGTTATCCTAAGGTAATGGTATTGAGATGCAGCCGGTTAAAACCTGAAGCTGCCTTTTAAATGGGGGACGCCTTTTATATGATCCCTGATTTCGAATTCCGTCCGGTCATCCCCGGTATCCACGCCAAGGGTTATAGTTCCCGGTAAAAATATGGGAAGTTTGAGAGCTCCTTCCACCTTAAATGTATCCGGGTAGCCGGATTGTTTTTCCAGGCTGGCGCAGGACCGGGCAAGGCTCCACATGCCGTGGGCAATGGAGCTTTTAAAACCGATAAACCTGGCTGTCCAGCCGTAGAGGTGATGGGGATTATAGTCTCCTGATACGGCCGCATACCGCCGTCCTGTATTCTCCGGAACTGAAATGGTTTCCCGGACGGGCAGCGGAACCTCCCCTGTTCTGTCTTTTTTTTCCCTGGGCGGCGGATTCTTGGCACGGGTAAAGTAGGTGGCAACCCCTTCCCATACCAGTTGCTCCCCTGTTTTGGCCTCCATCAGGAACCGGGTATGTATTCCCCGTTCGGTCTGGGTCATGTCCCGGAGGCGGCAGTGGAGATCCAGGGGCGTGTCAACGGTAACGGGCCGCTTCTGTTCAAATGACTGACCCACCTGGATAAGCCCCATGGGATTGATGGGAAAATGTGCAGACCCGATGAACCTGGATATTACCCCGATAAAAAAGGTCTGAATAAAGGGGGCCGGTACCTCGGGGGCGTCAGGCCCGGTTCCGTATCCGCAGACCTGTTTGAATTTTTTCAGCTTTTCCGGATTGATCTTAAAATTCCGGAAGACCAGGCCGGTGTTTTCCATAACCGTGTCTGCCTTTAAACGGGAGGGCCTGACCATTGACAGGGTGATAAGCCTTGCAAACAGGCCGGGAATTCCGGGCATCTTATTCATGGAAATAGGGGTGTAAGGCCCCTGCGGGGTGAATATCTGGGCATCCGAAGTCATAGGCAGTATATCCTAAAGGTTAATTAACAGGGTGCATCCTACCATGTTTAACCCGGAAGTCAACCGCATCCCCTATCGCCTTATTGCGGAAAACCTAAGTTTTACGCCAAATCAGAACCCGCACTTTAACCTGTACTGAAAAATCCATCTTTTCTTTCAAAATTCAACTATTTTTCAGGCAGTTGTTCGATACTATTAGATTAATGATCTATAGTTAAAACCCGCCGGGTTTTCCCTTTTATCTCCCCGGAATGATCAGGCAGTGCTAAAAAAAACATGCTTTAAAATCAACTGGTTATGTTTTTTATAAAATAGTGAACACTGTTTTTTAAAATTATAGACGTTTTTAGTTGACCCGGCCTGATTTAGGGTATAAGAGCATGGGCGAATTATGAAATAACAGGGAAATTTAAGATTTACGAAATTTTGTATTCAAATATGATTAAAATATTGTAAGCGACCCGGAAATAATGTTATTTTACTTCTTATTCACAAGCCACTGAACCCGATGACACGACCTGTACTTCAATACGATATCCACACCGCAATTTTGAGATGTCCCCGCCGACGTCTGATTAGGAGACCCAATGGAAATCCAGCCCGAAGGTCCTGTTTCAGCAGGTACCTACATTATCAACCAGGCCAAGCGCGTTAACCTCAACCCCAGCCTTCTGTATGAAGCGGTCATCGACCTCTCCTCTGAAGGACTGATCACCGCCAACTGCATCAACCGTGCAGCCGGCATTCTTCTCAACGATCTCGGCCTGCCCCACTATTTCTTCGAAACCCTGACCAAAGACTCCCTCAAACATATTCTTGCCTCCATAGCCAAAAGCCTTAAAATCCAGGATGATAAAGTGCTGTTGAGCTCATGGGTGGCGGATATTGATACGGACCTGAGCCAGGGCAGCCAGGTGCAGCGGGTCCGCATTGCCACAAAGGAGACCCGGGACTCTGTGGAAGCCCTTCTGGATCCCCAGCTGATCGGCCACCGCCGGGAGTATTACTACAACCCGGAAAGGGAGTATTACACCTATATCTTCCGCCCGGAAACAGTGGCTGATTTTTCTTCGGACAGGTTTTCCGGCACAAGGTTTCTCTTCGGACTGGACCAGGATTACACCCAGACCCCCCGCCTGACCCGGAACCGGTATGAAAAATTTCTGGAGACCATTTCCACCTCAGTGATCCCGGTGATCGAGGTGTTCAACCTCTCCGATATCGGTGAGATCCGGTTCATGTTCAACTCGGACTTTGAGCGGCCCCAGCTCTCTGTACTGCGTCAGATCTTTTCAGACCACGGCCTTGTGATTACCCGGGCCTATTGGGAGCCGTATGCCACAGATGCCGGGGTGCCCTCATCCGTCTGCTCCCTCTACGTTCAAGGCGAATTGTCCAGACGTAAGGAAAATGCCCTTCTGGATGATCTCAGGGCGTTTTTGAGCTTTGCCGTCAACCGGGCCACCTCCCTCTATGTGGACGGAAAGCTCAGCTTCAAGGAGATGCTCTTTGCCGGCAACGCCATTGACTTCACCCATATGTTCATCTACAGGGAGCGGGGAAACCAGAGCGACCGGGATATCATGGAAAGCCTGGAAAGCGCAGATCACAAGGCTGCCTTTGCCGGACGGATCCATGAGTCCAACAAGTTTACCTATGTATCCAGAACCATCATGGATACGGCCTGTGACCATCCCGACCTGCTTAAATTCCTCTATCGGCTGTTTGACAAAAAATTCAATCCGGCCGGCCCCTGCGACCTGGGTAAGGATGAACTGGACATGGAATGGGAGGCATTTGAACGGATGCTGGCAGTCCGGTTCATGGAATTTCCCATGGGCCACGACATATTCTCCTTTATGTTCAAGTTTATTCCGGCCACCCTGAAGACAAACTTCTACAAACCTGAAAAACGCTCCTTTTCTTTCAGAATGGACAATCAGATCCTGGATCCCCTGGTGTTTGAGCAGTTTGTATTTGGTATCTTTTTTGCCAACGGTCACTATGCCTGCGGCACCCATCTCAGGGCAGATGATATTGCAAGGGGCGGCCTGCGCATGATCCGGGTCACCCCGGGCAACCATGCCTCCGAACTGGACAACGCGGTTATGCTGAACTATGCCCTGGGGCCCAAGGCCCAGCGGCTTAAGCACAAGGATATCTGTGAGAGCGGATCAAAAGGTGTGGTGGTTCCCCATGCCCTTTATGCCAGCTACAGCATGGAAGCCCTGTATGACTACACCGAGGGCATCATGGACCTTATGCTGCCCGATGCCAGTGTAAAAGACCATTGGGGACGACCGGAGATGGTATTCTTCGGGCCGGACGAAGGCACTGCCCCGCTCATGGATGCCGTGGCCTACCGGGCAAGGGAAAGGGGATATGCATACTGGCGGACAATCACAACCGGTAAAAGTTTCGGTATCCCCCATGATACCTACGGCATTCTTGACAACGGGGATATTTTCGGCCTGTCCGCCCATGACGAAGAAAATACTGAGCTGGCCATCAACGGTGAGACAAAATCAATCACCGCCGACATGGACGAGATCTGGAATCAGATCGGCGGCAGGATAGAGATCAGCGGGATGACCACCACATCGGTCATGGGCGCTTTCCGTGCCCTGATTGATCATTACGGGGCAAAAGAGGAAGAGCTTAACCTGATGATGACGGGCGGACCCGACGGTGATCTCGGCGCCAACGAGATCCAGTGCTACAAGGGTAAGATCTGCCTGCTCATCGACGGCGGTTCCATTCTCTTTGATCCGGAGGGACTGGACAGGGAAGCGTTGATGAAAATCGGTTTCATGCGCCACACCGCTCCCCGTGTCAACACCCTTGGCTACCCTGTGGAAAAATTGTCCAAAAACGGTTTTCAGGTGCCCCTGAGAGGAAAAAACATCACCCTTCCCGACGGCACCCTGGTGGAAGACGGCGCTGTTTTCCATAAAAATTTCATCACGGATCCTGCCAACCGCAAGTATATTGAACAGGCCGATATCCAGGCCTTCATCCCCTGCGGCGGATTCAAGGATACCGTCAACCACGGTAACGTGAAAGATTTTACAGGGCTGTTCAAAGAGCTGCGTTTTATCGTGGAAGGGGCCAACGTCTACTTTGACGACAGTGCAAGACGGTATATTGCCACCTCAACCGGCATCCGCCAGATCAAGGACAGCTCAGCCAACAAGGGCGGTGTCTTCTCCTCAGCCGTAGCCGAGGTGCTCACCGCCTTCCTGTTTGAGGAAGACTATGAAAAACGGCTTCTGGAAGATGTGGATACCCGCTGGGCCCTGATCCGTGATATCATGAACCTGGTTTCCACCTATGCGGCGGCCGAAACCAAAATGCTCATCCGGATCCACGAGGCAGATCCCTCTGTTCCGCTTTTTGAGCTGTCTGAAAAAACAAGTGAACAGATCTTTGACTTTCAGAGGCTTGTGGCGGATAATATCAATCTGGTAACAGGGAATGAAGACCTGCTATGGGAGGTCCTCAAATCCTATATCCCCGGGGTTCTGATCAAAAACCTGGGGCGTGAGGCCATCCTGAAAATCATGAACGCGGATAAACTGACCGCGTACAGGGATGCCATCATTACTAAAAAAATGTCCTCCCTGGCCTATTACGAACATGGTCTTGACTGGGAAGCGTATGCAGCAGCAGCAGAGTCTGATTTTGCCGGATCCATGTCCACCCTGTTCAAGATCGGCTAACAGCAGCATGATGCCGCCCCTGGGCTTGGGGCGGCTCTGTATAAACGGGTAGTTACGTTAACCTTTAACAGGAAACAGGAGCAGAAAACATGGGTACAATAATGGACATCGTCAATGCAAGGGATCCTTTTGAAAAAGAATTTCACCAGGCCGTACACGAGGTGGTGGAATCGGTAAAACCGGTCCTTGACAAGAATCCCGAATACCGTCACGCAGGGATCATGGAGCGAATTGTTGAACCCGAACGGGTTATTCAATTCAGGGTGCCCTGGGTGGATGACCAGGGTAAGGTCCAGGTCAACCGCGGATTCAGAATTCAAATGAACTCTGCCATCGGCCCCTACAAGGGCGGACTGCGCTTTCACCCCTCCGTTAACCTGTCTATTCTGAAGTTCCTTGCCTTTGAGCAGGTATTTAAAAACGCCCTGACCACGCTTCCCATCGGCGGCGGCAAAGGCGGATCCGATTTTGACCCCAAGGGCAAATCCGACTTTGAAGTCATGCGGTTCTGCCAGAGCTTTATGTCGGAACTCTACCGTCACATCGGCCAGGACACGGATGTGCCTGCCGGTGACATCGGTGTGGGCGGCCGTGAGATCGGCTACCTGTTCGGTATGTATAGAAAACTGAAAAATGAGTTCACAGGCGTTCTCACCGGCAAGAGCCTCAACTGGGGCGGCAGCCTCATCCGTCCGGAAGCCACCGGCTATGGCGCAGTTTTCTTTGCCGATGAAATGCTGGCCACCCGCCAGGACAGCCTTAAGGATAAAATCTGCCTGGTTTCCGGTTCAGGAAACGTGGCCCAGTACACCACTGAAAAGATCAACCAGCTGGGCGGCAAGGTCGTGACCCTGTCCGATTCCACAGGTTATGTCTATGACGAAGAGGGCATTGACGGCGATAAACTCCAGTGGGTCATGTACCTGAAAAACGTAAAGCGCGGCAGGATAAAGGAATATGCTGACAAATATTCCACAGCCGTTTACACGGCCCTTGACGGTTCAGAGGCCTTCAATCCCCTCTGGAACCATAAAGCCCACTGTGCCTTCCCCTCTGCCACCCAGAACGAGATCAATGAGAAAGACGCACAGAATCTTGTGGATAACGGGGTTACCGTTATCAGTGAAGGTGCTAACATGCCCACAACCCCCGAAGGCATCGAGGTGTTCCTGGAAAACAAGATCCTCTATGCGCCGGGTAAAGCTGCCAATGCCGGCGGCGTAGCCGTATCCGGGCTTGAGATGTCCCAGAACTCCATGCGGATCAGATGGTCCAGGGAGGAAGTGGAAGCCAAGCTCAAGGGCATCATGCAGAGCATTCACGGTGCATGCCTGTCCGCATCCGAAGAATACGGAACCCCGGGCAACTACGTAAACGGCGCCAACATTGCCGGTTTTGTCAAGGTCGCCGATTCCATGATGGATCAGGGGATTGTATAATTATAGCAAATAACAAAAAATAGAGAACGTCTGGTAACAGACAGGTAAGATATAAAAAAAGCTGCCGTACCTCAGGGTAAGGCAGCTTTTTTTATTTAGCGGGTATGGATGGATATTACCTGGGTTCAAACCCCAGCTGGCGTATCATTTCAAGATCATCGTCCATCTGGTTGCCCGAGGTGGTCAGGTAGCTGCCGGTCATGATCCCGCTGGCCCCGGCAAAAAAAACAAAAGGATTCAGGGTCTTGAGGTTCGCCATCCGTCCGCCGCAGATAATTATCTCTTTGTCCGGCAGGATATACCTGAACAGAGAAATGATCTTTAGGCATTCCAGGGGTGACAGCCCGGGCTGATCCATGAGCGGCGTTCCCCGGACCGGGGTGAGAAAATTGACGGGCACGGCATCCACGTCCAGGTTTTTCAGGTCAAAGGCCAGTTCCGCCACTTGCTCCGTTGTCTCTCCGATACCGAAAATTCCCCCAGAACAGACGGACATCCCGCCTTCCTTGGCCAGCTTTATGGTCCGGACCCGTTCCTCAAAGGTATGGGTGGTGCAGATACTGTCAAAGTGACTGCGGCTGGTTTCAAGGTTGTGATGGTAACGGCTGACACCGGCGGCCTTCAATGTATTGAAATCCTCTTCTTCCAGTATCCCCAGGGAGGCGCAATAGCGCTGGGGAAAATCCTTTCCCCTGGCCATGGCCTCTGCAACCCTGCGCACTTCGGCACCGGACAGCCCTTTGCCGCTGGTCACGGCCGAGTACCGGTGAAGGGGTGTCGGTGCCATGGTTTTCACGGCCTTAAAAAGTTCGTCCCCTGCCTTTAACGGATAGGTCTCAATATCCGTATCATAGGCCCCGGACTGGGCGCAGAACCTGCAATCCTCGGAACATTTTCCCGACTTTGCATTGTTTATGGCGCACAGATGAACCCCTGTGCCGAAGTTATGCCTGCGGATGGTATCTGCCCCGGCCATGAGCTGGAAAATCTTATCGTCAGGGGTCCGGGCCAGTTCAAGGCAGGTCTCCCTGTCAAGGGTATCACCCCTGCATATGTTTTGGGCTGCATCGATAAATTTTGTCATAGTGTCCTTCATGGTCATGAACCTGCCAAGGCAGTCAAGTTGGTGTGCTCCTGTTAACAACAGGGCTTCTCAGGTTCCTTTATAAAGAACATTGTAGCCCAGATGCATATACTTATATCCGTCTTGAAAAGGGAGTTCTTCTTCAAATGACAGCGTGTCAAAAATATTTTTACCGGGATTAATATAGAAAACTTCAAATCCGTTTATTTTACCATCCGCATCTGTGAAAGCGACCCTGACCTCAAACATTTCTACATGGAGCAGGACTGTTTCGGAATGATATTGGCTTTCATCACAAGTTTTATTGTATTTAATTGATCCATCGATATGCATCATTTGGGTCTCGGCATTAACCGAATAGGAATACGCAATTGTAAAATTCTCATCGTTTTGCACCCCCTGCCCATCTTTATCCAGCACGTCTACATTTGTTGGAAGATATTTTCCCATATGCTTGTTTCTCAAATAACCAGCCATGTTACAACCAGCGAATAGTAGGATGAGGACAGATAGAGCAACAATCTTTATCAGGTTTTCAGACAGCTTCATTTTTCTTCCTTTCTAACCGGGTTTGAGACAAATGAGATAGATATATATGAAGCGTTCGGTAACTTCAATCGGGGACCCCTTAATTCTTCCAAAAAAGTTTTCCATGTGCCAAAGATTGAAAGGCGTGTTGATCAGATGCACGGTTGGCCGCTGTTGCCTTGATTTATTTTTTAGTCACCAGGGCAATTCCTGAACCGATTAAAATGGTTCCGGAAAAACGGTTGAGAATGCGTGCCTTTCGCGGGTTTCCAAAGAATAAACGGGCTTTGCTTGCCGCATAGGCGTAAATGGTTAGGCTGCTGCCGATCATAACCATAAAGATTACAATAATAAGAAGTGCATCTATCGCATTGATTACTGACAGGTCGAAAAACGCAGGCAGAAAGCCCAAATGAAAAAGAATCGCCTTAGGGTTGCCAAGGGTGATACTGAAACCGGCCAGGAAGCTTTTATAACGATTTGATTTTCCCCCGGCAGATGGATGGGAATCGTTGAATTTTGAATCCTTGAGCCAAAGTCTTAGGCCTAAGAATATTAAATAGGCAGCTCCCAGCATTCTGATAACAAAAAAAAGATCTCCGAGAATCTTTCCGACTGCCGCCATTCCAAATAACACAATGGAGATATAGAAAATGTCACCAAGCAGGATACCGATTATTAGATTAAGGGAGGATTTCAGGCCTGTTGTCAGGGACCGCCCGACAATCGCGAAAATAGCAGGCCCCGGAATAAGCACCCAGACAAGCAGGGCCAGAGAAAAAGCTGTAACTGACTCAATAGTCATTGTATTCTCCCCGGTTCATTTTTTAAGGATCGAAAATCAAGCAGCTGACCGAGCCCGGATATTTGCATCTGCCGAAATTCATATCAGCATTTGCCAAACGTGTAAAGGACCTATGATATTCTTGTCAGGGGGAGCTCATGTGAGGGGGGGCAATTTCACGAACTTGGAAAGACAATGTTGTGTCTGCTGCAGGCGGGCAGTAGGGCTGATGGTCCGGGTGGAGGAAGGGGAGCCGTTCAGGGCTCCCCTTTTTCATACGGCGTATTGATTCAGCTTAGAAGTTGATCTGCCATTTCGCACCGAAATAGGTGATTTCACTCTGCTGTGCACCGGTGTTGCTGTGACCGTTGTCAACAAAACCGATTTCAGGCACTACAATGACGCCGGGGGCCAGGCTGATCTTGGCCTGCAGGTAATACTGGCTGCCATCATCTTCCCGGGAACCGGTCTGGTCAAGTTCTGATTCCGTGTAACCGTAACCGGCCTCAAAGGCGAACATGTCGTTCAGCTTGTATCCGGCGACAAGGATATACCCGAAGGAGTCGTTGTCGACTACTTCGTCCGTGCCTGAGAGTACGGGATCATTGTCTGTTGAAACCCTGAAATTATAGGGGCCGAGGTTCTGGCCGACATAGAAACTTGCAGCCAGGTAGGCCGGGCCGAATGTGCCTTTACCGCCGAGGCCCACGATATAGGAATCCACATCATAGGCATCGTCAATCTCATAGGCATTGTATCCGGCAACGGCTTTGAGGCGGATGTTGTTAAGGGTGAGATTGTAGGCCATTTCCATTTTGGGAATCGAGACCTCTGTGGACGTGCCGGTGAGGGCATCTGTACCCGGCTCGATTGCAGCAATAGAGAGACCGCCGAATTTCAGGCGGAGCATTGGATGGCGAAGGGCGGAGGTGGCACCGTATTTTTCCAGTCCCCTGTCCGTTTCATAAACCGAGCTGGAGAGCCGGGTATAAATCGGGGTATAATCCTGTCCCACCAATAGTGAACCTGCACCGAAATTCCACTCTCCGTAGAGCAGACGCACGTTGGCATTGCCGCCGGAGGTGCCGTATTCAAACCGGCCTCTGAGGTCTTCGTTTACAGATACTTTTGCCCCGATCCTGGAGTTGCCCTGGAGGGCCTGTGTAAATGACTTACTGCTGGTTCCGGCAGTATCAGTGTCAGAGTAGAAGGTGCTGAGCCGTGCACTTCCGTAAAAATTCCAGTCTGCTGCCTGGGCCGAGGCTGCCATGGTGAGGGCTGCAGCCAGGGCAATGGTCCCGTTAATCCATTTGTTCATCTTTTTTCCTTTGTTGCGGGTTAATAATTATGGCAATTGCCGTGATATCAGCCAGGCATACAGAGCAAAGAGGATACCAGTGGACACAACTTGTTTATATTTGGCTTTAAGATATTGTAATGATATCGAATTTGTGAAGGGGGGTGATGTTAATGCTCAGCAGATGTGGTGTTAATTCCCTGTTAACAGTTTTGAAGGGGTTAACAGGTCCCGGGTAACAAAGCCTTTACAGTTTATCCGGGAATATACTGGAGGTGGGCAATGAAATGGATCATCAGGGCAAAGAAACAGGCCACCACCGGGGTGAGGCACCAGGCCAGGAGAATATTGACCAGTGTCTTTTTTTTCACGGTGTTTGCCCCTTTGACTATGCCCACGCCAAGGACGCCGCCGACCACGGCCTGTGAGGTTGAGACCGGGACGCCGATCAGGGTGTAGATATGGACGGTGATACCCATGGCAGTGACTACCACCAGGGCGGAAAAGGGGTCCAGGCGGACCAGCTTTTTGCCCACGGTTTCCATGACCGGACGGCTGTAGGTCAGGATGCCTGCGGCAATGCTGATACCGCCGATGAGGGCGGCGGAAAAGACGGTGAGCAGGCCTGCGCCCACGAAAACAGCGGTGACATTGGCAACGTTGTTTGCCCCAAGGGCGTATGCCCCATATGACCCGGAGATGATCAGGCAGGTGCGCAGGAGGATGTCCGACCGAATCAGGTTAAGGTTCATTCGGTTATAGATGAACGCCATGAGGTGGTAGAGAAACACGGCAATGACGGCGCCGCCGATGGGGGTGCCGATCCAGCAGGCCACGACCTTCCCGAGGCCAGCGATGTTGAGCTGGTTGTTCAGGAGGCCGATGCCGAGGATGGCGCCGACCACGGCCTGTGAGGTGGACACGGGCAGGCCCACTATCGTCATGATGGTAACGGTCAGGGCGGCTGCCACTGAGGAGATTACGGCCTGCTCCAGTTTAAATACGGTCAGGCCCTTGAGGGTTTCTATGCCTGCCTGGCCTGACAGGACCGCCCCTGCCACCACAAATACTGAGGCCAGTACGGCAGCGGTCCAGAACCGGAGCATCCTGGAGGATACGGCCGTACCAAATACATTGGAGGCATCGTTGGCACCCAGGGACCAGCCCAGGAAAATTCCGCCAAGCAGGGAGAGCATACTTATACCCGCCGTTTCATGCTGATGATGTTAATCCGCTTTGACACCCGGTCTGCCTCATCGGAAATATTGCCGATCTCCACCACCAGTTCCTTGAGCTGGAGCTTGTCAAAGGGATCCAGGTCAGACTCGAAAAGCCTTGTAATGATCCGCCGTTCAATATGATCACAGTGACTTTCGTTAACATCAATGGTTTTGAGCAGGCCCCTGATTCCCTGTTTTTTCTTGAACAATGCTTCAACCTGGTCTCCCATGAGTCCGCAGCTCTCCAGGCTGATCCGGATCAGGTCCTTTAAATCCGGAATGAGAAATTGGGGGATAACGATTTTCTGGGTCTGGATGATATACAGCACCCGTTCAAAGAGATGGGGGATGCGGTCCATGGCTTCAAGAAGCCCCATGACATCCCCCCGGGAGTCCGGGATCAATGCCTTGCCGTACATGATGGACTTGACCTCTTCCCTGATATCGTCCGCCTTGGACTCAGCCTTGTGGGTCTGGTTGATCAGGAAGTGGAAGGCTTCGCAGTGGGGGGAGTCCAGGCAGACCTCAAAGGCCTTGAGAAAGTATTCCTCGGTCTGCTTCAGGGCTTTAAGATAGTCATAAATCAGGTTCTCCAGCCGGTCTTCCTTTTTGAACAGGAATTTAAAAAACATGGTGGTTTTCCTTTTCGGTGTTACAGCGTGAAAGTCTGTCCGTCCCGGACCTGGGGCAGGGGAGGGGATTCCACTTCCGGTGAATGGTATCCGTACAGGGTGCCGGAAACGGTATCCCGGATTTTTGCCACCTCTTCCCAGTAGGAGTGGACGCCGTCCGCACTGACAAAATCCACCTCATGCAGAATCAGGTCGCAGTCTGCAAACCAGGCAGGATCAAGCTCCGGTCTTCCCACAACGGCGTTGATGGCCGTGCTGAACTTGGTATCTCCGGATATACCGCAGGTTTTACCCCCGGCGCTTATCCTGAGCCCCAGGGTGCCAAAGGGAAGGAAATGGTGATTCCACCTGGCGTCAACGGTGATTCCGCCGATCTGCAGGGGGGTGCCGGGCTTCAGCTCCCGGAACTCAACCAATTGATCCATATCCGGAAACAGCGGGCTGAACTGCTGCTTAAGGATCCTGAATATATTTTTCCCGGTGATCAGCCGCAGTCTCCTTTTCTGGCGTTCGCACCGGCACAGGCAGGCTGAAAAACCCGACATATGATCTTCGTGGTTGTGGGTGATCAGAATATCGGTGATATCATCCCAGTGTACATTGGTATCGGCCAGGCTGTGGGCAGGAAAAGCACAGGGGTCAATCCAGACGGCTCTTTTTCCGAAGCGTGCCAGTATGCTTGCGCTTTTTCCCGAAAACCCGTTCCCGCTGCCGATTGCCGTAATTGTAAGATTTTCCCTGGCAACAGGATCGGGTGATACGGCTGCAAGCCTGTTTTCCACGGCGTCATCCGGGAGCAGGGAAGGCGCAAGGTCCAGGCGGTTGTATACGGGCTCCCCGTTATCGGAGACAGTGATATTATCCCCGGTAAATTCCACCTTCAGGTCCCTGTTATGATATAGGGTTTCCACCGGCCTGGCAAGGAACCAGTTGTCCAGCCAGGCTTTACGGACAATATGAATCCGCTCGTCATCAAAAAAGTACGGGAACACCGCGTCAAGTTTGCTTTTAAGCTGGTTTACACAATCCGGAGACCCGATATATTTCCGTCCCTCATGGCCGTATACCTGCGCCCGCCAGAAAACAAACTCCTCTCCCGTATAATTGTCTCCGGCCTGGGACACTTCCCAGGCAGGCACCGCCACCAGGCTGTCATCCAGGTCGAAGCGCGCAGCCATTTTCGAGACATCCGGCATTGCCCCGATCCGTAAAAGGCCTTCTGATGTGTGAATAAAATCAACGTTCATCCCGCCGTTTTCAAGACGGATGACTTTTTCGGTCAGGTGACTTTGCCGGCCCGATTCGTGCATTTTTCTTTCCTTCTGTGTTATGTAAACGCTTACATTTCATAGGATCAAACACAGCGGCCTGTCAAGAAAAAACTGGGAAGTTACTGATTTACCGCTCAAAGGTCCGATTTATAACACATTGATAAATCAGATTATTAGACTTGAATTAGCAGGGCATAAAAGGCTTGACAAAGCCTAAGCGCCTGCGCTAAACAGGTTCATGTAAACATTTACATTTTTTGTATGAAGATGCGGTGTGGCAGTAAACCCGAGGCCACCGGGAGTTGCCGCGCGCGTAATGAAAGGAAGGGGAAATGGTCACAAATATTGCCCACAGGGGGGCCAGGAGCATTGCGCCGGAGAATACCCTGATGGCAGGTCAAAGGGCGATTGATACCGGGGCTGATCTTTGGGAGGTGGATGTGGCCGTGTCCGGGGATGAAAGGCTGATCCTCTTTCATGATCCCACCCTGGAACGGACCACCAATGTCCGGGAGTGTTTTCCGGACCGGAGCAAAGATCCCTTTACCACCTTTACCTTTGACGAAATCCGGATGCTGGATGCAGGTTCCTGGTTTGTGGAAACCGATCCCTTCGGGCAGATCCGCAAAGGGCGGCTGACTGAGGATGATTTAAACCAATGCCGCGCCCAGAAAATACCTGCCCTGGAGGAAATCCTGGAACTGACACGGGATTCAGGCTTTGCCGTCAACCTTGAGCTCAAGGACCTGCCTGCGCCCATGGAAGATTTTCCATTGCCTTCCCGGGTGCTCTCCATGGCTGCATCCCTGGGCATGGGGCCGGATCAGATCATCTTCTCCTCCTTTAACCATGACTGGCTCCGCGAAATCCGGACCACGGCTCCGGAATTCCGGATCCAGGCCCTGATCGGAGATCCCGAGGACCAGCCCTTGGACTGGGGAAACGAGGAGTTTGAAACCTATAATGCCCGCTTTTCCCTGATTGAAGATGAGAAAATAAAAGCACTGAATGAGAAAAACATCCGGGTCAACCTGTGGACGGTTAACCCGGAAGATGAAATGAAGCGGTTTATCGCGGCCGGTGCCCGGGGGATTATCACGGATTTTCCCCAGCGGCTGAAAAGACTGCTGGACAAGGAAGGGTAACCCGCCTGGGATCCCGCCGGATAAACGCTTTGCAACCATTAAGATGTCTAACCCCTGACAAGGAGGAACCAAAATGAGGAAGTTTCGTTTTTTCAACCTGATGCTTATCGCGCTGATGCTGTCTGCCTGGACGGGAATTGCGTCCGCCCAGACCCTTGAACTTTTGACCTGGAAAGGTTACGCTCCCAAAGAGCTGGTGGACAAGTTTGAAAAACAGACCGGCATTACCGTAAAACCCACCTACTCCAACAATGAAGAAATGATCGCAAAGCTCCGCGCCACACGCGGCGGCGGCTTCGACCTGGTTCAGCCCAGCCAGGACAGGATCGTTTCCGTACAGAAGAAGTACAAGCTGTATCAGGCCATGGACTATTCAAAGCTTGATACCGCCCTGATCATTCCCTCCATGCTGGACGCGGTAAAGGCCAATACCCGGGTGGACGGAAAGAGCTTTGGTGTTCCCCATGTCTACGGCACCTCCGGCCTTATCATCAACAAAAAATTTGCTCCGGAAGCAACTGACTACAGTGACCTGCTTAACGACAAGTATGCCGGCAGGATCTCCTACAGGCTGAAACGCCCGACCCTGATCGGCCTGGCATTCGGTCTCGGCAACGATCCCTTTGCCCTTTACAGCGATGCCAAAGCCTACAAGGCCCTGATGGAAGATGTGGGCCAGAAGATGATAGCAAAAAAAGGAATCGTTAAAAACTACTATGCAAACGGAGATGCCCTGCTCCAGTCCATGCGTTCCGGTGAAGTTTACGTGGCCATGGCATGGGACAACGGCGGATGGAAACTCCACGGCGAAAATCCGGATATCGACTTTGTGGCGCCTAAAAGCGGTGCCCTGGGATGGATCGATACCTTTGCCATTCCCTCCAAGGCCAAAAATGTGGATGCCGCCTACAAGTGGATCAACTTCATGATGGCGCCCGCCAATGCCGCCGTATTCACCAACATGGAAAAATACGCAACTGCTTCCAAAGGCTCCCTGGACCTCTGCGAGCCCGCGGTCCGTGACAATTTCCAGAGAAGTTTTTCCCAGGCTGATATCGACAATATCAAATGGTATCCGCCTGTTCCCTCTGCCCTGGAGCAGATGGAAGGCATGATCCTGGATAAGGTAAAAGCGGCCAAATAGCAAACCAATGGGGCCGGACCGCCGTGAAAGGCGGTCCGGCCTTTTTTGCATTTTAAAATTCAGACTGGTAAATGAGTGGTTATGGAAACTGATCTATCCGTACGGGATATAAAAAAGACATTTAACAAATTTGTGGCCGTTGACAACGTCTCCTTTGACGTGCCAAGGGGGAATTTTTTCTCCATTTTAGGACCCTCCGGCTGCGGAAAGACAACCCTGCTGCGCATGGTGGCCGGATTTACCGAGCCCACCTCGGGGCGAATCGAGATCCGGGGAAAAGACATGCAGGCCGTACCGCCCAACCGCAGGCCGGTCAACCTGGTGTTCCAGCATCTGGCTCTTTTCCCCATGATGACCGTGGCGGGAAACATAGCCTTTGGCCTGGAGCGGCGGGGGGAGAGCAAGGCTGAAATCCTGAAGAAAGTGGACCGCATTCTGGAACGGGTGGGGCTGGCCGGGTACGGACCCAAGCAGATTGACCAGCTTTCAGGCGGCCAGAAGCAGCGGGTGGCCATTGCCCGGTGCCTGGTTCTGGAGCCGGTGGTGCTGCTCCTGGACGAGCCCCTGGGCGCCCTTGACCTGAAGCTGCGGGAGCAGATGAAGGTGGAGCTGAAAAAGCTTCAGAACCAGGTGGGCACCACATTTATCTACATCACCCACGACCAGTCCGAAGCCCTGGTCATGTCCGACCACATTGCCGTGATGAATAAGGGTCGTTTTGATCAGGTGGATACCCCCCAGAACCTCTATAATGACCCCAAAACCCCTTTTGTGGCAAAATTTGTGGGGGACAACAATACCTGGTCCGGAAAAGTGGTCAATTGTGATGCCGGGATCGCCGAGATCGAAACCGAAGACCGCCGGCTGTTCCGTACAAAACTCAACGGCCGGGTGAGCAGGGGGGACCGGGCCGATCTCTTTATCCGTCCCGAGGCCATGATCATCCAGCCGGATCCGTCCCTTTCCGGGCTCAACCGGTTTGATGTGACCGTGAAAACCATATTATTTGACGGTGCCGCAAGCCGGCTTCTGGTCACCCCGTCTGACGGGGATACCGAGCTTCTGGTCTCCCTTCCCCAGAACAGGCAGTTTGATCATATCCGTCCCGACGACAGGCTTACAATCGGATGGGACCCAACTTCAGGAATCTGCTTTCAATCCGATGAATAAATCAAATAAAATATCCCTGGCCCTGGTCTGCTTTCTTCTGCCGGTTGTGCTCT
>JAKSAX010000040.1 GCA_022361395.1 Desulfobacterales bacterium | reverse complement strand
GTCAAAGGTTGTAATCATGCCCGTTACCGTTCCCAGGAGTCCGAACAGCGGCGACACGGCTGCGAGTACGGCGATGGCGGCGAGGTAGCGTTCCAGGCCGGGGGTCATGGCCATGGCGCATTGGTCAATGATTCTCTTGTCCACCAGGGGATCCCGTGTGCGGTTGGCCAGAAGGTGGCGCACCAGGTTTGTCCGGGGCCCCCTTGCTGTCTTAGGCAGAAGGCATTTTGCGGCAGGCTCAGGGTCCAGTATCCTGACCAGTGCATGGAGTTCAATGTCCTTTCGTTCCAGGCGGGAAAAAAAGAGGACCCTGTCCAGAATCAGGCTCCACATGATCAGGGAGCAGGCCATCAGCGGGATCATAACGGCACCGCCCTGGCTCAGATAGGCAACGATATCGGAAACCAGATTCGTCATGCCCTGACCTCCCTGAAAATGATGTTGGTCAGGGCAACGGCCTTTTCTTCCATATCTCCGATTACATGTTCCACACGGCGGCACAGGAAGGTGTAAAGCAGCATGATGGGAATGGCCACTGCAAGACCGAGCATGGTGGTGACAAGGGCGGTGGAGATGCCGCCGGACATCATCCTGGGATCGCCCGTACCGTAAAGGGTGATCACGTGGAAAGTGGAAATCATACCGGTCACCGTTCCCAGAAGTCCAAGGAGAGGCGCAATGGCACCCATGATATTCAGCATAGGCAGAAAGCGTTCCAGCCGGGGCATTTCTTTAAGGATAGATTCCTGGAGAATGCTTTCCAGGGTCTCCCGGTTTTCCTTCCTTGCATTGAGTCCGGCCCGCAACACGTTGTAAACCGGGATTTTCTTTTTGCCCACCATGTTGTGGCAGTCTTCCCAGGCCCCGCCGGCAGCCAGTTCGTTCACCCGGCCCATGACCTTGTCCGTGTTGGAGTGAACCCGTCCCAGGAACAGGGTGCGTTCAATACCGATGACAACGGCAAACACACCCAGGGCGAGGATGGGCCAGACCAGCATCCCTCCTTTTTCAACCTGGTCCCTGAAGCTCTGCCTGTGGGTGATCTGTTTCAGAGCCCCGCCCCTGGAGATGTCAATGTACACCCGGTCGGTCTCTCCATTCATATATCGGGCCAGGTTTTTCCGGACACTTCGTGAAGGCAGGGCAGACAGCGCATAAAGCTGGTTGGTGTCCTGGGAGTATTCCAGAAATCCGGTTTTGTCACCGAGCTGGTATGCAGAAGTAAAGCCGCCAAGGGTCAATACACGGCCTTCCACCTTTTCGCCGGTATCGGAAATAAAGGTGGCGGTTGTGGCATCAATCCCGGCAGCCAGGGCCATTTCCTCCAGGAAAAGGTCTGCCACGGCTGTCATGTCATCTATGCCCGGAAACCGGCTGGTATCCAGGATGGGCTTAAGGCGGGCCTGCCGTTCAGGATACTGGACCGTATAGGGCGAAGCCGTGAGCAGGGCGTTGAGGTTGCCAGCCGCCACCCGGACAGCACCGGAAAGCTCATTGAGTTCTGCCTGTTGCTGTGCCGCCTTTTCATCCAGTCTGGCATTCTCCCCTGTGAGGCGGACAATGTGTTGGGTTTTTGTCTCGATTTCCTGTTTAAGGGCGGCGGTTCTTGTGGACAGCAGCCGGATTTTTTCGGTGAGTTTTGCCCTGTCGGTCCGGATTTCCGATTGAACGGTCTTGTCTTTTTCCCGTGATGCATCCAATTGCTTCTTTGCTTCCACGGCAGCTTCACGCAGATCCCTTGCCTGGGCCGGCAGTGTTGTCACGGACAGGGTGAACATCAGAATGAACAGTGTTGAAATCAGGGTTTTCATTGTGTAACTATCCTTCCCAGGGGGAGTTTTGTAAGTTCTATACTTCGTTCAAGCCGTGCCATGGCAATGGCGCGGGATATGTCCCGGTTGGTCTCTTCGGGCAAAGGCTGCCAGGTCTTTTCCAGGGGATCAAATACAGCGCTTTTTTTTCCGTCAATGGTCTGACTGAACAGGGAAACCCGCCCCAGGCGGAATATATCTGCCAGGACCCGTGTATTGTCCAGGTCAATGGTTTCCTGGGTCACTTCAACTGTGGTGCCGTATTCAGCCTCTATCTGGAGGGCTTCGAATACCCGCCTGAATTTTTCCGCCGATGACTCCCGGGGATCCACCATCATTTTCTTGAGGTCGGCAAGGCGTCCCTGCCGTTCCCCGGGGAGGAAGGGCAGATCCGATGCTATGGCTGATTCAAGCCGTTCCAGCACCGAATCCAGGAAAATGCCAATCTCTGCCTTTACCCTGGCAGTCTCTTTTTCCCTGCGCAGGTTTTCCGCATATTTATTTTCTTCCAGGGTCAGCCGGAGGTTGATTTTCTCAAGTTTTTTTTCAAGATGCTCTGCCTCCTGCTCAAGCCTTTCCAGTTTGTCAGTCATCTCTTTGGACTGCTCTGACCAGCCGGCTTTCATGTCCTGTACTTTTTTATCCACGGCCATGGTCCGGGAAATATCATCTCTGATGGCGGTGCTGATGGGTTTTTCGGCCAAAACCGTTCCCAGAGGAATAAGCAGCAGGCCAAGAATACCTGCCAGGGTGATTATACAATTAGATCTATACACTGAAGTCCTCCCGATTTAAGGGAAAATAAGAACAATAATTTAACCGGTGCCGGAGGTAACACACCACCGTACACCGCTGTGAATCTTTGAGAGAAATTATATAACTCAAAATAAATTTAGCTGCAACTAAAAACATAGGCTAATTAGAATTTTTTTGTTAAAAATGATAAAGGTAGTGTATGCATAAATAGTTAGTTCAAAATTCTTAATGGGCTACAGTTAAAATTTTTCGGGATAGGTGACTGTTATAGATTTGCCAGCATCAGGATAAGTCCCAAAGCGGCCACAACAAACCCTGCAATGGTCTCAATTGAGTTTTCAAGAATAGCCCGTAGTTTTTTCTGGCGGTCGGACAGCTTGAGAATTAGGGATTTTCCGGACATTCCGGCCAGAACGACCACTGTAATTGTCGTTGCCATTCCAGCGGCAATACAGGTGCCTAATAGAATCCCTAAACAGGTTAAATTCAGTGAAATGGCAAACAGCATGACCATGACAACACCGGGGCAGGGGATCAGCCCAACGACAAGAGCGGTGGCGAACGGCCCTGTGAACAGGCGTGCCTGTGTTTGGTTGGCGACAGATGCTTTTCTAAACCAGCTCTTCAGGCCCTTTAAGAAGAGAAACACGCCCATCATGCTGACCAGAGAGTAACTGATGATCCGGGTGGCATAGATGGTGGTTTCCAAGGATTTTGTGATGCTGGCATCTAAAATGAATTTGACGATCAGAACAAGAATAATTCCTGAAAAACCATGGGTAAGCGCAACCAGGTTTCCAAAGATCAGGCTTTGGGAGATCTTAGGCTTGCAGGTCAATATATAAGACAATGCCACGGCTTTTCCATGCCCGGGCCCTGCTGAATGGATGACACCATAGAAAAATGCAAACACGGTTAATAAGAAAACCGGGATTATCTTTTTTTCTGATTTGACTTCCCGCATAAGGTTGGACATTTTTTCCCGTAGCTGATGCTGCCAGAACACGATTTTAATCAAATATTCACTTTTAACCGGTGACGTCATCACCTTATTGTTCTTTTCCGGTTTTGTTGTGAAGGGATTGCCGGCCAGCCCGACAGACAGGTTTGAGAGCAACAGTGCAACTATATAAAATAAAAACAG
>JAKSAX010000041.1 GCA_022361395.1 Desulfobacterales bacterium | reverse complement strand
GTAAAGGGGCCAGATCTTTCCGAGGCGCTGCTGGTGGGACATTGAAAACGAGTCTTTCAACCCGGATTCCCAGCGCTCCCTGAACAGGGTGGCTGCGGTCATGGGCTGGAAGGAGAGCCCCTGGCGGGTGGCGGTGAGCCATAGCCGTTCCAGGGCGCGGCCGCCGGTGAGCCTGGCCTCTGTATTCCTGCCGCTGATGGTCAGCAGCCCCATTGCCGAGCTCTGGCGGGTCCACCTGGCTGCGGTTTTTGCTACCATCCGTCCCAAGCCCATGCGGTTGGCCAGGTGCATCACAGCCCAGGGGCGGCACAGCTTCAGGATGGTTTCGCCTGACCTGCCGGCCTCAAGATTTTTCAGGGGCAGGCCGTCCCGTTCCAATAATGCGCGGTCAGGGGTGAACCGGATCATTTTCATCAGGTGGGTATGCAGATCCCGGCGCTGGGACCTGATGGTATCCACCTCGTATATCAGGCCGGAGAGGCTTCGTATCCCGGCCCTGTCCCTGATCAGGGTCAGCCTTGCCCCGGGAATACCGCTGATACTGCTGTTGAGCGCTTCAATATCACTGTCCGGGATGGGGTCTCCGGTATAGGCGGTCCTGTTGGTATGCCGGGTCCAGATGAAACGGGCCAGGGGGGATTCCGGCAGATCTCCGGGCGTAAGGTCTATCCGGGCCACGGCATCCCTGTTTTCCGGCTCCGGCAGCCAGGTGACCTGTGAAGAGAGATTATACCGGGTGGCGGCCAGGCAGATGTTTTCAACGGCAGCACCGCAGGCGATGTAAGAGGCGCTCTGGTTGACGTTGAAAAACGAGGTGTCTGCATCCGGGGTGAGGCAGAGGGTTATACCGGAATCATCGCGGGTAAATGACCAGGGCTGGCAATTGTCCCCTGACGGGGCCTGGCACCCGGCATTGATCAGATAGGGGATAACGGTATCAGACAGGGAGGTGTCCGGGGTGTATGCCGGGCTTGGGGGGATGGCCAGGGGCAGAGCCGCTTCAAGCTTTCTGGAGATAATCCCGGTTTTGAGCCGCTGGACAGGGTGCCGGTTGCCCATGGGCAGGCGGTTCAGGTGAAACCGGCGTGAAAAGGGATCGTATTGGAAATAATGGGGGGCGGGCTTGATCCCCTTTTTACCGAGCAGGATCCGCACGGCCTCGGCAGTGAGCACCCCGCTGCAGATCAGGCATCCCGCCCCTGCGGAGGGGCCCTGCTCCCCGGACATGGTGATGCTGGCGGGGTCAATATAGGCGGCCTGTGTCGCCTTGGGGGCCAGCCCCACAAAGAAGCGGATCAGTTTTTCAGTCTGTTCAAGGTCGTCGGAAATATTGAAATACTCATCAAATCCCATGCCTTGGTCCGGCATGAAAACCAGCAGGGCTGTGCTGAAACCCAGGGGCCCTGCCGTGATAACGGGTATCTTTTTTTCTCTGGCCCGGTTGAAGATGAGCCGCCGGATGTCGATGTTGAAAAAGTCCATGCCGTCGGCCACCAGGTCCGCACCCTCAAGAAACTCATCAATGTTTTCAGGGCTGACCCCTTGGGGAAACTGCCTGATGTCCAGGAAGGGATTGATGTCCAGGGCATCTTCAACCATGACATCCAGTTTGGGGCGGTCCAGGCTGGACATCCTGGCCCCGTACTGCCGGTTAAAATTTTTGACTTCAAAAGTGTCAAAATCCGCAAGGGTGAATTTGCCTATGCCGGTCCGGGCCAGGGTGATCAGGTGCTGGCCGCCCACACCGCCGAGGCCGGGGATGGCGATTCGCGAGTTGAAGATTTTTTCCTGTTCAGCCGGGGTGAGTATCCCCAGGTTCCTGGAATAGGCCTGCTCGATGAATTGGAATTTACCGGTTTCCCGGCTGTTCCGGGAACCGCTGTCTCCGGAAACCGGATACCTTTCCAGGATTTCATCCACACTGACGTGGATCGGCAGCATCTCCACTTTCATATGGGGATCCTGGAACGGCGAGCCGATCTGCCGGGCCCCGAAGCTGTGGTGGAGCAGGTCAAGCACCGGGGGATGGATGACTGCCAGGATATGGCGGGCCTT
>JAKSAX010000042.1 GCA_022361395.1 Desulfobacterales bacterium | reverse complement strand
CAGCCTGGTGGAATCGGCAGTGATCAGCGCCAGGACCCGGTTTAGGCCCATCATCATGACCTCCATGGCCTTTATCCTGGGGGTGGTGCCCATGGCCGTAGCCTCCGGGGCCGGCGCTGCCAGCCAGCGGGCCATCGGCACCGGGGTCATCGGCGGGATGCTCGCCGCCACCCTACTGGGGGTGTTTTTTGCACCGGTATTCTTTGTCTGGGTGCTCTCGCTCTTCCAAAGGCGCCCCAGGCGATCTAAAAGCGCGCCCTCCTGATGTGATCCGCCTGTAGGTAAAGGGAGCGGCCCCCCAAGGGCTGCCCCCTTTGACCGCAGAGGCCTTTTTGCATTTGATAGAACTTGAAAGTCATTGTTAAATCTGGTGCATTTTTTTGCTGATTATCATTTCTTAGGGGGGCAATATTTTCCGCAGATGTGGAAAAAAAGACCAAATCATACATATTAAAAATATTCATTATTCATCCAAAAGACCTCTCCGGCCGTTGATTATGGTGCATGCAGTGCTAGTTCTTTTAATATGGCTTAAAAATTGCAATTGTTTAATAAAATTTACATGCAAGGAGGAGGAATAATGAATATTTCTGATGTACAAAATACTTACCTCTACAACGCACAAAACATCCTGTCAAAGAGTTCATCCAGTTCAGTATATCCTTCCGGGGGGACACGTTTATCAGACAACAGCAAGGATAAAGTGACCCTTTCTGCCGAGGGAATGAAGGCATCAGAAAATGCCAGCCTAAAGGATTACGAAAAGTTCAGAATGCCATCATGGCTTTCTCAGTACTATCCGAAACAAACGGATTTATCAATATCGGGCCAGGCTGTTGAAGAAACAAGGCAGCTTTTTCAGATGCAGGATAAATTTCATGCTGATGGGTACATTACCGGTAATGAACAGCAGCGTCTGAATAGTTTCAGAAGTAATAACATGACTGCAAACCAGACAATGCGTGACAATCTTGAATTCATCTCAAAGTACAACAGTGAGCTAATGGAATATGGTAAAAAAATAGATAGTTATTACGCTGAAGCAAAAGAGGAACTCGGCATAACTCAAAGAAATTATAATGAAAAAGTACTTCAGGCTGAAGGCGATAACAAAAGGCTACACCAACACTTTAGAGAGAAGTTGCTTGCAGACCCGAGCGTTCTTGAACTCATGGATATTTTAGGTGTTCAACGGCCCTCTTAATTATTGGTTTCATAATTCACCGTCTGTGGTTTGCCGGAATGTGGCATGCCACACAAGCATTCCAAAATTTAATCTGCCCCCCGCTCCAAAAAAGAATGCAGATATATGCGGCTTGCCCGCCAGCGTTTTTTTGGCTGTTCTCTGTCGTGCTCCGCGAACCTCTCTCTGTAAAAACGCCCGGATTATTTTCTGACATCATGGTCAATGCCTGGGCACACCGGCGCTCAATAACTTAACGCGCTGGATGCCAGTCTGAATATTCCATTCCGTGCATCTTTTCAAAGAGTTCCGCGTAAGTCGGGCCTTGTCCGTTGGAATAGGTTTTTATTGTAAAACCGTTTTCCTCAAGAAGCCTTTTGAATTGCTCAATGTCTCCATCAGCTTTGCGGTGAAGGCTGATGACGACCCAGTCACAGATGGATCCGATTTCATTGTCTTCATCAAGGCATCCTCTTACCTCTCCGTCATCATTATAAATAACCAGGGATTGGCGTACCTGTCCCCGGGCAACGGGATCAGACAGGAATGCCGGAAATATGGACTCATCAACCAGGAGTGGGGCTTCATCCTTAAAGTCTATGTTTCTATCATCTCCATCGGGCGTGGTGTACATTGTTTTCTCAAAGGAGAGTTGAAGGGCTTGATCGAAATTGAACTCTTTCTTTATATCTGTTGAGACTGCGGTATTTTTAGTAGGTTCAAAACTGTTTCCGGAAGAGAGCAATTTGTGGTAGTCGATTGAGATTGAGGTCACGTTCAGCTTCCTTTTCAACTTATGTGTAAACGGTTAGGGATATAGCAAGCAGTAATTATGCCTAAGATAAGTGTTTTCGGTTTTCTCTTAATTAACAGGTGGTTGGGTCTGAAGCAAATACTGATTGCCATGGCCTGATTTTCCTCTGGGGATAAAATGGGGGAAATAAATTCCTTATGTTAAAAATCAGGATTTCCCCGATTGATTTTCCGGCTGCAACCGGATATAGATTCAGCACATATGAATATTCCAATAGAAAAAAATAAAAGATGGGTCGGGAGTATACATGACAGTATAGACCTCCTGGGTGAAGATGCTAAAAACCTTGTAATGAAGCAGGCCGGGAAAGGCTGTGTTTCTGATATACTGACCTTATGTGAAGACAGCATAGGTCACCGGATAAATTCCATCCAGGATCTTGTTGATGGCTGGAATACTCTTCGCAAATCAAGAGGCCTGGTGGGCGGATGGGAATTGGTTGACGGCCATGTGAAAGGCATTTTCCATGAATGCGGCTGCCCCCTTGTTCGATCTGGCCTAATCGAACTGCATCCGGTACAATGCCTCTGCTCAAAAGGTATGTTGGAGACCATATTTTCAAGAGTCGCAAAAAAAGAGGTTGAGGTGGTCATCCGGCGTTCAATCGGCAGGGGCGACAGTGTATGCGAATTTGCAGTTGAGCAGCAGATCCGTTCAACGGCCGGACGAACCAATAAAACCGGATTTTGAAATGATGTATGAACCGGCAAAAGAACCAAATGATTTAGAGAAATATTTTGTTGAGCGTGCCAATGCCGGAGATGTAGAGGGGCTGGTGGCACTTTATGAACCGGATGCCGTGCTGACTGACGGTTCAGGAGAAATTGCCGCGGGAATTGACCGGATCAGGGCGTTTTTTGTCGACTTTTTAGCAGACCGGCCGAAACTGGCACCCAGCAACCAGGCAGAAGCGCTCACCAGCGGAGATCTCTCTCTTACCTCGTCAAAGCTCAGTAACGGAGACATCACTGCTGAAGTTGCCAGACGCCAGCCGGACGGAAGCTGGCTCTGGGTAATTGACCAGTTTGCACTTGGTAAGTACGAATAATGAATTTCTGAAAAAGGACCGGTAAGCTTGAAGCGCCTTTTATCCCGGTCTTAAATAAAATTACGCAAATAACCACATAAGCTATCCAATAAATCATCCATTCAAAGGAGGTCTTATGGCGGATCTGGGTATGAAACTATCGAACAATTTTTCTTTGGGGGAATTGCTACGCTCCGGAACTGCTGAGCGGCAGCCCGAATTGAAAAGGGAACAGGAAAACCCGCCGGGAGAGGTCATTGAGAATCTGACATATTTGGTTGAAACCGCGCTGCAGCCGATTCGGGAACGCCTGGGGTTTCCCATCCGCATCAGCTCAGGCTACAGGTCTCCCGGGCTGAATGCCCAAGTCGGCGGCAGCACGACCTCACAGCATTGTTATGGAGAGGCAGCTGACTGCTCGCTTTCACCCCGATTTTTGGAAAGTCCTGCAGCGGTATCGCTAAGAAGAGACATTGCAGACAGGGTTCGGGAAATAACGGGGAAAAATTTGAGAGCGGATGTGAACCCAAACGGCTACCTTTTTGCTTTTATATGTATTCATCTGGATGAACTAGACGTTGATCAGGTCATACATGAATATGGCGATGATTATGGCCGGCCCGCCTGGGTGCATATCGCGGCATCTTCCCGGCAGGACAAACGCCAGATTATGTTTATCGGGGAGTATACCGGAAAAAAATACCTGAAGCCGTCCCTGGAAGAGTCGTTGTCGCAACTGACATAATCCAATATGCTTCCGGTAATAATTACACTGATATCAATTCCTGTCCTTTTGGTTGCCGGGGTATTGCTTATTCGGTTTGTTGCTAAAACAGGCGCCTATCTGTGTGATAAACTGGCTGGATTGATTGTGCGGGTTGCTGAAAGGAGTGGTCAAAGCTTAAAATCCGGAATTGGATTCAACCTTTCATCAGGCAGTGATCTTTTGTTAGATTTTAAAGAGATAATAGTAAATTTCATAAACAATATTTTTTCAACGGAATCGTTAAAAAGGAGAACCAAAGTGAGCACGGATGCAGACTTTAACCAATCTGAGGCTGTTGTTGAAAAGAAGGCCGGACCATCAAAAAAAGTGAAGCGGAACCTGGTTCCCATGGGAATCGGCGCTGTTGTCGTTTTGCTTGTTGCTTTCTTTTTTATCACCCGGTTTTTTACGACCATACCTGCAGGGCACGTGGGCGTGGGCACCCTTTTTGGAAAAGTCCAGACCAGTATTTATACCGAAGGTATTCACATCATCAATCCCCTTGTTAAAATCACCCTGTTTGATGCAAGGCAGAAAACCCATAAAGAGTCAATGGGGGTTCCTTCCAGTGACCAGCTGATTACCCGGTTTGACCTCTCCATCCAGTACCGGCTGATTAAAGAGCAGGCACCTGTTATGCTTAAGGAGACAGGTACGCCCAGGGAAGTGATAGAGGTCCATATGATGCCGCTTTTGAGAAGCCAGATGCGTGAGATCGGCAAGAGTGTGCCAAGGGCTGAAAATTTTTATGAACAGGCCGTACAGCAAAGAATCCAGGAAGAGCTGCTTTCAGGTCTTTCCTCCCTTGCGAAAAAAGGGATAAAAATTGAAAAGCTGCTTATCAGGGAGGTCACGCTTCCCAGTATTATTACAGATGCGGTAATGAGAAAGAAAGAGGCAGCCCAGGCTGCAGAAAAGGCAAAAGAGGAGCTTAAAAAATTCAAAGTCGATCAGGAGCGGAAAGAGGCCCAGGCAGAAGCTGAAAAACGGGCGGAACTGATCCAGGCCAATAAAAAGAAAGAGGTTATGCTGATCGGTGCCAATGCACAGCTGGAAGCGGCCAGGATAGAGGCCAAGGCCATCCTCGTAAGGGCAGAGGCTGAAGCGGAAGCCAAACGCAAGATCATTGATGCCATAACATTGGAGGGATATTTGAAACTTGAGAGCATGAATGTTTTAAAAGAGCTCCAGGAGGGGAACCACCTGATTATCCTGGATCCGAACACCACATCCCCCCTGCCTTTCTTAAACCTGGACAAGATTCGAAAATAAAATAGATACAGGTATTTATGATTCCAACGCTGAAAACAAAACGGCTGATATTGAGGCCCCTGTCACTGTCGGATGAGGATGCCATGGTTGAAACAATCATGGCTGATATGGATGTGATGCACTGGCTGCCCTATTCCGATCAGGTGTCAACCCCTGAAGGGCAGCGGGAGGTTGCCCGGGGATATCTTAGGGATTTTATCAAACCCCGGGATGAATTCGGATTCGGCATCTGGGCGGTCTGCACCGGAGATATTGAACCGGGAGCAAACGGCCGGTTTATGGGATACTGCGGTTTTATTCCCGGGCAGATTAAGGATGCGGGACCGGAAATTGCCTATGCCATGGGGAAATCATATTGGGGTAAAGGATTTGTTTCGGAGGCATTGACGGCATGTGTGGACTGGATCTTTGCAAAGCCGGAAATCACCCGTTTATATGCGGTAACTGATAATGACAACACCGCATCCCGGCGTGTCATGGAGAAGTTGGGAATGATCCATGAAAAAGGGGTTGATCTCTATGACTCCGTGGCAAAAGGGGAAGGGCTGCTTCCCTTTTATTCCATTGAAAAAGAAAGGTATATTAAGCGGACGACCGGCAAAGGGGGATAGTTTTACAGCCAATGTCCCTGTTAATATGTGAAAAGCCCTGTCGTGTATCAAGCGGCAGGGCTTTTCCGTTTTCATCCTTACATTTTATTTTCTATCTGATCTGCCCAGGCAAACAGCTCCGGCGTTCCACCGGTATGCCAGAACAGCACGGTCTGGCCTTTTTTGAATACGCCTTTTTGTATGAGATCAACCAGGCCACCCATGGCACGGGCCGTGTACACAGGACCTAACAGGATCCCCTCGTGCCGGGCCAAGTCCCTGATGACGTTGAATTCCAGGTCGCCGGGCACGGCATAGCCTGCCCCCAGGTAATCACAGTTGAGCGGGAAGTCTTTTTCCGTGAGCCGTATATCCAGGTTTAAACGCCGGGCAGTTCCGTTTGCAATCTCAGTTAGTACAGGCGGAAAAGGGTTGTTCCCGGTTTTTGTCTGGTCAATACTCATGCCGAGTACCCGGCCCCTGAACCCTGTGATTTTTGCCCCCAGGGTGAGCCCGGCCTGGGTACCGCCGGAGCTTGTGGCAAATACGATGGCATCCGGCCGGATGCCCGCCTCTTTCAGCTGGGCGTCAAGTTCCAGCATGGCGTTTACGTAGCCCACGGACCCTGTACTGTTGGATCCTCCCACGGGAATGACATAGGGGTGTTTGTCCGCGGTTTCAAGTTCATCTGCCACCTGGCAGAGTGTTTCATCCCTCTCCGCCCTGTCACAATAGTGAATTCTTGCACCGAATATTTTGTCCAGAATGAGGTTGCCGTTGGCTGCGCCCGGTTCGGTGCCGCTGAGGACCAGGTGACAGTTAAGGCCAGCCTTTTTTGCAGCGGCAGCTGTGAGGCGGCAATGGTTGGACTGGAGGCCTCCGGCGGTTACCAGGGTCTCTTTTTTCTGTTCAAGGGCCTCTCCGATGAGAAACTCCAGTTTTCTTGTCTTGTTGCCGCCCATCCCCAGGGAGGTTAGATCATCCCGTTTCATGTAAATGGCAGGGCCGTTGAGCTGTTTTGAGAATGATTCAAGGTGATGAACCGGTGTGGGGAACTCAGCCAGGGGAAACCTTGGCAGGGTGTCTGATTTCATGGGATGCCCTCCGTATGGTTAGTGGGTGAGTATCATGCTGATAAAACTTTCAGCCCGCTCAGTCTGCGGATTATCAAAAAAATCATCCGGCCTGCCGGTCTCGACAATCTGGCCTTCATCCATGAACAATACCCTGTCCGCCACCTTTTTTGCAAACCCCATTTCATGGGTGACCACGCACATGGTCATGCCTTCGGAAACCAGGTTTACCATGACGTCCAGGACCTCGCCGATCATTTCGGGATCCAGGGCTGAGGTGGGTTCGTCAAACAGCATGATCTCGGGGGACATGGCAAGGCCCCGGGCAATGGCCACCCGCTGCTGCTGGCCGCCGGACAGCTGGGTGGGATATGACCCGTACTTATCGGTGAGCCCCACCTGGTCCAGCTCTTCCATGGCTATTTTTTCAGCTTTTGATTTGCTCATCTTCTTTACATGCACGGGGGCCAGGGTGATGTTCTGCATGACGGTCATGTGGGGGTAGAGGTGGAACTGCTGGAACACGAACCCGATATCCTCCCTCAACCTGGTCAGGTTTGCAGACCTGTCATGGACCGGGGTGCTGTTGACAATAATCTCTCCCTCCTGAATCCCTTCGAGCCGGTTGATACAGCGGATTAAGGTTGACTTGCCCGACCCGCTGGGGCCGCAGATGACAAGGACTTCCCCTTTGGGGATCCGGAGGTTGATATTGTTCAGTACATGGAGCTTGCCATACCATTTGTTCACATTTTTAAATTCGATCATATTTTCCATGGCGTATCCTTATTGTTAAACTGCCATTCTGCGTTCCAGGTAATTTGAAAGCAGGATCAGGGGATATGAAATTACAAAGTAGAGAAGCCCGACCAGGGAGAAGACCATGAGCCCTTCGGGAATCCTGACCACGGTGACCCATCCCACCCGGGTCAGTTCCATTACGCCGATAACCGACACCACTGATGTGTCCTTTATCAGGAGGACATATTGTCCCACCAGGGGCGGCAGGATAACCTTCATGGCCTGGGGCAGAATCACAAGCCGCAGCTGCTGGATCATGGTGAGCCCGGAAGAGGACGCCGCCTCCCATTGTCCCCTGGGTATGGAGGCAATGCCGCCGGCAACGATTTCACAGATAAAGGCCGATCCCATGATGGCCATGGCCAGCAATGCCGCCGGAAAGGCTTCCAATTGTATTCCCCATTCCGGCAGGATGAAGAAGATGATGAAAACCTGAACCACAAAGGGGGTTCCCCTGACAAATGAGACATAAACGCCGATGAGCCGTTTAAGGATCACATTACGGCCGGACCGGAAAATACCCAGGATAAATCCCAGAAGGGTGCATGTTATAAGGCTGATAAAGGCGATCTGAACCGTCATCCAAAGGCCCTTGAGAAAAAAGGGAAAGATTTCCATGAGCCGGCTGAAGTAAAATGCCATCATATCAATATGCCTCCCTGAAGATCAGTTTTTTCTGGGACCATTCCGCCAGCGCCTTGAGAACAAAGTAGATGCACATATAGAAGAAGGCCACCGTGAAAAAGGCCTCTGCGGGCATGAACCGCTCAGAGGTCATGAGCTGGCCCGACCGGGTCAGTTCGGCCACAGAGATCAGGGAGAGCAGTGCCGAATCCTTTACCAGGACAATGGCCTGGCCCAGCAGCGGGGGGATGGTGACCCCCAGGGCCTGGGGAAGGATAATAAAGCGCATCCGCTGGACATAGTTCAGGCCCGAAGAGATGCCGGCCTCAATCTGCCCCTCATCCACGGAGTTGATGCCTGCCCGGATAATCTCGGCAATATAGGCTCCGGAGTTGAGCATGAGGGCGAGGATACCGGTCTGGATTTCAGGAATCCTCAGGCCCAGTGTGGGCAGGCCGAAGTATAGAAAGTAGATCTGGACCAGCAGGGGCGTGGACCTGATAATTTCAATATAGGCAATGGCCGGGAATTTTAAAACCTTTAGGGGTGAAATCCGGCAGGCGCAGGCAATGATGCCTGTTGCCAGGGCCAGGGCGATGGACACAATGGAGATAAAAAAAGTGGCCTTCAGGCCGCTAAGAAAAAGGGGCAGATACTCAAATATGACTCTGAAATTAAAATCAGTCAGCATGATACCATCCGTTTAGTAAATCAGGGGCCCCCCGGGTTCCCGGGGAGCCGCCCTGACTGGTTAACTAAAGTGATACAGCGGGCTGGGGATCAATGATCCTTTTTCCACTCCGTTCCTTCAAGCCAGTAGGAGATATTCTTATCATATTCCCCGTTGCCCCGGATGGTGGAAAAGTAGAGGTTGATCCACTGCCACAGGTTCACGGATTCATGACGGATGGCAAAGGCAAGGGGGTCTTTTCCCTGTCCCAGGCGTTTGTCCAGGAGACGGATGGAGTCGGGCGGGAAATCCGGAAGAACCGTGAGGACGGCAAGGTCGTCATTGACACCGGCATCCACATGGCCTGCGATCAGGGCCTGAACGATCATTCTGCCGCCGCCTTTGTAGGATTTTATCTTTGCATTGGGCAGGTATTTCTTGGCAATGGTTTCACCGGTGGACCCCAGAAGAACTCCCACGGTGACCTCAGGTTTGTTCACATCTTCAAGGGTCTGGTAATCTTTTTTTGTGCTGGTGAACACACAGGGCTGAACCTCGATCCAGGGATCGGTAAAGGAGATTTTCAGGGCGCGTTTCGGCGTGGGTGTCATGTCTGCGGCCAGGATATCCGCCTTTCCGGATAAAAGCGCCGGGATCAGGCCGTCCCAGTCAAAGTCCAATACCTTGAGTTTTACACCCATGGCATCTGCCATTCCCTTTGTGAAGTCGATCATGGAACCGGCATGTTCCCCGTTTCTGTCAACAAAGGCATAGGGTGCGGCACCGGACTGAACCGCCACGCGAAGTTCTCCCCGTTTAACAATTTCCGATAGCGTTCCTGCAAAGCCGGCACCGGTAAAGAGTGCAGTTAAAAACAGGGCGAAAACCAATGACAAAATCGCTTTTTTCTTCATTTTTTTCTCCTTTTCGGGTTGATGTATGTATTGCCAACGCGTCTTGCTTTAGTCTATTACCGTTGTCTCCTCCTTAATTTTTATGCCTCGTTTTTTAAGGCTGTTCATAAAATCCTTTGCAGGGATGTGCCTCAGGGGGGACAATACTCCCTTTTCCCTGATCTTTCCCCCGGCAATCATCCGTGCGACAATGGCGGCGGTATATCCCACCCCCTTGCTCATGGCCGTAATACCGGTTTCAAGGTCTCTTTCAATGAGCATGGTGCTGGTAAACCGGATCTGTTTATTGTCTTTTACCCCTTCGAATATATTGATCATGGCGGTCAGGTCTTTTTCATCCGCCCGGTATTCAAGTTGGGGGCCCAGAAGCTTATCAAGGAAATCCAGGGGGGTAATCTCGCAGTCAAGCCCTTCCACCGGCCGGTCATTTAAAAATCCCAGCTGCTTCAGCGGTCTCCAGAAATCGCTCCAGCCGGGCCAGCGGAGAGAGTAACGCCCGGTTTCCGAGATTGCCCCGGTGATTCCCATCAGGTCCGTGAAATGGACGGCATCCCCGTTGGGAATCGCCTCCAAGGTACCGAGCCCCGGGAATTCAACCGGATGGATGAATTCCCGGTCATGCTGGTTTAACGCCGGGATATCAATGATCTCTCCGTCCCGGATGATCCTGCCCTCCCGCATGGTTGAACTCAATACGCCCTTCCATATCCATGACAGCTTGTAATTCAGGGGATTGGTGCAAGCGGACTTTTCCGGGAATCCCCCGCAATATGAGTTGATGACATGGAGTTCATCAAACCGGGTTGCCGCATCCCCGTAAATGACAAGATCAATCCCTGGATCCAGGCCGCACTCAGGCATGAGGGCGATGCCGGCCGCCTTTGCCCGGCTGTCCAGGTCCCCCGGATTTTTGGCATAATTGGTGTTGACCACGTCCACGCCGGTTTCCAGGGCAGCCTCATAGACAAAGGTTTTAAATTCCTTGGGGAGAAGATCAATGACAATATCGACCTTCTTGTAAAGGGCCACCAGGGAGGCTTTATCCCCGGCATCCGCGGTTACAGTGGAAATCTTACCCATGTCCGTATAGGGTTTTATTTTTTCAAGATCGTCGAACCGGATGTCTGCACAGATGATGTGGGTGATATGAGGATCAGAAGCCAGATCGTAAAGAGTGGTTCTCCCCTGGATACCACAACCGCCAAGAACAAGAATTTTCATTTTTCCTCTCCCAGGTGCTTTTTAATGTGTACATAACTAAAGATGCCTTTCCATACTGAAAGGCTGCATCCAAACTATATTTTCAGGAACAATTGTTCAAACGTGGTTCTCACATGGAGCTTCATCAGGTTGCCGGCCTTTTCCTCGTTCCGGTTTTCAATGGCCCGGACAATTTCCATATGCTGGCGTGGACCTGTTACCTGCCCGTCTTCTGACAACCCGCTGTAATACTTGTCAAAAAAGAATATATAGGCGTTTGACCGCCAGAAGGCGTGCCGGCAGTACTGCTCAAGGTATTTATTCCGGCTGATCCGTGCAATGCTCAGGTGAAAGTTTTCATTGAGGTGAACATAGTTGAGTTTTGCCTCGTGGGTGCCGGGGTCTTTTACGTTTTTTTCCGATTCAACAAGGTCGTACAGGTTTAGGACATCTTCTTCCGTTGCATATCTTGCGGCAGAGGCTGTGGTGACCCCTTCGATATGCTCTCTAGCGTAGAATACATGCCTGGCATCCTCAGGTGTGGGGGAGGGGATAAAGCAGCCCTTTTTCTTTTTTTTATCCAGGAACCCTTCTGCTGTGAGCTGTCCTAATGCATGCCTGACGGGGGTTCTGCTGAGTCCGAGGGAGTTGGCCAGTTCGGTTTCAAGGAGGAAATCGCCCGGCTTGAAATGGTTCTTAAGAATCAGATTAATGATCGCCTTATATGCAAATTCATCTAGATTTGTCTTTGCCATTGCCCCTCCTTTTAGAAGACATTGATGTACACATAAGTTAAGTGAGGGGCTATTGTCAATGATTTTTAGCCTGGCTGTTGAAATTTGCCCTGAAGTGCAACCGGAGCCGGCCGGGATAAAATACTCTCAGAGATCCCGGCCGCCTGTTTAACCGGTTATCCGGGCGGGGAGGGTTACCCCCGATGTTGCGGGGTTGTGGCGGCTCTCAAAATTCTGTTCCGGACATATTTTTGTTATTTGCCATATGCACTGATTTTCGGATTGCCTATAATTTACCGTTCACAATGGTCAGTCCGTCTACAAAAACCGGTCCCCGGCTGTCAAATGTAAGCACCTTTTCCGTAACGGTTACCCGGTTGACGGTATTGTCCACATCAACGATCCAGTAGTTGACGCGCTGGGTGCGGTCTTCCGTTGTTGTTCCGATTGCGCTCCAGAAAACCTCCTTAACCCCTTTTTCCTCATAGATCTTTTTAACCGGGCCGGAGGGCAGGTCTTTGGAAAGCCGCTTTTGGGGAGCCCCGCCGCCGCCTGCCACCAGAACGCTGATGTTGTCGGCCGGCTGGTACAGTTCTGTGGTATGGTTGTGGCCGTTAAATACGACCATCTGTACTGTGGCGTTTTTCCGGCCAAAGGCTTTAAGGGCTTCCACCGGGTCGTTCTCTCTATCCAGCGGCGGGTGTTTGTAGTATGAAAATGAGGGTTTATGGTATTGGACAAAGATATTTTTAAGGGGGGTGCCCGCGGCTGTCATATCTGCCGCCCGTTTTTCCAGAAACCGCGGGAGCTGCAGCTGGGCATAGTCTGCTTTAATGCAGGTGAATTCACGGTCCTGGGCAAAGGCCCGTTTTTTACTGTATTCGCCGATATAACCGCCGGTGCAGAGTGACAGAAAAAGGGAGTTGCCGCAGGTGAAATAGTAGCTGTGATTATTTTCAAGCTGGGGAAAAAAGGAGAAGTAATTTTTCAGCAGCGGATCCAGCCAGGTCTCATGGTTTCCGGGAATCGGAAATATTTTTTCCCGGATTGATTTTGGAAAATAGGCCACCGGCTCCTCCCAGTATTCGGGTTTTCCCCCCTGCCAGATAAGATCGCCGGTAAAAAGGGAAAACGCCGCCTTCCTGCTGCTCAATTGCTCTCCCACGTTTAAAAAGACCTGGTTTCTTGCCAGGCTGAAGACAGCATCATGGCCGTCCAGGGATCCCAGTGCAGATGTACGGGTATCTCCAAAAACAGTGAAGGTATACTGTGCCCCTTGAAAACCTGTGGCAAGCTCTTTGATGGGTATATCCTGGGCAATTGCGGCGGATACGGAAAAAATGAATACAGCAAAAATTGTAAAAATTGATTTTTTCATTGGATTTCCTTTCGATTGAAGAGCCGGATCAATAGCGGGAATGCTCTGTCCGGGCCTTGTTGGAATTAGAAAATTATTTCTGTGATCAGGATAAATTTATACCCTTTAGGGTGGCTGAGAATCAATAAAATGTCAATAACTTGTGCCGGTGCCTTACCGAAAGTTTGCCGGGAAAATTAAAATTGCCTTACGCCCTGATATGGATTATCCTGGCTCATGCCATTTGACGTCAATGTACGAATCCCCTTTTCGTTCTTTTGTTTATGGTGAGTTTTTCACAGCCCGTTTTTTTTAAATAGAATTCATTGCAGGGAGGAAAAACAGAGATGATACCGTTACAAATCCCCAGGAAATACTTTATTTTGATTTTGCTGGGCCTGATCATTACCGCAGGCCCTTTGCACGCACAGGACACCATCACCATAAGTACCTTTGAAGAAGATACCGCAGTTGTAAAGGCAAACCTTTTGTTAAAAAAGGCCTATGAAAAACTGGGGGTCAGCATGGTGCTTGTCCGGCTGCCTGCATCCAGGGCCCTGATTGAGGCCAATAACGGGGAACAGGTGGATGGTGAGCTGATCAGAATCAGCGGGTTAACAAACCAGTATCCGAATTTGATACAGATACCGGTAATGATCGCAGAGTTAAAAATTTCTGTTTTTTCAAAAACAGTCAACTTTGATGTGGATGGATGGGAGAGTTTAAAACCCTATGAAGTAACCTTTAAACGGGGGTTTAAGGGGATGGAAAAACATGCTGGCGGTTTAAGGGTAAAGCGGGCGAAATCGTCCGGGGCTGCCCTGGAAATGCTGAACATGGACCGGACCGACATCGTTGTCGTCCCTTACCTGGATGGTCTGGTTCTTAAAAAGAAGCTGAATATGCCCCGGATAAAAATATTGGAACCGCCACTGGAGCAGGTCCGTTTATACCATTATCTTCATAAGCGTCATGAGGCGTTGATACCAAAAATAACCCGGGTTCTGGAAGCCATGGATCAAAACGGAGAGATCAGACGGTTTTGGGATGAAGTTGAAACTGATCTGTAAGGTAAGGCCGTGTGGATTTAAACCGGGGTAAAGAGGGGTCAGCCTATGTTCGTCCGTTTTATCCGAAAGGATAGTATTGCCAAGCAATTCATTGTGGGCATTTTGATATTCAGCTCCTGCGTTACATTCCTGTTGACGGCGACCCAGCTCTTCTTCGACTATTCCAGAGACCTGGGACTGCTTGAGGATAAACTTGAGCTGATTGAGGCCGGTTACCAGCAGTCCATTTCCGAAAGCCTGTGGGTGGTTGATCATGAATTATTAAAGACCCAGATGAAGGGGATTCTGAAAATACCTGATATCCGGTATGTGGAGATCAGAAAGGAGGAGGAACAGCTTTTCAAATTCGGACAGGTAAAACTGAATAATATAATATCGCGCCGGTTTCAACTCTCCTATATGTACAGGGAGCGGAATATTGACCTTGGCACCTGTTATGTAAATGCTGACCTTGATCGTGTTTACAGCCGCCTGATTGATAAAGCGGTTATAATTCTGTTAAGCCAGGGGGCTAAAACCTTCCTGGTCTCTGCATTTATTTTTTTCCTGTTCTATAATTTGATCGGAAAGCATCTTATTCAGATTGCCGATTATACCCGGAAACTGAATCTGAAAGAGGACCGGCTTCTGGTTTTAAAACGGCAGGAGGGGGAAAAAAACGCAAAAGACGAACTCCATTTAGTGACTGAGGCCATCAATACGACCATGCAGTCCCTTCGCAGATCGTATAAAAAACTGCATCTTGCCAATGACAGCCTGAAAAAGGAGATTGATGAGCGGAAGCTGGCGGAGGACCGCCTTCAGGATGGGAATTTATTGTTAAACACCATTATCGAGGGAACCACGGATGCCATTTTTTTAAAGAATATAAAAGGGGAGTACGTTCTGGCTAACCAGGCATGCCTTGAGGCGATAGGCAAACCTGAATATGAGGTGATAGGAAGGAATGACAGGGCGTTGTTTCCCCCTGAATCTGCCGAAGCCATCAATGAAGTGGATTCAAATGTCATTCGTTCAGGCAGGGCATGTGTACAGGAGGAGAAACTGGAAACCGCATATGGAAAGACCTATTGGCTGAGTAACAAAAATCCCCACAGGGATAATGAGGGCAATATCATCGGCCTTATCGGCATTTCCAGGAATATTACTGAGATAAAACAGTTTGAAAAGGCAAAGAGCCAGCTTGAAAAACGGCTTCTCCAGGCTCAGAAGATGGAAGCCATCGGTACACTTGCCGGTGGTATTGCCCATGATTTTAACAATATCCTCTTCCCCCTGCTGGGGTATGCGGAAATGCTGCAGGAGGATCTGCCTGAGGCGAGCCCAGAGCAGGAAAGAATTACAGAGGTTCTCCAGGCCGGATTAAGGGCAAAGGAGCTGGTCAGGCAAATCCTTACATTCAGCCGCCAGAGGGCCCGTAAACTAAAACCCGTCAAGATTCAGCCCATCCTTAAAGAGGCCCTTAAACTGCTGAGGTCCACAATCCCCAGGACAATTGATATCAGGACGGAGATTGATCCCGGTTGCGGTATGGTGGTTGCCGATCCCACCCAGATCCACCAGGTTATAATGAACCTGGCGACAAATGCCTACCATGCCATGCAGGAGTCGGGCGGGCAGTTAATTATCTTCCTTGGGCAGACCCGGATCGGACCGGGTCCGGCGGCAACTGATGAACTGCCGCCGGGCAGGTACGCACTCCTGAAGGTCATCGATACGGGGACAGGGATTGAAAAAGAGACAATGGACAAAATATTTGATCCGTATTTCACGACAAAATCACAGGGAAAAGGCACAGGATTAGGACTTTCTGTGGTACAGGGGATTGTTAAAAACTGCAAAGGGGATATTCACATTTACAGTGAGCCGGACAAAGGGACTGAGGTCCACCTGTACCTGCCTGTCATGGAAACCGGGGAGAATGACCCCACTGCCGGCACCAATAAAGTAATGCCGGGAGGTTCGGAACGAATCCTCCTGGTTGATGATGAAGAAGCCATTGTGAAGATGGAAAGTTTAATGCTTGAACGGCTCGGATACCGGGTGACCTGCAGAACCGGAAGCCTTGAAGCCCTTGAGGTATTCAGGGCAGACCCGTATAGATTTGACTTACTTATTACGGATATGACCATGCCTGATATGACCGGTATCCGGCTGATCAAGAAGATCCGGGGCCTGAGAGCCGATATCCCTGTGATTATCTGCACGGGTTACAGCGATTTGATAGATAAAGAGAAGAGTGCTGAGCTGGGTATTCAGGGATATTTGGTGAAGCCGGTTATGAAATCCGATTT
>JAKSAX010000043.1 GCA_022361395.1 Desulfobacterales bacterium | reverse complement strand
GAGCCGGGAGACAGTTTTTCCCGGGGTGAGGAATTCGGGTCTGTGGAATCGGTAAAGGCTGTTTCCGAACTCTTCATTCCCATGGGCGGTGAGATTGTCGAGGTAAACACGGCCCTGGAGTCCGCCCCTGACTTGGTCAACTCCTCTCCCTTTGGGGAAGGGTGGATGCTCAAACTCAGGGCAGGGGAGCCGGATCAGTTTCAGGATCTTCTCCTGTCCGGCCAATATCTGAACATGCTGGAGGAATAACCATGGCCCAAGAGACCGGCAAAGGACTGCGCCTGGTGGTGATCGGGGCCGGGCCGGGAGGATATGCCGCCGCTGCCCTTGCCGCTGCCAAAGGATGCGACACCACCCTGGTGGAGGCCGGAGCCCTGGGCGGCACCTGTCTTAATACCGGATGCATCCCGTCAAAGATTCTGCGCAAATCCACGGGCCTGTTCCGGGAGGTCAGGGAATCTGACACCTTCGGCATCAGCACCCGGGAGCCTGAACTGGATATGGCCGGGGTCCAGGCCCGTAAAAAGGGCATCATTGCTGCCCAGCAAAAGGGGGTGGCAGGGCTCATGGAAAAGAACGGGGTAAAGCTGATACAGGGAAGGGCAGCCCTTGAGGGGCGTGACCGGATCCGGGTGGATCAGCCGGGCCGGGAGGGGCTGACCCTGGAGTTTGACCGCCTGATCCTGGCCACAGGATCAGTACCGGCCCAGATCCCGGGATTTCCATTTGACGGTGAGCACATCCTGTCCAGCGACCATGTCCTGGATCTGGAAACCCTGCCGGAATCCGTCCTTATCGTGGGCGGCGGGGTGATCGGGTGTGAGTTCGCCTTTATCCTCAATGATGCCGGTGTCAAGGTAACTGTAGTGGAAGCCCTGGACCGGGTCTTGGACATTCCCGGGTTTGACGGCCAGGGATCCAAACTCATCCAAAGGGCCATGAAAAAGAGGAAAATCAAATGCCTCACCAGCCAAAAAGTTACAGGGGCAGTCCTGTCAGACCGGGGATGCAGGGTCAGCCTGGAACCAACTAACGGCCAGGCAAAGAGCCCGGCAGAGATTGAGGCTGAAAAGGTCATTGTTGTGGCAGGCCGGCAGCCCGCAACCAAAGGGCTTGGCCTTGAAACCGCCGGTGTTGACATGGACGGCCGGGGCTATGCTGTGGTCAATGAATTCATGGAGACCTCAGTGAAGAATATCTATGCCATCGGGGATATGGCCGGGTTTCCCAAGCCCATGCTGGCCCATGTGGCAACGGCAGAGGCCCGCAGGGCCGTGTCCCATGCCCTGGGATCTCCCGGTCCCATGTCCTACAGGGCAATCCCCTCGGCCGTGTTTACCTCGCCTGAGGCAGCCTGGGTGGGCATTACCGCCAAAGAGGCCGAGCAGGCCGGAATTTCCGCCCAGACCCACACCCTGCTGTTCAGGACCATAGGCAAGGTCCAGGTCCTGGGGGAGCTTGACGGAGAAGCCGCCATTACAGCGGACACCCAATCCGGCATCATCCTGGGAGTGCGCCTGGTGGGGGCCCATGCCACTGAACTCATTTCCCAGGCCTGCCTGGCCGTGGAAAACAAATTAACCCTGGACCAACTGGCCAATACCATCCATGCCCATCCCACGGTATCAGAGGTCATGGTGGAACTGGCATGGAAAGCCACCGGACAGGCGTTGCACGCCTGAAATCAATTATCAGACCGGAATCCGTTCCGGCAAACAAGGAGAAACAGATGATCAATCATATTGTGATGTGGCGGTTCAAGGATACTGCCCGGGGAAAGACAAAAACCGAGAACATGGCCGAGTTTGCCGCCATGCTGGAAAACCTGGTGGGCATCATCCCGCAGATCCGGCACCTGGAAGTGGGAACCAATGTCATTGACAGCGACACCGCAAGCGATGTGGTGCTCAACTCCAGGTTTGACTCGCTTGAAGACCTCGACCTCTACAACACCCACCCCGAACACCAGAAAGTAATCGCCCTTGCCAAAGAGGTGGTTGCCGAGCGCCGGGCAGTGGATTACGAGACCCCCTAACAACACCGGCCGCTCCTTACACCAGGGCTGCGGAATCTTTCCGGGTCACGGGCTGTCCGGCATCATCAGACGGCCCTGACCAGTTCCGCAGCTTCAACCGGTTTGAAACAGACCGCCTTTATCCCGGTTCATCCCCGGGAAGAACCCGCATGGTCATGCATCCAGGCTTGCACTTCTTTAAAACGGGTGTGATCCAAATCATGTTCTTTTTTAAGTTCCATTGAAAATAATCATCTGCAGTGTTTTTCAACCAGTCCGATCAGGGTTTGCCGGACTATTGTCATGTTTGGCCGATTCCCCAGACACCTTGTTTCGGAAGAGACTATATCCAGACAGATCTGTATAAAATGTAAATCATTGCGGCTGACCTGCCTGTTCAGTTTTTTTACTGTCTTAGCGATCATCATACCAGCCCTTATCGTCGGGAGGCACTCTGCCACTTTAGATGCTCTTAGTTCTCTGACCAGGGTTACAATTTTTTCTGAATCGTCATGATTCAACCCTGACGCGCTTTTGACAATACATATTTCCGTTTCTCTGTCAAAATTGTCTAGATCAAGAGTCAGCATTCTTTCCGTCAGTGCGTCGTGCCCTTTGTAAATATCCATTTGGATTTCCGGGCTGCTTGTGAATATGGCGGTAAAATTTTTATGAATTTTGTTTTTTCCCGGATTATAAAATGGAAAGGCCGGAAACCCCGGACACTTTTCCTGAAGTATGTGCAGCAGGATGTGGGCTGTTTCCTTATCCAGCGCTGACCGGGAGAATTCGTCATATACGAGTGTATACCCGTACTTACAGGCTGCGGCTAAACCGTTTTCTAACCGGCGTTTATAACTTAACGATCCCGGACCAAATGAAGGCGGGGTAAAACCCGCACCTGCCTTTTGCCCTGCGTTTGCGGGCATATCGGTGATATCCGTGATGTAAAAGGCTTCATAACCGTGTATCAGAACAAGCGGGCGCCTTAATTTTGAAGCTATATATATGGCCAATGTGGTTTTGCCGGTTCCGGAAATACCACGGAGATTGAGGGGAAGGCCGGCCTTGATATAGCCAAGAGCCCTGGTTGTCATACTTTTTATATAGTTGGTTTCGATAAACCTGGAAACTAAAGATGGGCGGTAGGATGATGGTTTATCCAAATCAATGCACTGCATGTCTGACCTCAGAAAATAACTGATTTATCATTATCGCTCCACTGGGATTTATTTCCCTTTGTCTTATTTATTGGGCAGACAACCGTAATCGGAAAAAGTTTGGCGTCATATTCCCGAAGCAGGCTGCCACCCGGTCAAAGCGAATAAGCAATAAATGCGCCAGGTAAATGGATTCAAGATTGATGGTCAAAACCGGCAGTAAGGGATCTCGTAAGAATCAGTTCTCATTCTGTTTGCAAAATACCCAATGTTTTAAGGGCTTTTATAAACAGACCGGGTGAAGTTATTTTTGCGCGATCCTTAAAGAAGATACTCCACGCTTTTTAGATGTGAAGAGAGGATGCATATTGATAGACAGCACCTGTTACCTATCAATATGATAGTTTTTAAGTGAAACTGAAGGTGATCACGTGAGCTAAGCAAGTCCTATTGAAACGTACTAAAATGTATATCAAAGTCTGGTTTCCCTTTGAACGAACTACTCTCTTCCAGAAAGAAGCATATCATACTGAAACCTGATATTGAATTTCCTTGTACTGGCACGGAAACTGCTATTCAACATCTGCGCCGGAATTGCTTGGCCATTTTTTTAAAGCCCTATTCCGCTATAACAAAGTTGCGTTAACCAAATTTTAAATTAAAGACCGGGGAAAGGGGGCGTTACTATGCTCCCGTATCGATCAAATTTTCAAAGATGAGGTTTGTTTTATGAGTGAATTCGGACTGGTTACAGTGGGGAATAATTTAAAAAAGATCAGGCTTCAACTCGGCCTTACAATTACCGATTTGTCCAGGCGGGCAAATGTCAGCACCAAAGTGATCAGCCAGACCGAGCGCTTTCTTGTGGACCCCACACCTGTAACCAAGAACAAGATTGTTATCGGCCTGAACGCTGATATCCTTCCTTTTGGCAGTGGATGGACCTTTAAAGATATTTTCCCCCGTGGGTAGCCCTCCTGCAACACCTTACCGAAAATTGACAGGGTTATAATCAACCCCAACATTTTTGGCGCCTTCCGCTCTTTTTAAGACGCTGGGAACGACATGCCCGTCACAGGTAAAATTATTGATGACCATAAAATTGGACCGTCTGGCCTGGTTTCTGTCCCTTTAACAGGGCCGCCATGGCATATTCATTGCAAAACACCGATCGTGATGCGAACCAAACGGAGAAGTTATTTTAAAACAGAGGATACAATGAAAGAGAATAGACGGATTCTGATAATTGATGATGACGAAGGGATACGGGAAACCTACCAGGATATACTCGTGGCGGATATGCCTTTGAATAATCCCTTATTGATTAAAGGAAAAGCATTGTTCGGTTCTGATAACCTGGATGACACCCATAAATCTTCGCCCATTGAAACCTATGACGTCATCTTGGCTGAAAACGGGCTTGAGGGGGTGGCTGCAGCCCAAAAAGCTGTTGATGAGAATGTACCCTTTGCCGCAGCCTTCATCGATATGAAAATGCCTGGAATGGACGGGGCCCAAACCGCAAAGGAAATCTGGGGCATAGATCCAAGTATAAAGATCATCATCGTAACAGCATACAGCGAATATACACCTGAGGATATTATAGAGGTGACCAAACGGGAAAATATTTTTTACCTGCGGAAACCTTTCAACCATGAGGAAATTCTGCAGTTTGCCAGGGCATTGTCAAAGGAATGGAACATTCAGAAAAAAAGGGATACCCTGCAAAAGGAGTTAAAACAAATTAACGGGAATCTCGAAGAGAAGATTAAACAGCAGGCCGCTATGATTGTCCAGGCCGAAAAAATGGCGAGTATCGGTCTTCTGGCCGCTGGTGTCGCCCATGAAATCAATAACCCCATAACCTTTATTAATGCCAACCTCTCAGCCCTGAAAAAATATCTGGATAAGATATTCCGGCTAAACAAACTCTACGAAGACATGGCAGACAGCGCCAAAAATGTTGGCGCGGATTATATGCCTGATGTTCTTCAATCCATTGACGCCTTTAAACGGGATAATAAGACCGTATTCATTATGGGAGATATCGAAACCCTTATGGATGAAACCATCAGCGGTGTTGACCGGATTAAGAATATTATCCAGGAACTCAAAATTTTTTCCAGAAAAGATGATGCGGATTTCAAGATAGCAGATGTCAATGAAATCATCATGGGAACTCTGAAAATCGTTGGGAGTCAGTTGAAGCAAAAAGCCACAGTCACTATGGATCTCCAGCCTCTGCCAAAGGTGCACTGTTTTCCTATAAAAATCAGCCAGGTACTGATCAATCTCCTGATCAACGCAAGCCAGGCCATTGAGCAAAATGGGGATATCGGCATATTGACAGATCTGGTAACCGATGGCCGCAAAAACATAGCTGAATTCGTCAGAATCCGGGTAACTGACACAGGAATGGGCATACCTGAATCTCATATGGCCAGCCTGTTTGATCCCTTTTTTACCACAAAACAGGTGGGAGTAGGAACTGGACTCGGGCTCAGCGTAGCTTATGAGATTATCGCTTCACATAACGGACAGATTCAGGTTGACAGCAAAATGGATCAGGGTAGCTGCTTCACCATTCTCCTCCCCATCCATAATAATGATGCAATACGAATGAATTAAAGTAGGGGGGATTGGATTTTGCCAAGTGGTTACCATGAGTACCTTTAGAAAATTCAGATCGGAGCATTGGCTGGCTGTTTTAGGTGGACTGATTTTAACACTTTTCCTGACAAGCCTGCTGCTGATTAATTACCGGAGTCAAATCAAACTTCAGGACGCAACGATGACGCATATGATGCATGAACTGGAAAAGCATGCAACTTCGGTGAAATATTATTTCTTAGAACGGCGGCAGGATATTTCAGGACTGTCACAGGCCTGGGAATTGATCTCCTATTTTACAAGAAGGAGCAATACTGCACATGAGTCCGACCTCAGGTTTAGCCGAATGCAGATCATAAATCGGTTCGATTTTTTGATCCATGACAGGCGTTTCAACGGGAGCAGAGTTTTCCAAGGAATCACGCTTCTTGACACCCGGGGGGGGAAGCTGGCCGGCTCGGGTATAGATATTCCTGAAGGTTATGTAAATGAGTTTTTAGACTTGAAAAATAATACCCCAAAACAGGAAGTCCGGTTCAACACAATGAACAACGGTGAAAACCTTAAGATCTTTGCAAATACACCGTTTTTATACAGAGGGGTTTGCCATGGGTTTATCGTGGCGCAACTCAATATCGAAACCGTTGTCACGGGGGGGATACACTCCGGCCACAAGCCGGAAGAGTTTCCGATGTATATTGAATTCGGCAGGCAGGACGATATTATTACATACCCCCTTCAGTTAACGGAAATAACACAGCCAATTTTCAATTCAGCTGAACTTGGCCCCAAACGGTTTACGATAAATCAGTCCGGCCACCGGGGGTATTTTGAATATATCGGTATGAAAATAGGCATTGACGGCACGCCGTTTTTTTTAGGCCAGGCCTGTCCGGCTGCCATATCCGGTTATAATCGTCCCATCCTCCTGCTGATTATTATGGGAGTAATGTCCTTAGTCATATCAGGGGCAGCTTTTGTCTTTTGGCGCACAAGCCACAGAGAATTGCGGCTTAGGGCTAATCTGGCAGAAGAACAGTCTTTAAAACAAGAGATCACTTCCCGAAATCAGCAGCTTGAAACGGAAATTCAGACCCGTATCAAGCTGGAGCAGACCCTGAAGGACAGTGAGGCCAAGTTCAGAAAAATATGCACGGCTGCCCAGGATGCCATCATTATGCTGGACAATAGAGGAAAGG
>JAKSAX010000366.1 GCA_022361395.1 Desulfobacterales bacterium | reverse complement strand
TCAAAGGGAGTGTGAAAACAAAGAGGTTGAATGCGGCAATGGATCCAAAATATATGGAGGAGGTAATCTTCGGGTGATATAGAGCCTGCTCGGGACTATAGGCAATTAATAAGAGTTACATGCGTTGACCCTGGGCCAATAATCATTGACTGTTTACATGGCCCGTGTTATCTGAGTAGAATTGTGAAAAATCTCATAAACAAAGACATTTCAACCCATTAACCATGCAGGACAGAGACCAAAATGCTGGATATAAAACAGATAAAAAACAATTTGGACTTCGTAAAAAAAGGAATGGAAAAACGAGGGGCCAAAATCGATTTTTCATTGTTTTTGGAAAATGAAGAAAAAAGGAAAAAACTTTTACTTGAAATAGAAGAGTTAAGGCATCAGCGCAACACGGCATCCGATGATATCGCCAAAATGAAGAGATCAGGCCAGGATGCCCAGCCCAGCATTGATAAGATGCGGTCAGTATCAGAGCGGATTAAGGGTCTGGACAAAGAGTTGGGAGTGGTTGAAACCGATATAAAGGAATTTCTTATTGCCCTGCCCAACCTGCCCCATGATGACGTACCCAAAGGAAAGGATGATACGGAAAACCGCCTTGAAAAGACCTGGGGAACCCCGAGAGAGTTTGACTTTAAGATAAAAGACCATTCAGATATCGGCGAGGATCTGGGTATACTGGATTTTGGCCGTGCAGCAAAATTGTCCGGTTCCAGGTTTTCCCTGTACATGGGTGCAGGCGCCCGGCTGGAAAGGGCCCTGATTAACTTCATGCTTGATATTCACACGACTGAGCACGGTTACAAGGAGTCGCTGCTGCCCTTCATCGTCAACAGGACAACAATGACCGGAACCGGTCAGCTGCCGAAGTTTGAAGAGGACCTGTTCAAACTGGACGGCCTGGACTCCTACCTGATTCCCACGTCAGAGGTGCCCATTACCAATATATATGCCAAGGAGATTATTGATGAATCCCGGCTGCCCCTGAAATTCACGGCTTATACCCCCTGTTTCAGGTCCGAAGCCGGGTCCTACGGCCGGGACACCAAAGGCCTCATACGCCTTCACCAGTTCAACAAGGTGGAAATGGTAAAGGTCACCTCTTCCGATACCTCCTTTGAAGAACTGGAATCCCTGCTGGCCAATGCGGAAACAATACTCCAACGGCTGGAACTCCCCTATCAGGTGGTGACCCTGTGTACAGGCGACCTGGGATTTTCCGCCACAAAAACCTATGATATAGAAGTCTGGATGCCCGGGCAGGATAAATACAGGGAGATCTCTTCCTGCTCCAACTGCCTTGATTTCCAGGCCAGGCGGGCCAATATCAAATTCAGGCGCAAAGATGCCAAGAAACCTGAATTCTGCCATACGCTGAACGGGTCCGGCCTGGCTGTCGGCCGCACCTTTGCAGCCATCCTTGAAAACTACCAACAGGCTGACGGTACGGTACGTATACCGGATGCACTTGTACCCTATATGGGAGGTCAAAAAGTAATTGAAACCGAATCTTGATATCTTTCCTGAGGAGATCAGGCCGTATATTATTCCGGAGCCGAAAGGCGAGCTGTACTACAAATGCCTGGGCTGTGATGCGGAGTACAGCATTGAAAAACTCCTGTACGTCTGTCCGGAGTGCAACCAGGTGCTGCTCATCCACGACCGCCATGAGGACCGGCTCAAAAACATTTCCGGGGCCACCTGGCAAAAGATTTTTGACTGCCGTAAAATGCTGAAGATCCCTGCTCTCAAGGGTATCTACCGGTACCACGAATTCATAGGGCCTTCCATCCCCCTGTCCTCCATTCTCTACCTGGGGGAAGGGCATACCCCGATGGTTGAGGCCAATCCCCTGCTTCAAGACAGCGTAGGGGTTAAGTTTTACTATAAAAACGACGGCCAGAACCCGAGCGCCTCATTTAAGGACCGCGGCATGGCCTCTGCCCTGTCCAGTATCAAATACCTGATTGACCAAAAACTTGTGTCCGACGTAATTGCTGTCTGCGCATCCACAGGGGACACTTCCGCAGCCGCAGCCCTGTACGCCTCCTATCTGGGGCCGCTGGTTAAATCCGCCGTTCTCCTGCCCCATAAAAAGGTAACATCGGCCCAATTGGCCCAGCCCCTAGGCAGCGGCGCCAAAGTTTTTGAAATACCCGGCGTCTTTGACGACTGCATGAAAGTTGTGGAGCATCTGTCCGGCAAATATCCGGTGGTACTGCTGAACTCCAAGAATGCATGGCGGATCCTCGGGCAGGAATCCTACTCCTATGAGATTGCCCAGGATTTTGACTGGGACATGGGCGGTAAGGTTGTGATCGTACCCATTGGCAATGCAGGAAATATCTCGGCTGTGATGAACGGCTTCCTGAAATTTCACAGGGCCGGCATCATCAACCGTCTACCGAAAATTATCGGCGTACAGTCCGAACATGCAGATCCGGTTTACAAGTACTACCTTGAACCGGATGAGGAAAAAAGGGAGTTTGTTCCTGTGGATACCCGCCCCTCAGTGGCCCAGGCCGCCATGATCGGTGATCCGGTATCAATGCCCCGGGTGGTTAAAATCGCCGGGGAGTACAACCGGGTCAGCGGACAGCAGAACGTCTTTGTGGTCCAGGTAAAAGAGCAGGACATCATGGACTGGCAGTTACAGGCCAACCAGAACGGGCATATCACCTGCACCCAGGGCGGCGAGTGCCTGGCCGGTCTTGTCAGCGCCAGGGCCCAGGGGATTGTTACCGGGGATGAGACCGCCATCCTGGATGCCACGGCCCATGCCATTAAGTTCTCAGGATTCCAGGACATGTATTTTAAGAAGGAACTCCCTGAAAGTTACGGCATTCAGCCGGATGATGCCTTCATCAACCTGCCGGACCTGATTTCGCCTGATGACCCAGACCTTATTCCTTCCCAGGAAAAACGGTTAGGTAAATCCGATTTCACCCGGTTTGTTGACGATGTATCCGGAAAAATCGCAAAACGACTGGATTTATAACCATCCGTGATATCTCTCAGACGAATATATGGGCTGATCACAGGACTGATACTCCTGTGCCAGCCCATATCCGGTCTAACTGAGGGTGTGAAAACCTATTACAAGCAGTACTCTATATTTACCTTTCAAAATGAAGACTACCTTTGCGAACCCTACCTGGTGCAGAAAAATGACTGGCTGTATAAAATATTTCGCCAAAAGGGCGAAATATCGGCATCAGATTTTCCCCGATTCCTGAAAATCTTTAAAAAGATCAATCCAAAGCTGAGTAATATTGACGCCATTGCACCGGGGCATCAGATCCTCATCCCCCTGAAGCGGGTTAAAGGGCAGGCATACCAGCAGAAAGAGACCGGCATTGTTGAAGTTCCGGTACTTGAGTTTTCCCTTGAATTTGAAAAAGAGAAATTAGCTGATTTCATCCGCCAGCATACCATCAGGACCGGAGATACCGTATCAACCTTGCTGGGAAAGGAATTTTTAAAGAAAGGCGGGGCAGTATCGGACGTCGGCGAAAAAACATTCACGCTTCTCAACCCGGACATTACGGATATCAACCAGATTTACCTGGGGACCCAGGTATTGGTCCCTTCCCCTGAAATCCTTTCCCAACCCTGGTTTGACACTTTTTTAGCCCAGGGTATTCCGCAAAAGGATAAACAGGCAGGCACCCAAGAGGGTGTAAAGGGAAAGACATTCCGGGCAATGCCCCAGCCGGTGCTTACCCCAAGGGACCTGAGCCGGTTAAAAAGGTATGCCCGGCTCATTGAGGGCACCCTGATGCACCAGGGAAAGATGTATTTCCCGGGAAAAGACGGCACCCCGGCCAAAGAATTAGACCTGTCCAAGACCCCTCTCCTGAAAGAAACCGACGGAAGTAAAACCCTGATTCTTCCCCCGGACACACCTGCCGCGGATTTTGACCAGGATCTTCTAAGGGCGATGAAGGCCTATTGGAGGGAAATCCGGCTGCAGGAGCTCAACAAGGCCCTTTCACGCTCCCCCTTGTTCAATAAGCCCCGCCTCTCCCTTGATGAGATGCCTGAATCCCAGGACGATCTTATCAAAAGACTGATGTCCGTTACACCCTATACCTATACACCTGATGAAAATATTCCCGTTGTTCAGGATAAAATCAGGATGACAGTCATTATGGGCCGGATCACACACCCCAGGGAACCGGACCGGCTGATCAACAACGGAAATGTATACGGCCAGGCCCTTGACACCATAAAAACACAGGGTTACGAGGTTTTAACCCTGTCTCCGGAACTGAGTATGGGGGAGATCTCCCTGTTGCTTTTTTCACACCTGGGATATGACACCTGGAAAAATCCGGCCATAAACGAAAACGGAAAGGTAGAAACCCTTTACGGCCTGTATGTAAGCAGAGAAACGGAAAAATACTTTGTTGTCAGAACCCTGCCAGCGGAGCGTACCAGGGACTTTCTGACCAGAGAAGGAATTGAACTGTTGACCATTGAGAAAACACCATGAAAAAAATTCTGATACTGATCTTCTGCGGATGCCTTGTTCTTTCATGCGCCTCTTCCACGGGCAACCGGGAAAAAAAGGAAAAACTCGCCCAGGCGATTAAAAAAGAGGGGGATGTATTTCAATCCCAGGGAAACTATACTGCCGCACTCGCGAAACTGCTGGAAGCTGAAAAATTAACCCCGGCTGATCCCCATCTCCAAAACAGCCTGGGACTGGCCTATATGGGTAAAAAGCGACATGACCTGGCAGTTAAGGCTTTTAAGAAGGCCCTCTCCGCCAAACCTGACTATATGGAGGCAAGAAACAATTTAGGGGCAGCCTACCTTCGTCAGGAAAAATGGGATACTGCCATTGACCAGTTTAATCTGGTTCTGGACAGCCTCATCTATCCGACTCCCCAGTTTCCTCTCACCAATATCGGGTGGGCATACCTTGGGAAACAGAACTATGCCGATGCCCAATTGTACTTTAACAAGGCGCTTGACGAGAAACCCGGATTTATAACCGCGGTTCACGGTCTTGCCCAGGTACTTCTCCGCACCGGCCAGGCAGACCGGGCAATTGCATATCTTCACAACCATCTCAGGCGGAATCCGGATGCAGCCATTCTCCATGCGGACCTGGCCCACGGCTATGAAGCCAAAGGGCAGCTTAAACAGGCTGTTAAATCCTGGGAACTGGTCATAAAACTGCTCCCTGAAAACAGCCCGCTTGCCAGAAAGGCGGAAAGCAAATTAATTGATTTACGATAGATAAAAGGAAAAATTACCCCCGGAAAAACCACAGGCTTTTCCGGAGTGAAATTTAATTCGCGGTGTCCCCGAACTTCTTTTGTTCAAGCTGGACAATAGACGGGGTTAAAAAGATCAGCAGTTCACTTCTGTTATCCACCTCTGCCTTTGTGGCAAACAGGTATCCCAGTATGGGAATCCCGGTGAGAAACGGTATACCGTCATTATCCGCACTCTGGGTGGTTTTAACCACCCCGCCGATAACAACCGTATCGTTATTGTTTACCAGAAGCTCGGTTTGAGCCTCATTGGTGGCCAAAGTGGGCACACCGTCAGCCGTCACGCTGGCCACATCGTTTTTGGTCAGGTGCACGGTCATGGAGATCCGTTTATCCGGCGTCACATGGGGGGTTACCTCAAGCAGCAGATCAATTTCCTTGAATTCCACGGAAGATCCGCCGGAATCGTCTCTCTCCAGGTAGGCAAACTCCTGGCCCTGCTTGATCATGGCTTTTTTATTGTCCAGTGTCAGAATCCTCGGGGAGGAGATGATCCTGACATCTCCCATCTGCTCGGATGCCTCCAATTGGGCGTTCAGGGCGGTTACTGATGAACCGAACAGCCTGAAAAACGAAAAATCCCCGGAGAGTCCCACTGTTGCACCATTTACCGACACATTGTAATCATCCACAAATCCGGATGTAACAGATGCGTCATTGGACAGGTTCCAGTCCAGGCCAATGCTCCTGGAAAACTCTTTGGTTACTTCAACCACCCTTGCCTCAATCATAATCTGGGGGGTCACCGTGTCCAGGCGGTATATCAGATCATGGGCCTGGTCGATCTTGGCCTGGGTATCGGTAATAATCAGCATATTCGTTCTCGTGTCCACAGAGACCCGTCCCCTGTCCGGGGTTAGAATCTGGGTAACGTGGGGCTGAATATCTGCTGTGGCATCCGAGTAATTGATGGGGATATATTCAGTAACCAGCGGCTCCAAAGCCACCTTTTGCTCCTCGGCTTTTTTCCGGGCCGCAATGGCGTCCTGGATCATCTGCTCTTCTTTTTTCAAAGTTTCGGCAGTGGCGATGCGGACCACATTACCCTCCATCGTCTTGCCGAGGCTGTTCATTTTAAGGACAAGGTCAAGGACCTGGTCCCAGGGTAAAGGCTCCTGCAGGCTTAATGTCACCTTTCCCTGGACATCACCGTCAATGGCGAAATTCAGCCCGCTGACGCTTCTTAGAATCCTGAATACATTTTTGATATCCGTCTCAAAAAAATCCAGTTTGATTTTTTCTCCTGTAAACCCGGATACCTGGTTTCCCGGACCTTCCGGCCGGCCGGACACCGGAGCAGGCGATGAAAATGCTTCCTGGTTCTGAACGGGAACCAGTCCCCTGGGTTCAGCAGACGGCTGTCCCTTTGTCATTTCTGTCTGCCCTGTTCCTGAGATCAGCTCTTTTTTTGCCTTGTCAAACCTGGGAGGAACCACTGAGGAGGGCTCAAATGCCATCTGAATGCCGGAGTTGTTCTGCACTACCCTGAACGGAACCTGCTCCCTGATCCGGATGTCTATCCTGGAATCCCGGGACATTCCGGAAACGGGTTCAGGGTTCACCTGTTCCACCGCCGAATTAAAATACCGGGTCAGCAGGGGCCGCTGATGATGTTCCGGGATCTTTGTATTGTACAATATCAGAACCAGTTGATCTGCACTGATCTGCCGGGTTTCATAACGGACCGGACGGGTTGTCCGGATACGGATATCCGAATGCCCCGAAGGCTGTGTATCAAACTCGATATGGGTCATTTCAGCGGTTTCACCGGAGATTTTAGGAATGCCGGTCTGGATATTCTCATCCCCGCCGGCCTCTTTGACTTCTGTCCCTCCGGTATCAGACAGAACAGGAGAGATCCCCTTATCCGCTGTTTTATCTGCCGATGCAGGCTCTCCCCGGAGAATAATACCCAAGCGGCTTCCCTCCTCCCTGACCTGGTAAGGCAAATCCCGGTTGAGCAGAATTTCTACTTTTGCAGTGGTTTTCTCCTTGTCTGCATAACCGGTCTTCACCCCTGAAATGCGGCTGTCTGATACCGGGGCCGGTACGGCACCTTCCGTGAAAACCGTGTCCGGCAGGTATACGGAAACAGCAAAGGGAAAGGGCTGTTTAATGGAGGTGTACTCCAATTTTTCAGACCCCTGGATCCAAACCTCAAGCCGGTTTTCATCCGTTTCCACGAAAATCCCCTGAATCTGTCTTAACGCTGTATCCGAAGCCATTGCGCCGGCCTGAACATCAGCCTGCCCGGTTTCATCCTGAGTCAAATTTTCAGATTTATGGGTTGCACATCCTGCTGCCAGGAAAACGACCAGTAAAACACCGGTCACAACGGTCTTATATTGTTTAAACGCAGCCTGGTAATACCCCATTTTAGTCACCACCCTCGTTATTATGAAATTTGATCTCCTGAAACCGCTCCCTGCGTTTTCCCTTGAAATCCGTGAAGTATTCCTTAACCACAATACTCTCTGCATGAATGGCAGACACCTGCCCCCCGTTTTGCCCCATATACGTTCCCAGTCTCACCTCATAGCCTTTGCCGCTGGCCTCTTCAACCATGGCAAGCGCCCTCCCCTTCATCTGTACGACAGCCACCAGCTTGATCTGACTCAAACTCATTTTTTCCAAAGGGGTCAGTATACGTTTTGGTTTATCCCTGTTTGACTCTCCATCCTCAGCTGTCTCCTGTTTTTCGGTCAGCAAGGGGATAAAAGGGTCCACCCGGCCCTTGGAGTCATACTTTCTTACCCTGTTTGCCTCGTTCACCATATCTTCAGCAGCTTTGGCCAAGGCCTTTTCACGCTTTACAAGCGCCTCCTCAACAGGAGGCGCCGTTTTTTCCCTGTCCGCAGGAGCCGCTGGGTCACCAGGGGGAAGGGGTTCAGGTGGTGTTACCATCTCCTTGATATCCCGGACCTCTTTAACCTCAACAATTGTATCGGTTTCAGGTATATCCGGTGTTTTTTTTCCGGGCGGCGGCATGACAATTGTTTTGGAAATCACTTTTGCCGGCGGGTCCGCCTGTTTGATTTCCTGTTTTTTTTCACAGGAAATCAGACATAAAAAGATCAAGCCGAATCCGAAAAAACAAACTATTTTAATTAACTTTGTCATATTCCTGGCCAATCACCCCTATTTCTTCTTTTTTTTGCCTTTGGATTTCTCCTCAGCCTTTTCTGCAAACATATAGGTGACAGCAGAGCATTTCATGGTAAGGAGTCCTTTATTTTTGGCATCAGTTGCAATAGACACATTCTGAATATTTACAATCCGGTTCAGTCCGGCCACCTGGAAGAAGAAATCTGCCACCTGATGATAATTTCCCTTCACCGTCATGGACAGGGGAATCTCTTTATAAAACTCCTTATTGACAACGGGATCAGGCTGGAAGAGCAGAAATTCAAGCCCGGCGTTGCTTCCGGCCTTGGATACCCCGGTCAATAATGAGGGCAACTCTTTTTTATCCGGCAGGGCTTTCATCGCAATGTTGAATTTCTCCCTGGCCTCTTCTATCTGCTTTTCAAATTTTGCCAGGGATCTTGCCTTGATTTTAAACGAACTCAACTTGTTTTCCTGGGTTTTCAACTCTGCTATGGCTGATTTAAGGGCTTCATGCTTGGGGGCAAAAATAAAATAATAATATCCCCCCCCGATCAGGGAAAAGGTCACCAGGCAGATAAGGAGCCGCTGAACTTTGGTCAGTTTGCCGATCCTGATAAACAGGGCATCTGTTTTCACCTTTAACTGATCACGGATATTGTCTATTCCAGCCATTATTTCTTACCCTTTTTGGGTGAATCAGGTGACAGGTGTTTTTTGGCACAAACCAGTTCAAAGGCCTTTAAATCGACATCTCCCTCAAAACTTTTTATCTTGGAACGTTTTAAATCAACGCTGGTAAACAACGGCGATTTCTCAAGATTCCGCATGAAATCAGCAATGGTCGGATTATCAAAGGCAACGCCCTTGACAGTCACCTGCGTGGCATCAGCCTTTAAACTCTCAAGCCACATCCTCTCCGGGACAATGCGGTCAGCCATCTCCTCCAAAAGAATCTGCTGCTCATCTTTCCGGGTCTGAAGGGAGGCAACGATTTCCAATTTCTCATTAAGGATCTTAAGCATTTTCTTGATCTCAGTCACCCGGTCCGCCTTTTGTTTATAAAGGGCAATCTGTCTTTTCACGGACTCGGTCTGGCTCTTTGTTCTGGCTATTTTCCGGTCCACCCCGATGCTGTACCAGGTCAATGAGGTGAGGACCAATACGATTGAGAGCAGGAAAACAGACAACTGCCGCCGGATATTCTCTTTTTTACGGGCCAGCCTGAACGGCAGTAAATTAATGCGTATCATTTGTCATTCACCCGTCTCATTGCAAGTCCCAGGGCAATGGGAGACTGAAGTTTCGCCTTTTCCAGCATCTCGTCCGGAAACCGTTTCGGATCGACAATCAGGCCTTCGAAAGAATTGATGCCGGCAATCGGCACTGCCAGTTCGGATGCCAGGCTTTTTGCAAATCCTTCAATAAAACCGCCGCCCCCGCTTACGACTACCTTGTTGAGTTTCATATCATTGGCATTCGACTCAAAGGTATGAACGACCTCACAGATTTCAGCGCACCAGGCATTGGAAATCGCCTGCTGGATTTCAACGAGGGCCCCGGGATCATCAGGGGGGGCCTTTCTACCGAGAATAATATCCCCGGCAGCTTCCAGGTCAATTTCATATCTCTCGCTGACAGCCTCATGGATCTGGTTAAACCCCGACATCATGTCCCGCATCATCAGTGAGTTGTTCTCTTTAAGGATATTCATGGAGGTTTTTGATGCGCCCACATCAAGGAGCAGGGTAACCTGTTCAGGATCATTTTCAGGCAGGGTCTCGTAGAGATTCTGCAGGGCAAAGGTATCCACGTCAATAATACTGGGAGTCAGGCCGGCCATGCGTATCAATTCAATATATTCCGCCACCAGGTCCTGTTTCACGGCAACAAGGAGCACATTCATTTGGTCAGGCGAAAATTCGCTCTCCCCTAAAACCTGATAGTCAATATTGACATCATCTATATCATAGGGGATATACTGCTCAGCTTCGGACCGGATGGTCTTGTGCAGCTCTTTTTCAGGCACTTTTGCCGTACTGATGGTCTTGATGACCACAGAATGGCCGCCTGTGGAAATGGCAACTTTTTTTTCCTTAATTTTCTGGGATTTGAACAGGTTGCGAATGGTCTCGGCAAGCCCCTCCATGTCCATAATCCGGCCTTCTGAAACAACACCTTCCGCAACCTGGGCCACACCGAATTTTTCAAGGGAATTTCCCTTTTTGGACATCTTGAGTTCAGCCACTTTCACAAAGGCGGATCCAATGTCTAGACCAACAAGATGATTCTTATTCCCAAAAACCATACCATTATTTCCTTAAACCGGCTGTCGCAAGGGGTCGAAACGAGTTATACGTGTATATTTGTATTGCTATGTCGTACTAATATTACTATAATTTGATACGATATGTGCGCAAAGTCAAGTATAATCGTTCTTTTATAAGGATGGAATAGCAAATTAAAAAGTGATTTGTCAAACCAAAAACAAAAAAAATATGAAAACTTTTTCCTAAAATCTACACTATTGTGAAAAAATTACCCCAAAAAAACCAAGCCAATTCAGGCACCCGTCCCTTTGTACTGGTAAAAGCATTTACTGTTTCCAGCCTCATTGTTATGCTCACGGCAACCATTGTAATTGCAGCCTTAAATGCCCACTGGGTCAGGAATATTCTCCTTGAAAAGAGTAAAGAGTACAACCGCCTCCTGGTTGAGAACCTCAACCACCAGATTTTCTTAAGATTTGTGGCCCCGGTTGTATTTAAACACGGGGAGATCAAATTGAGGGAAAAAAACCAGCATCAGCTGTTGGATGCCGTTGTCAAATCCACCCTTCACAGCTTCCATGTGGAGATGGTCAATATTTACGGAACCGACAATATTATCGGCTACAGCTTTGACAAGTCCCGCATCGGCATGGAGGACGCGGGGGGCGTCCACTATGAAAAGGCAATGCAGAATGAGGCCACATCCAAACTTATCCAAAAGGGCAGTTTCCTGGAACTGATGTTCTGGTTTCCCAAGGAGACTAAAATCGTCACTTTCGCCCCCCTGATTCAGGAAGTACGGCTCTCCCGGGCCAAGGATAAAATGGTGATCGGCGTCATTGAGATTATCCGGGATGTGTCAGATGACTACCAGCAGGTATTTAAACTCCAGGGCCTGATTGTTGCCAGCTGCGCCAGTATCATGGCCATCCTTTTTACCGTGCTCCGGTTTGTGGTCAAATACGGGGAACGGATCATAGAGCGCCGCGCTGAAGAGCGTTTGAAACTTGAAGAGAAACTGCGGCGCACAGAACACCTGTCAGCCATCGGAGAGATGACCGCCGGGGTTTCCCATGAAATCAGGAACCCCCTGGGCATAATCAAAAGCAGCGCCCAGCTGATGAAAAAAAAGATGGCCAGACTTGATCCAAGTTCCAATATCCCTGAAATCATTGTGGAAGAATCCACCCGCCTGGATCGCATCATCAAGGATTTTCTTGATTTTGCAAAACCGAAAACAGCCGATGTAAGGCCCTGTGCAATTGAGGATGTTATTGAAAAGAACCTGGTATTTCTGGCCCCTCAGATTGAGGATGAGAATGTCAGGATCGTAAAGGATTTCCAAAACAACTTGCCTGAAATCCTGGCCGACCCGGCCATGCTGTACCAGGCCTTTTTAAATATATTCCTCAATGCATTCCAGGCAATGGAGGAAAAAGGCACAATCACCATTGCCACCTGGCATGATTCAGGCATGGTTCATATCAGTTTCACTGACACCGGGGAAGGCATAGACCAGGAGGTTTTGAAAAAAATCTGGACACCCTTTTTCACCACCAAGGAAACCGGCACCGGATTGGGACTGGGAATAGTAAAGAATATTATTGAGGCTCACCAGGGGAGCCTGCAGATATCCAATGCAACACCTAACGGAACAAAGGTGGAAATCACCCTTCTCGCAGAAGAGTCCGATACTTAAGGAGTAATACATAGATGGAAAACATATTGATTGTCGATGATGAGAAGCATTACCCCATGATCATCGGCGAGGTGCTCGCAGAAGAGGGATACAGGCCATTTACCGCCTCAAGCGGGATGGAGGCCCTTGACATTCTCAATACCCAGTTCATTGACCTGGTTCTCAGTGATGTCAAGATGCCGGGGATGTCAGGCATAGATCTCCTGGAGCGGATAAAGGAACTAAAGCCGGATCTGCCTGTTATCATCATGACGGCATTCGGCAGCGTGGAAAAAGCTGTGGAGGCCATGCACAAAGGCGCCTATACTTTTATACTCAAACCCTTTGAAAATGAGGCCCTGATCGCACATATTGCCAAGGCGATTTCAATGTACCGCATCGTTCAGGAAAATACTATTTTACGCGATGCCATGCGTTCCCGGTACCAATTTGACAATATCATCGGCAAAAGCAAGCCCATGCAGGAATTATATGAAATCATTCAGAAGGTGGCACCCACAAACGCCTCTGTTCTCATTGAGGGTGAAAGCGGCACGGGCAAAGAGCTGGTGGCCAAATCCATCCATTATAACAGCCTGAGAAAAGACCAGCCCCTTGTGGCGGTAAATTGCTCCGCCTTTGCCGAATCCCTTCTTGAAAGTGAATTGTTCGGTCATGAAAAAGGGGCGTTTACCGGAGCGGCAAATATGAAAAAAGGGAGGTTTGAGCTGGCAGATAAAGGCACACTTTTCCTTGATGAGATAGGAGAACTGCCCATGCCCCTCCAGGTAAAATTACTTCGGGTACTCCAGGAAAGAACCGTGGAACGGGTGGGCAGCACCACTGCCATCCCGGTGGATTTCCGGTTAATAGCTGCCACCAATAAGGTATTGGAGGATGAGGTACGCAAGGGGAATTTCAGGGAAGACCTCTACTACCGCCTGAATGTGGTTAAGGCGGCCATGCCGCCCCTGAGGGAGAGGCAGGAAGATATTACGCTCCTGATTAACCATTTTATTGAAAAATACACCTCAGGGCCGGAATCTTCAGGCTCAATCACGGGAATCGACAAGGAAGCCACCCAGATACTCTGTGACTATGAGTGGAAGGGTAATGTCCGGGAACTCGAAAATGTCATAGAACGGGCAGTTATCCTGTCAAGCACTCCCCTCATCGCTGCTTCGGACCTCCCGCCCCAGGTTCGGAACACCGGCACCAACACCCTTCACCTCGAGGGAATTCCGGAGGGGGTCGGTTTGGCGGAGACCCTTGCTGCCGTGGAGAAAAGAATGATTCAAAGGGCTATGAAAATGTCCGGGAACGTCCAGACCAAAGCAGCCGGGATCCTCGGCATTGGAAAGAGCGGACTCAACCAGAAACTGAAGAAATTCAACCTGGATAAAGAATTGAAACCCGGAAAGTAGCATGAACAGGGTGTTCCGGCCATCGTCCCAAAAAAAGTTCAAAATATTGAACCCTCACCCAAACCTTGGTAATCAGGGATATTGCTCCGATTCTCACACTCATCTGGATATAAAAGTTCAAAATATTGAACTTTTATATCCGGGTTTCTTAAGGATCAGGCAGGGCCAGTAACGGCCGATCAGCTCATTTAAAATATTTCGGGTTTATTTTCAGGAGATTATAATAAAAAGAGGGAAAGGCAGAGAGTTGTGGCAAGGTCTTTGCAGTTTAAAATTCACACTAACCAACGGTTAGTTTTTTCATCTTTTTTTCCTTTTCTGAAAAAGGCTGCCAATGGCAGCCTTTTTTAGTTTGAGCAACAGAGCTAAGGCTCCCAGTCAAGAATAAAACCGTCCATATGTCTTGTCTTTTTAATCGTCTTCTTCGTTGCGTCACTGGTCACATATTTCGAATATGCTCCCAGCAACTCGCCTTGAAATACAATTAAAAATTCTAAGCCATATTTTGGACGATTTTAATTCGACTGTGAGCCTAAATTCCGCGGACCCTGGACTCGGCAATGGCCTTATATAATGAGTCACCATCTTCCTTGACAATCTTTTCATACATTTTCAGGCTGGCTTCCATATCATTTTCAGCCTCATAAATAAGTGCCAGGGCAAAGCGCGCCTCGTCCTTCAAAAGATTTGAGGCCCCCTTTTCAATGCGAAGATAGTAGTCCTTTGCCTTTTCCGGCTCTTTTTTCAGCTGCGCAAGATTCCCCAGTGCGGACAACAGAAAATTTTCCATACCCGCCTCATTACCCAGAGCCTCCAGTGCATCCGAGTAAAGGGCATAGGCCTTATCGTATTCTTTGGCGTCAAAACAGATCTTTGCATAGGTAACCAGGGCCATTCTGCCGGCACTGGTATTGGCATACTCATCAAATACAGCTTCAAACTTATCCTTTACCGCTTCAAACCCTTTTTGGGGATCCTGGTCCTTGGCAATACTTTCGGCATATGCGGCGCCGGCCCTGGCAACCATCTGGGAAGCCTTGAGCTCCGACTGCTTAAAGTTGAACATAATGATTGAAAAAACCACAAAAACAACAACCACGCCCCCAAGGATCAGCATCAGCTGTTTTCGGTTTTCCGATACATAGGTCAGCCCCTTAACCAGGGCTTCCTGAAAGGGATCCATCTGTTCCAGTTCTCGTTTCCGTTCGTTTGATACGCCTTGATCCGCCATTTGCTTTTACCCTTACATTATTGAATTATAATTACCAGACAAGTGTTTTATAGATCCAGCCCACTTCTCCATCTGCATGTTCTATACGGATCCAGTTTCCCTGGCGCTTCAGCACCTTGAACGGAACCCCCCGTTCAACCCGCAGCACCACCTTGCTGTTCTTATCCGGCTTTGACCGGACATTACACTTTGTTTTAGTCGTAATCACAGCAGATATTTTTCCCAGAAGGGATTTATGAATCCAGGCTGTGTCCCCTTCAAAATCCTTGACTTCATACCAGTTTTTCTTTTTTGAAATAACAAGGAAAGGATGGTATTTTTCCACCTGCCAGAGCACCTTGTTCTTTGTACCGGCCCCGTCCCGCAGATTGGCAATGGACGCTTTTACGGCCATTCGTTCCGCAGCAGCCGCCACACCGGACAGCATTCCCCAGACAAGGAGGATAATTACAACGCCAAAGCATCCTTTTATTTTCTTATTAAACAAAACCGTCATAGATATCTCCAATCATTACTCAGCTTAATATCATTCCAGCTTGGTATACCAGAAAAGACGCCCCCCATGCAACCATGGTTGTGTAGATCACATTAAACCATGCCCATTTTGCCGACGCTTCCCTGTAAATGGCAACAACGGTTGCAAAACAGGGAACGTATAAAAGAACAAAGACCATCATGGACAGGGCGGACAAAGGCGTCATCCCGGATTTTCGCAGGGCATTTTCAAGGGCATCGCCCTCATCACTTCCCACCCCGTAGAGAACCCCCATTGTGCTCACCACAACCTCCTTGGCCACAAATCCCGTGACCAGTGCCACGCTGGCCTGCCACCCGATGCCGATGGGTTTGAAAACAGGCTCGAGGGTTTTCCCGATCATCCCGATATAGGATCCTGCCACCCGCTCCTGTTCCTTTAGGTTTAACACGGCCTGAACTTCCTGTTCAAGCTCAACAGAGATCCGGGCTTTCGCACCGCTGTCCTCTGCAGCGTCGATCCGGGCCTGGTACTCAGCTCCCGCCTCTGCAACCAGTGCATCATAATCCGTTGAATAGTCAACCTGCCTGGGAAAAGTAGACAGCACCCAGATAATAATGGAACCCACCAGAATCACACCGCCCATTTTTTTCAAAAACATTTTACTCCTGTCCCACATGTGAATGAGCAGGCTTTTGAGCATGGGTACACGGTATGGAGGCAGTTCCATAACAAATGGCGCCTCTTCCCCCTTAAACATCAGGGTTCTTAAAATCCGCCCGGACAGGATGGCCAATACGATCCCCGTGGCATAGAGGCAAAAAATAATCGTACCGGCCCTGGCCGCAAAAAAGGTACCGGCCAGAACAATATACACCGGCAACCGGGCGGAGCAGGACATGAATGGGGTCATTAAAATGGTTAACACCCGGTCTTTCTGGTTTTCCAAAGCCCGGGTGGCCATAATGGCGGGGACATTGCAGCCAAACCCCATGAGCATGGGAATAAAGGATTTCCCGTGAAGCCCTGAGGTGTGCATGACCCGGTCCATTAAAAAGGCAGCCCTGGCCATATATCCTGTATCTTCAAACAGGGCGATGCAGAAAAACAATATCAGTATATTCGGCAGGAAGATAATCACCGAGCCGATGCCGGCGATGACGCCGTCCAAGAGCAGGGATTTAAACAGCGACGGTGCCATGGCCCGGTCCATTGATCCTGACAAAGCCCCCACTGCCGATTCGATCCAGTCCATGGGATAGGCGCCAAGGGAAAAGGTCAGCTGGAACATGGCCCAGATAAAGAAGATAAAGACAGGAATACCGAAAAACCGGTCTGTCAGCACCAGGTCGATATTCCTGGACATATCAATCCGTTTCCGGGCAGAATTGGTGACGGCTGTTTTAAGCAGCCCCTCTATCACCCCGTACCTGTCATCGGTAAGAACAATCTCAAAATCATCCTGAAACAGATCAAAAATCCTGCTGCGGCAGGTGGCTGCCGCAAGTAACGCCTGTGAGATGTTCGGGTGATTTTCCAATTGCTCTTTGATCAGCTTGTCATCTTCCAGCAGCTTTATCGCCTGCCACCGGGTACGTAACTGATCCTCGTTATCCGTGCCGGACAAAAGTGATTCGCAGACCTTTTGAATACTGAACTCGATCTCTTTACCGTATCTGACAGGCCTGGAATTTTTACCGGATTCAAAGGCCCGGATTTCCCGGACCGCCGCGGCAAGAATAGCATCCGTCCCCTTGTTTTTATTCCCGACGGTAAATACAACCGGCAGACCCAGCAGGCCGGACAGTTTTTCTGCGTCTATTTTTATCCCCTTGGCTTCGGCCATGTCCGCCATATTCAGAACAAAGAGGGCCGGGCGGCCAAGTTCTATGATTTGAAGGGCCAGAAACAGACTTCGTTCAAGGTTTGAGGCGTCAATGATATTAATGACAATATCCGGTGCCTCGTTCAGAACATAATCCCGGGCCGTTACCTCTTCAATGGAAAAGGGCGTGAGACTGTATGTACCCGGCAGATCGACCACCTTTACCTCATGGTCCCGGTATTTAAGGCGTCCCTCTTTTTTTTCAACGGTAACTCCCGGCCAGTTGCCGACCTTTTGCCGGGCACCGGTAAGGTTGTTGAAAATCGTGGTTTTACCGCAATTGGGATTGCCGGCCAGGGCAATGGTGATCTCTTTCATGTTTATCTTTTTTCAGACCTTATATTTTCAACCAGGATATTGGCAGCCTCTTCTACCCTAAGGGAGATATGATACCCTTTGACCACCAGTTCCAGAGGATCTTTGAGCGGGGCGTATTTTTCCACATAAACCCGGGTCCCCCGGTTTATACCCATTTCCAGAAGCCGCCGCCGTAAAAGGCTCTCCCCGGACACCCGGATGATGGTACCTTCCTGTCCAGCCTTCATTTGACTCAGACTAACGGCATCACTGCTTTGCACCGGTCTTGCAGCCAGACTGTTTCTTTCAGGCCCGCTTCCGCCCATGGATTTGACCCAGATTTTCCGGGCCATACCCGTACCGATTACCAGCCGGTTCTCACCCACGGCGATGACGACCTGGCCGCCGATCCCGCTGGATACCATTTCAACGGCGTCACCGATCCTCAGTCCCAGGGAGGACATTCTGAGCTGCATTTTTTTACCGGCATCAACCGATTTGACCACCAGTTTTTCACCGGGTTTTGCCTTGTGAAGGGGAACCAGGGCTTCCCTTCGGGCCATGCACTGGGCACAGAGACCGTAAATATCCATCTTATGCTGAAGCATATAGAACCCGTATGCCTCAGCCACTTTTCTCTGGAGTTCTTCCATGGCCTCATCTTTAAACTCCAGGATGGATCCGCACTTGGTACAGACCATATGATCGTGGTGAACCCCGAGATGCCGGTGCTCATACAGGATTTTATCGTCCTGTTCAAACTCCACACGGCTGGCAAAACCGAATCGGCAGAGCTGCTCCATACTTCTGGACAGAAATTCATCGTCGACGCCTATACCGTCAGCCTTGAGCTGATTGGATATCTCCTCCAGGCTGACATGGTGTTCCAGTTTTAAAAAGGCTTCCAATACCTGGAACCTTTCTTCAAACCGGTCAACCCCCTGTTGCTGAAAGAGCCGCCGAAACTGTTTTTTTTCCTGCTCGTGTCTGTTGATCATTCTCTATAATCCCTTAAAAAATAACGTTCTAAGATATTATAGGCGCCCTGGGTTGTCAAGGAAATGGACAGCCAAAAACCATGTTAAAACCAAACCGGTTCCAGGGTTGGCCAAGGGGATAAAACAGCGTACCAAAATCAGGGATCAAATATCCTGAACTGCTAAAAAAAGGAAGAAAACCGGCAAAAAGAAAAAGGGGTGAGGATTAACCGCATCCTGCCTGTAAGACCAGGAACAGGCAGGATGCGGTATGAATACTCCCGAAGGAGGATAGGGTTAAGTACGGATTTTCTGCATTTCATGCCGCAGCCCCATAAAGAGACTGACGAGCATCACACACATGACCACAGTAAACGGCAGGCCTACGGAGACGGCAATGGCCTGGATGGCACCCAGGGCATCGGCACCGCCGCCCACGAGCAGGCAGGCAGCGATGAGGCCTTCAAGTGTGGCCCAGAATACCCGCTGCATCACAGGGGCATCCATCTTGCCGCCTGCGGTGATGGAGTCCACAACCAAAGATCCGGAATCCGAGGAGGTCACGAAAAAGACCAGGACAAGGACAATACCGATAAATGAGGTGACATTGGTCATGGGCAGGTTGGAGAGCATCTGGAACAGGGCCAGGGAGACCTCTCCGAGACCTTTTTCCGCCAGAACGCCGACACCGTTCTGGATCTGCAGCAGGGCGTTGCCGCCGAATGCCTGCATCCAGAACAGGGTCAAAATGGTGGGAACCAGGAGTACGGCCGTCATGAACTCACGGATAGTGCGGCCCTTGGAAATACGGGCGATAAACATGCCGACAAAGGGCGCCCAGGAGATCCACCAGGCCCAGTAGAACACTGTCCAGCCTTTGTAGAATTTTTCATCGGCCCGGTCAATCCAGTTACTCAGAGGCAGCAGGTATTCGGCGTAGGCCGCAGTGGTTGTAAAAAGCCCTGAGAAAAAATGCATAATGGAACCGGCCAGGATTGTAAACACCAGCAGTCCTAAGGCCAGGGTCATATTAATGTTACTTAAAACCTTTACCCCGCCTTCGAGTCCCCTGAGAACAGAGACAATTGCCGCAATGGTGACCAGAGCGATAATAATCAGCTGAAGTCCCAGTGTATTTTCCATTCCAAAGATAAAAGAAAGTCCGGACGCTGCCTGCTGGGCCCCGAATCCCATTGAGGTAGCCAGACCGAAAATAGTTGCCACAACAGCGATCACATCAATGATATGACCGGCCCATCCCCAGGTTTTCTCTCCCAGAAGAGGAAAGAAACAGGAGCGGATGGTCAGCGGCAGGTTCTTATTAAAGGCAAAAAAACCAAGGGCCAGGGCAACAACCGCATACATGGCCCAGGGGTGGAGTCCCCAATGGAACATGGTGGCACCCATAGCCGCACGGGCAGCTTCAGGCGTCTTTCCCGCAACATTCAGCGGGGTCCCCCACCAGTCCGTATAATATGCCACGGGCTCGGCCACACTCCAGAACATCAGCCCGATACCCATACCGGCTGCAAACAGCATGGCAAACCATGACAGGCGGGTAAATTCCGGTTTGCACTCCTGGCCGCCCAGACGGATCTTACCTGCGGGCAGTACAATAAGTGATAAACAGCAGAGAACAAACACATTCCCGGCAATCATAAAAAACCAGTCAAAATTCTGGATGGTCCAGGACTTGGAACTGTCAAACACCTTTTTGGCATCCACAGGGTTCATCAAGGTTAAAATGATAAAACCGATTACAAAGGCTGCAGCAATAAGAAAAACCGGTCCATGGATATCCACGCCCCATTTTCTCGTATTGTCCTGCCCGACCTTGTAGTCGGTATCAAACCTGTCTTTCATCACACACACACTCCCTTTTAAAATTTAGTTATAACACACCCTTTGGATCTCCGGAAAACCAGAGATCCACAAAGGTCACTCCCTATTAGTTAATAATCTATATTTTGAATTTTTTTACTATGGCGGTCAGCTGTTCCGATAAACCGGACAATTCCTTTGAGCGGGTATCCACTGTGGCGCTGTTTTCCGTCATCTGCCCTGCTGTTTCAGAGACCTTGGCAATATCACCGGCTATCTCCGCTGAAACAGCCGAACTCTGGGTGATGTTCTCACCCACCTGGTCCACCCCCTGGGTCACCTGGGTGATGTTTTCCGATATATTCTGGGTGGTGGCGGCCTGTTCCTCCACTGCCGAGGCAATCATAACCACAATCTCATTCACCTGGTTCACAACCCCTGAGACCTCGTTGATCTGGTTCACCGTAAGGTCCGTGGACTGCCTGATATTGCCCACCTTCTCCTTGATCTCTTTACTGGCATCAGCGGTCTGGGAGGCAAGCTCCTTGATTTCATTGGCCACCACGGCAAAGCCCTTTCCGGCCTCCCCGGCTCTTGCCGCTTCAATGGTGGCGTTCAGGGCCAGCAGGTTAACCTGGGAAGAGATATCTGTTATGGTGCCGACCACATTTCCGATTTCATCGGCCGAGGCACCCAGCTCCCCGACCTGGACCGAAGCCTCTGAGGTTTTTTCCACCACGGAATCCGTTATCTGTTTGGCTGTCACGGTGTTCTTCGAAATCTCACTGATGGTATTGGTCATCTCTTCTGTGGCTGCGGCAACCATGCCCATGTTGGCGGATGCCTGATCCATGGCAGCGGACACAGAGTTCATGGATGAACTCATCTCTTCGCTGGCGGCTGACACGGAACCCGAACGGTCGGATGTCTCTCCGGCCCCTTCAGCCATGACCTGCGAAACTTCTGCAAGGGTGGTGGAGGACCGGTTCAGGTGATCGGCATTTTTATCCACGTCACTGATCAAGGCATGAATTTTGTCAATAAAGGTGTTGAACCATTGGGCCACCTGCCCGATTTCATCCTTTGCCGTCACCTCCAGGCGTGTGGTAAGATCCCCCTCCCCTTCGGCAATATCCTTGAGCTTGTCAACAATACGGATAAGCGGATTTACCACCCGGCCGGCCGCCAGCCAGGCCAGGGGAACGATCAGAACCACACAACCCAGTGCCACAAGGCTGATCATCAACACCATCTGCCGGGTATTTGCCTTTACCATGGCATCGGACTGAAGGACAAGAAGGCAGCCGATGCGGTCGGCGCCCTTGAACAGGGGTATCATACCCTGAAAGTACCGGGAGTCGTCCAGGGTAATATCGTTGAAATAAAATTCCTGCTTTGCAATCTCCCATCCGGATGCTGCCCTTTCCGGAATATCGGCCAGGTCAACCGTCTCATACCGGTTAAGATCTCCTGCGGAAAAACGGTCTCCCACAAAAAGGTTCATCTCCATATCAATGATCCGGCCCATGCGCTGGACAAAACCCTGGTCAAGCTGCTTTACAGCCGCCACAAAACCGAATTGCCTGGGTTCGCTCTGCTCGGTTTCCTGGTTGTATACATTGGCATAGACAGGAACCAGGGTTTCAAGGCCGATCTGACCGCCCGCAGTTGTGAATCCGGCTGTGGATGCTGTGGGGATGCTCCTGCCATAGGTGCCCGGCACCTGCGCTCCGTTGACATTTGAGCCTTTTGACATCTCTATCTGATCATAGGCATCCCCTTCCCTGAACGACCGGAAATGGTAGGTTCCCTGGTGCAGGAAACCCATTGTAAAAGACGGCTTGTCCCCTGCTCCCGATTTTTCAAAAAAACAGACCAGCCTCCCGTCAAGGCCGTATACCCTTACCCGGAACAGGCCGTTCACAACCCCTTCATTGGTGATGGCCCTTCCCACATTGGCATAGGAGTTGCCGGTAAGGGACAGGTCTCCGTCCTTGAATTCCCCGAGGAATTTAACATCCGCCCCCAGCTTGTTGGCTGTTGCCATATGCTGAATGGAAGCTGCAAAGGCTGTCTCTGTTTCTGAAACAGAATCCCTGATTACCGTCAGGGTCTTGTTCAAGGAGAGGTGAACGGCATCCTTATTCTGACGGGTGACAAGAAAGGAGACCACTGACGTGATTGCTATACTGACCGTCAGAACCAATGCGAGTGCGCCGAGCAGAATTTTGTACCTGAGTTTCTTCTGAATCATGGTCTTTCCTTTCCTGATCTAAGGGGTTGCGTAAAAATCAATTCACGTTCTGGTTTGCAAAACACCAAATGTTTTAAGGGATGTTACAAACAGACTATGTGAAGTTGTTTTTGCGCAATCCCTGATTATTTAACTGAGAGAACCGGGCAATGGGCCTCAAGAATAATATACTGGGCAACGGAGCCGAACATGAGCTTGCCCACCTTGGACCGCTTCTGGACTCCGATGATGATCTGGTCGATCTCCCTTTCCTCGGCAAACCGGACAATGTCCTCACCCGGTTCCATACCCCGGATCAGGATGCGGGATTCGCTTTTGATCCCCTCTTTTTTAAATGACTCGCGGCGTACCTCATTGAGCAGATGGTCCAGTTTTGCAATATCCTGTTCACCGGCCTCTGAAGAACAGGTTCTGACAAGATAGACATAAGCGTCAAAGGCCTTGGCAATTTTCACCGCCTGATCCATCATGCTGCCGGCAAAGGCACTGTCATAGGCAACAAGTAGTTTCATGATGTTCCCCTTTCGTTAGACTGACTGCCCGGAAATATCCGTTCCCGGGCAGCCCTGTTATTATTCGGTTGCCTCGTCAATAATTTCGGCAATATCCTTGACCGGTACTTTTTTCTCTGTCTCCATGATCCCGTCGTTGAGCATGGTGGCACAGAAAGGACAGGAGGCAGCCACGGTCTCGGCACCGGTATCAACTGCCTGTTGCGCCCTGACATTGTTGATCCGCTCGCCGATGGTCTCTTCCATAAACATCCTGGCACCGCCGGCACCGCAGCACATGCCCTTTTCCATATTCCTGTCCATCTCTACCAGGCCGCCGGTATTGGCGGCTTTGAGCAACTGCCGGGGCGAGTCATACATATCGTTCCACCGGCCAAGATAGCAGGAGTCATGGAAGGTCAGTTTGCCGAAGTCTTTGGCGTTTACTTTCAGCTTGCCCTCTTTGATCAGGGTATTGAAGTAGTCGGCATAGTGGACCACCTTGTAGTCCGCGCCAAACTCGGGATATTCGTTTTTCAGGGTGTTGTAGCAATGGGGGCAGCCGGTGAGGATGATCTCGGGCTTATACTGGTTGATGGTTTCCACATTCTGCATGATCATCATCTGGCCCAGGTACTCGTTGCCGGCCCGTCTTGCCATATCACCGTTACAGGCCTCTTCAGGCCCCAGAATGCCGAAATCCACGCCGGCTTTTTTCAGGACGCGGGCCGTGGCCTGGCTGATCTTCTTGCCGCGGTCGTCAAAGGATCCGGCACAGCCCACAAAATAAAGTACCTTTGTATCCGGCTTGTCCATCATCAGGGGAACATCCAGATCTTTTGCCCAGTCCGCCCGGGTATCTGCGGAAAATCCCCAGGGGTTGGCCTGGTTTTCCATATTATTGAAAGTTTCCTGCATCTCCTGGGGGAAGTTGGCCTCCATGAGCACCTGGTGTTTTCTCATCTCAAAGACAAAGTCCAGATGCTCGTTGCTCACCGGACAGATGTTTTCACAGGACCGGCAGGTGGTACAGGACCAGAGCACATCGTCGGTCACTTCAGACCCTTCACGCATCAGGGCTTCAATCTCATCTTTTTTATCATTACCCTCTTTATCCGGCAGAAGCAGGTCAGCCTGGTCCAGGAGATCCACCTTGAAATCATGGATGATCTTTTTCGGGGACAGGGGTTTGCCCGTGCCGGAAGCCGGACAGAGTTCTTCGCAGCGGCCGCACTCGGTGCAGGCATAGAGGTTGAGTACATTGTGCCAGTTGAATTCGGAACATTTGCCCAGACCGAAAGTTTCCGCCTCTTCATCTTCAATATCGGTTTTGATAATGGCTTTCTCCGTCTCAAGACGCTTGAAAAAAACATTGGGAACGGCTGCCAGCAAATGAAGATGCTTGGAGCTTGGGATATAAATCAAAAATCCTAAAATGGTACCGATATGGATATAGTAAAAAATCTCATATCCCACTGCCAGCTGGGCCGGGGACAATGAGGTTATGCCGAATACAGAGGCAAAGATCCCGGAAACGGGGAAGGCATTTGCATAGGAAAAACCGTCCTCAGCAGGCATAACCATGATAAAGGCATTAATAAAATGGAAGGAAAGCACAATCACGGAGGTAAACATGATAATCAGATTGGCATCCCGTCCCATGGTGAGATATTCGGGTTTCATGACCAGGCGGCGGTAGAGGGCGTAGGCAAAACCCACCAGGACAAAAAATCCCAGGATATCCGCAATAAACAGATAAGCGGTGTAAAGCCCCGGGAGAATATGGCCAACATGCAAGGAGGGAATCACACCCCGGAACATCAGTTCAAGGGAGTGCGGCTGGATGGCGAGGAACCCGAAAAAGATCAGGGTATGGGCGATACCGGGCGCAAGCTTGCGTCTGACATTGGCCTGGCCCAGGACATCGGTGAACAGAACCTTTATCCTGTCGCCCATGCCGTCCCCGATCACTTCCTTAGCTGTAGGGCCTTCGCCGTCCACGGCCATCATGATGTTATAAAGCCTGGCAACTTTCATGAAAAAATAACCGAATGCGCCGCCAAGCGCAATCAACATAAGCACAGATTTAAATATAAGATACTTTTCCATTTACTTCACATATTCTCCCGGGGCATGCCCTGCGGATGGGTACTATCCACAGGGCACAATCCGTTTATAATTACCGGGGACCGCTCCTGGGGCGGAACCCGGTCCTGTTACAATTTTTCGGTTAAAGCGGGAACAACGTCAAAGATGTCTCCCACGATCCCGTAGTCGCACTTGGCAAAGATCGGGGCATCTTTGTCTTCATTGATGGCCACGATTACCTTTGAGGTTTTCATACCTGCAAAATGCTGAACCGCACCGGAAACCCCGCATGCAATATAGAGCTTGGGAGAGACGGTCTTACCTGTCTGGCCCACCTGCATGGAGTGGGGGGCATAGCCCGCATCCACAGCAGCCCTTGATGCACCCACGGCCGCACCGATCTTGGCGGCACAGTCTTCAAGCATTTTGTAGTTTTCAGCAGCCTTTATGGCACGGCCGCCGGTAACGATAACCGGTGCTTCAGTGAGATCCACCTTATCGCTGTCACCCTTTTTGACTTCCTTGATAACCACCAGGCCGGGATCGGCAACATCTGCGGAAAACTCGACAATCTCACCGCCTGCAGGTGCGGCCACCGCCTCAATTGCATTGGGGCGGACCGTTGCCAGAAGCACATCTGCGTTCACTTTAAGGGTGGCAAAGGTTTTGCCGGAAAAATGGGATTTTTTAGCTGTTTTAGCCTCAACATCCACAGCCACGCAGTCAGAGACCAAGGGCAGGTCCATTGTGGCGGCAAGACGCCCAAACAGGTCTTTGCCCACTGCGGATGCGGTTCCCAGGAGTGCTGTCAGGCCGTATTCCTTCACTGCGGCTGCCAGACACTCGGCAGCCAGGTCCGGAGAAGCGGACAGGTCACCTGATGCCGCTTTTACAGCAACCACGGAGGCAGCACCGTATTCGGCAAGTTTTTCCTTTACGGCGGACGGGTCGGCATCCAGTACCAGGGCGACAATCTCCTGGCCGGCAGCGGCTGTCATTACCCCTAAGGAGGTGTCCTTGACCGCATCATTTTCAGTTTCTATTAAAATGCCAGTCTTGGCCATGATTGTTCTCCTTTATATTACCTTTTCATCGTCTTTCAGGATTCTGACAAGTTCGGTAACCTGTTCTTCAACAGAGCCGCCGAGCATTTTTGCACCGGATCTTTCAGGGGCAAGTTCAAGGGTCTCAATGGATACGGAGGCACTTGACTCGTCAACGCCCAGATCCCCGAGGCTTACTTCATCAATTTTCTTTTTCTTGGCCTTCATGATATCCGGGAACTTGGGATATCTGGGTTCGTTCAGGCCTTTGGTGGCACCGATGACGCAGGGAAGGCTCATCTCAACCACCTGCTTGTCACCGCCACCCACTTCGATTTCCGCAACCGCTTTGCCGCCGTCTACTGTCAGGCCGCTGACTTCATTGACCACGGGAACTCCGGCAAGTTTTGCCAGCCGGTACTGGGTCTGGAAGGTTTCCGTGTCAACAGATCCCTTACCGGTGAAAATCATATCCGGCATCCCGTCTTTTTCCATGGCAGCTTTCAATGCCTTGGCCGTGAGAGCGGAATCCAGGAACTGGCCTTCGGTTTTCACCAGGATCGCCCGGTGGGCGCCCATGGCCATGGCCCCGCGGATGGTGGCAACTGCAGCAGCCTTGCCCACAGTGACAATAACCACTTCACCGCCCTCTTTTTCCACCAGGCTCACCGCCTCTTCAACACCGTACTCATCATAGGGGTTGGCAACAAATTTGATTTCCGAATCTTCAAATCCGTTATCACCGGCAAGCTTTATGGTGGCTGCCGTGTCCGGAACATGTTTTACACAAACACAGATTTTCATGTCTTTCCTCTTTCTACTAATGATTGTCAGTGCAGGGCAAAGAATTGTCGAACAATCTCTGCCCTACATTCTGATATCACATATGTTTCAATTTAGGAATCGTTTCAAAACAACTTGATCTAAAAAAAAGGTACAAGTCATTTTGAAGCCGATCCTTAGCTTTTCATTTTTTCATTTTTAGGATCATAAATCGGCATGGTCGCCACTTCGGCAGACCGTTTGATACCTAAAATTTCCACTTCGAGCTTGGTACCGGCTGCGGCGTGCTCAGGCGGCACATAGCCGAGTGCAATACTCTTCTGGGTTCTGTGGCCGTAACCGCCGGAGGAGGTCATGCCCACGATTTCCTCGCCTGCAAAAATGGGGTTATAGCCCCAGGCATCGGCATCATCCGCGTCAACTACCAGGCAGACCAGTTTTCTGGGAACGCCTTCGGCTTTCTGTTTTTCAACACCTGCCTTACCAATGAAGTCCTTGTCCAGTTTCACTGTCCAGGCCACGTTGGTTTCAAGGGGGGTGTGATGAACGTTCATCTCGGATTTCCAGGCCAGATACCCTTTTTCCAGACGCATGGAATCCATGGCGTGCATACCGATCAGTTTGATGTCGAATTCTTCTCCGGCAGTCATCAGTGCCTGGTACAGGCCGATCTGGTGCTGGATGTCATGGAAAATTTCATACCCCAGTTCACCCACATAGTTCATGCGGTTGACCCGGCACTTGGTGCGGCCCACGTAGATCTCCTGGGAGGTACCGAACTTGAAGGCGTCGTTGGATACGTCGTCATAGGCTATCTTTTCAAGGACCTTTCTTGAATCCGGACCGATGAGAACCAGGCAGCCCTGTTTGTAGGTCACGTCTTCCATGGTAACGGAACCGTCTTCGGGCAGATTCTCCAGCATCCAGTGCTGATCGTGCTTTTTACCCACGGATGCAGTGACGCAGAAGAACGCGTTGTCGTCAATCCTGGTGATGGTCATATCGGATTTAAAGTTACCGTTGTGGTCCAGCATGGGGCTCAGGGCAATACGTCCGTCAACCTCAGGCACCTTCTGGCAGGTCATCTTGTTCAACCAGGCTTTTGCGCCGGGGCCGGTAACCATGGTTTTGGCAAAACGGGTAAGGTCGATGACACCCACCTTTTCCATGGCATGCTTACACTCGGCATCCACATGTTTGAAGGCGTTGTTGCGGCGCCATGAAGGATCTTCGTATCCGTCTTCACCCTCTGGCGGGAAGTAGTTGGGGCATTCCCAGCCGTAGTAATCGCCAAATACGGCATTGGCCTGTTTCTGGTATTCATAGATGGGGCTGGTCCGGTTGGGACGGGCCGCATCCCTGAATTCATTGGGGGTGATAAGAGAGTAGAGCCGGGGATAGGTATCGGCGATCTTTTCGGTATTGTATGCCCAGTTGGCAAAGGAGCCGTAACGTCTGGAATCCATCGGCCACAGATCGATTTCAGGCTCGCCGTTCATGATCCATCCGGCAAGATAATGACCGATACCGCCGGCCTGGGTAATACCGAAGGAATAACCGCAGGCATGGTAGAAGTTCTTCAGGGGGGCGGCAGGACCGACCAGGGGATCACCATTGGGCGTATAGGTGATGGGACCGGCGGTTACATGTTTGAAGCCTGTTTCGCCGAGGATGGGGAACCTGTCCATACCGGCTTCGATGCAATCGGCAATGTTGTCCAGGTCCGGGTTGATCTCTTCCTGGGCATAGTCCCAGGGTACCCCGCGGCGTTTCCACTGCTGGCCGTTGGCTTCGTACATACCCAGGATCAGGGAATCCATTTCCTGGCGCAGATAGATGGATTTATCAGGATCGCGCATCAGGGGCAGGTATCCGTCAGCTTCATCAATGGCCTGGATCTTTTCATAAAGGATGTGGGTATGGGCAATGGAGATGGAAGGAATTTCAAGACCGACCATTTTAGCTACTTCAGGGGCCCAGAGACCTGCGGCATTGACCACATGCTCACAGGTGATGTCACCCTTGTCGGTTTTAACCAGCCACTCGCCGTTCTCTTTCTGTTCAATGCCCTGAACCAGGGTGTGCAGGTTGATTTCAACACCGTGGTTTCTGGCACCCTTGGCCATGGCCTGGGTGACGGAGTTGGGATCCACGTCACCGTCGTCGGGCCAGTACAGACCGCCGAGCAGGCCATCGGTCTGGATAAAGGGGTGCATTTTACCGATTTCCTCAGGGGTTACCCAGGAAACATCCAATCCAAGACAGCGGTTCATGGAATAGGCATATCCCAACTCATCCATACGGCCGGGGTTATCGGCGGTACGGATGGAACCTGTGGTATGCCAGCCTACGTTCTGACCGGTCTCTTTTTCCAGCTCTTTGAAGATCTCGATACTCTTCATGTTGACCTGGGTGCCGTAGTAATTTGAGTGAAAAAAGGACACGTTACCGGCTGCCATCCAGGTGGAACCTGAGGTCAGTTCATGTTTTTCCAGAAGAACAACATCATCGTTCCATCCGTATTTTGCCAGATGATAGGCCACACTGACGCCGATGGCACCGCCACCGATAACAACCGCTCTTGCATTGGTTTTCATAAGTTTACCTCTCCTTCTTCATTATTGATATTACGTTTCTCTACCGTTTAAAAAATATCTAAGCGCCTTGTTCTTTGTCTGCCGGATGTGGGTATCATAGAAATATGAAAACCCGCCCGGATAGTAAATCATCACCAGGATGAGCACCAGGGCATAGATAACCAGGTTTAACCCCGGAAGATGGGACAGGGTGGATCTCACGATCTCCATCAGGAAAATAAATGGAAAGGCCACAACCGCACCGCCCCAGAGGCTTCCTCTGCCACCGATATAGGCCACGGCAAGGACTTCCACCGTTTTACCCGTATGCATGACATCAGGGGTTAAAATTCCATAAAAATGGGCGTAGAAACCGCCCAATACACCGGCAATGGCACAGGACATGGTGAAGTTGAACACCCTGTAAAATACCGGATTAATACCTGAGGTTCTTGCCGCATCCATGTTCTGACCGATGGCCTGGAAGGCCAGTCCCATCTTGGACCGGACCACCCATTTGCAGGCAAGGTATATTAAAAACAATAAAATAATGATTACAAAGTAGAAGGGGGCATTGGAGTCTGTTTCAAACAGTCTCGGGGTCCGCAGACCTAAAGGACCACGGGTCAGCCAGACAAGTTTAATGGCAAGGCCCATGACGGCCAGGCCGAAAAACCAGGAGAGGCAGGCTGCAAATATCCCCCGCAGCCGCAGGGAAATCATACCGATGATCAGCCCGAGTAATGCGGCAGTGACACCGCCGGCAACCATGCTGATCCACGGGGAAAACCCCAGGTTGACCACCAGGAGGGCGGAGGTGTATCCCCCGAAACCGGAGACTGCTGCAAATCCGAAGTTAACGATATTTATATACCCTGCCGTAAAGTCAAACCCCACGCTCATGGCTGCGATGAATCCGCAGTAAATCAGCCATCTGAGCATATATTCCTGATTAAACGGCGGGATAAAGGGCAGCAGCAGCAACAGCAGCAGGCCCACAAGTCCTGCCGGTGTCATGCACAGCTTATCCAGCGCCTTGTCAAAAGGATTCATCGTTGGATTGTCATTGGTTGTTTCCATTCTATCTCCTATTTTCCCATTGTCTTGTCCGGGTAAAGCATCTTCAAGAGTTGTTCCCATAGTCAAAAGGCCTCCTCTATTGATCCAGTACACCGCGGACGTCAGATCCGAAGATGCCGCTGGGTTTGAAGATCAGGATGAGCATGATCAATGCCGAAGGGACCACAAAATCCCACCCGGCCCCGACGTACTCAACCGTAATAACCTTAAGCAGGGCCACCATAAAGGCGCCGGCAACTGCCCCTAAAATATTACCCAGACCCGAGAGGATCACGACAAACCAGGCCATGTACAGGGGTTCCAGACCCACAGTGGGATAGGAGGGGTACATGAACAGCAGGCTGCCGCCGGCCACAGCGGCCAGGGCACATGCAAGGGAAATGGTTAACAGGACGATTTTTTCAATATCAATACCCACGATCTCCGCACCGGTGATATCCTGGGACACGGCCCGGATAGCCATGCCGGTACGGGTATAGGTCATAAACAGGTAAAAAATCACAACGATCACGGCAGAGATGACAAAGGCCATGGCCCTGTCCCTGGATATAAACACATCTGCTATGGAGACGGGCATACCGCTCCAATACCCGACAATACCCTTAAAATCAGCACCGAAAATCAATTGATGAAGGTTTACCAGAAGCACACTCAGCCCTACGGTGAGCAGGAATGAATTCATTACCCAGTTGTCCGTGGAACGGCGGCGCAGGGGCCCGAACACCAGCTTTTCCGATATGATGCCGGCAAGGGCACCCGTAACCATGGCAACCAGAATAGCCACCAGGGGACCGAAGTTCACAAGCCAGGACTCGGGATTCTCACTGATATATTCGCTGATAGGTGAAAACACGTAATAGGCGGTAAGAGATCCCACCATAAAATACTCGCCATGGGCGAACATGGCAATGTTCAGCACCCCGAGCATCAGGGTGAGCCCTGTGGCAACAAGGGCAAGCATGCCGCCGGTGACAACGGTGTTCACCAGTAGATACGGGCCTGAGTTGATGGTTGCGAACACAGCCACGGCAATGGTGATTGCTATGGACATGCCGGCAGCCGATCTCAGCCACCCGATTGTACTTGATATATAAGTCTTTGACATGAATCTATTTCTCCCTTATCTGATTAAACACCTAGAAATACCTTCCTGACGTAGCTGTCATCAGCCAGATCATCGCTTTTTCCTTCAAGCCCGATCTTGCCGTTTTCCAGGACATAACCGCGTCCTGTCACAGACAGGGTTTTGGTCACGTTCTGCTCCACCAGCAATATGGTCACCCCGTTCTCAATGAGAACGTCAAGGGATTGGAACACATTGTTGGTGAGCTGCGGCGCCAGGCCGAATGAAGGTTCATCCACCAGCATCAGGGAGGGGTCGGACATCATGCCCCGGCCGATGGCCAGCATCTTGCGCTCGCCGCCGGACATGGTGCCGGCCAGCTGTTTTTTACGTTCAGCCAGACGGGGAAACAGATCATATACAAACTCCAGACGCTCGTTCTGGACTTTCTTTTCTTTAATGGTATAGGCCCCCATGTAGAGGTTCTCCTGAACCGACATATTCACGAACAGGTTCATCTCTTCGGATACAAAGGCAATACCTTTTTTTGCGATCACCGAAGCCGGTAATCCCGTAATATCTTCGCCGTTGAACATCACCGTCCCCCCCATCGGGGACAGCAGCCCGGCTATGGTTTTCATTGTGGTGCTTTTTCCGGCGCCGTTGGGCCCTACGATGCAGACATATTCCCCTTTATCGATATTCAAAGAGACATCCCGCAGTATCTGCAGATACCCGTATCCGGCATTCAGATTTTTAACTTCTAACAGCATAAAATCCCCACTCTTTGCTAAGGTTAATCGTCTTCTTCATCTCCAAGGTAGGCCCGGGCTACTTTGGGATCGTTTGCCACCTCTTCGGTGGGGCCTTCGGCAATCTTTGTGCCGAACTGGATACACAGGAGCCTGTTGCACACCGCCATGATCAACTGCATGATGTGCTCAATCATGAGGATGGAAATACCCTTTTTGCTGATTTTGCCTATGATTCTCATGATATCTTTGAGTTCACCCTCGCTTAACCCTGAGGCCATCTCATCCATAAACAGCAGTTTCGGATTGGATGCCAAAGCGCGGGCCAGGTCCAGCCGTTTGAGCTGAACCGTGTTCAGCTGTTCCGCCACAACAGTCTCTTCCATGGGAAATTCCACAAACTCCAGCATCTGCCTGGAATGGGCCACCGGGTCCTTAATCTTTCCGGAGTCGTTACCGAAAATGGTGGCTGTCATCACACTTTCAATTGCCGTCATTTTTGGAAAGGGGCTGGGGATCTGGAATGTCCGGGACATGCCCAGGCGGCACATCTTCTCCGGTGTCAGCCCTGTGGTATCCTTGTCAAAAAATCTTACCTTGCCGGATGTGGGCGGGTTCAATCCGGTTATGGCATTAATAAATGTTGTTTTCCCGGCCCCGTTGGGCCCGATCAATCCGACTACATCTCCTTGGTTAATGGTCATCGAGACTGCATTTACAGCCGTCAGTCCACCAAATTTTTTAGTCACTTCATTGGTTTGAAGTACAATCACGTCTCTGTCTTCCTTTGCAAATCTTATGATTTAAAAAAAACAGGGGATAAAACCGCATTGTCTTACCCCCTGTTCTCATCATCTTATTTCTGCTCGAAATCCTTTTGTTTCCAGACTTCCGGGAAGATCATGTAGCCTTTACCCTGTTTGTATTGGAGGATAGGGAAAAAATATGCATCCGGTGCAACCACCATGTCAGGCATGGTGTCTGCGTTGTATTTGTATTCATTCATAATGATAGCGCCGTCGGCTTTTCCGTAGGTCAATTTGCCGGTGTTGACTTCTTCCACCATGGTTTTATGGATGGTTTCCTTGTCCAGCTTGCCGTGGAGTTCATTGGTTCTCTGCAGGATCTTAATGAACATCCGGATACCGTCATAGGAGAGTCCGCCGGCAGAAGGACTGGGGTTAAACCCGTATTTGGCTTTTACGTCTTTGGCCCACTGCTGTGCTTCAGCCGTGGTCAGCTGGGGAATGGAATCCAGAACCAGGTTGGAAGCGGGACCGGTCATCTTGTACCAGTCACCGATCCAGCCAAGACCGGAGGCAACAATAACACTCTTAAGACCGACTTCGGTGGACTGTTTTACGAATGCCGTGATGGCGGAGGGGGAAGTGGAGGTACCTGCGACAACGGCAACACCTGCTTTTTTGTATTTTGCCAGCAGGGGATAGAAATCCGTCTGTGTGGCGGGAAAGTATTGTTCGGAATGAATTTCCCAACCACTTTCCAACAGCGCTTTTTTATAAGCCCCACCTGCAGAACGTCCCCAGTCAGTGTCTTCGCCGTAGATGGCAGCCAGTTTCTTTTTAGGTTTAAAAGCACCGGATTCAATGGCTTTGTTCAGTGCCACTACATAGTTTCTCTCCAGTTTTGCAGGCACGGGCCAGCCTTTACCACCCCAATAGGAATATTTTTCAGGATCAGCCTGCCACTTGTCATTTACAACTTCAGAAGCACCAAACCCGAACATGTGTGGTACCTTGTATTGTGCAGCAACATCCATAACCGCAATGGCAACAGAGGAATGCCAGTTAAGCACACCGGCCTGGATCCCTTTGCCTTCAACCGCTTCAGCATAAGCACCTGAGGCTTTTGCCGGATCTGACTGTGAGTCTACCCACACCGGCTCAATAGTGTAATCGCCTACTGTGGAATTGATGGTGCCCAATGCCATTTCAACCGAAGCCTTGAACTCCTTTCCTGTCTGGGCAGAAGGTCCTGTAAAAGGCCCCAACACACCTACTTTCAAGGTTTTGTTGGCCGCAAACCCCTGCCCTGCAAATAGAAATACTGCCACAACTAAAGCGATGAAAAATTGAACTTTTTTCGTACCCATGAATCTTCCCTCCAAAATTAATTAATAAAAAATTTAGATGAAGCTTACACACACGGCCTGTATAAGATGCAGGTTGCGTACCAATTTTGAGGAAAACCTCAATGGACATACTGCCCTGGAATGGAGAAAAACCGGAAAGGGGCAAAAAAACAGGACGATGCTGATACCGGTTTATTATTAAAAAAAATCTGATAACATAATTAGCCGGTCGGAAGAGTCAAGAGAATATCCAATTTTTTTTATTTTTACTGTAAATATTTTTACATTTTACGTCCCTTTACCCCGGCCCCGGAAATTGGGAAAGGCTATTTTGAGGGATCGGCATATGCCTTCCGGTCAACCTTATACTTTTTAAGCTTATAGTGGAATGACTGCGGGGATACCCCCAACTGCCTGGCTGCTTTGGCGGCATTGCCCTTTGACCGCTTAAGCGCATTACAGATCATCTGCTTTTCATTCAGGGCCTGGGTATCGGCAAGGGTGGTTCCCGGGACATGATCGACAGAGCCCCGGCCCGGCCGGCTGCCGGACTGCCGGCCTTCTTCCCCGCCGCCGGTTCCGTAACTGCCCTGCCCTGTCTCCCCACGGTTACCGGCAAAGGCAAAGATATGGGGCGGCAGGTGGGTCAGGCGGATGACCTTTTCCCCGCCCACCATATTCATGGCCGCCTCGATTATATGCTCAAGCTCCCGGACGTTTCCCGGCCAGTGATACTGGGCAAACAGCCGGCTTACCCGGTCCGAAACCCCGGAAACCGTTTCGTCCAGGGCAGTATTAAATTTTTTAATAAAGGCCGTTACCAGGGCATTGAACCCGCCCTTCCGTTCCCGCAACGGCGGCAAAAGAATAGAGACCACCCCCATACGGTAAAACAGGTCCATCCGCAAGGCCCCTGTCTGAATAATGTCAAGGGGCGGTTTTGACACCGAAGATATGATTTTTACATCAAGGGCTTTTTCCACCAGGGATCCCAGTTTTCTGACCTTTTTTTCCTGGATGACCCGCAGCAGTTTGGCCTGGAGGGTAAGGGGCATGGAATCCAGCTCATCCAGAAAAATCGTCCCCCCGTCCGCCTGTTCAAACAGCCCCCGCTTATCAATGGCACCGGTGAAGGAGCCCTTTGAGGTGCCGAAAAGTATCCCCTCCAGGAGATGCTCCGGAATGGCCGCACAATTGACCGGAATAAAGGGTTTCTTTTTTCGATGACTGTGATTATGAACGGACTGGGCAAACAGTTCCTTACCTGTGCCGGTCTCACCGGATATCATTATGGGGGAAGGGGATCCCGAGGCCATTTTGGCAATATGGATGGCATTGAGCATGTCCGGGTCAGATGCAATAATATCCTTAAAGGAAAACCGGGTGCCGTTTCCGGTTCTGCTTTTTTTCTCCTCTTTTGCATCAGACTCCATAATCTTTTCCAGAATCTGGTAGTCCTTTGAAAAATTGATGGCACCGATAAGCGTCCCCCCTTTATATAAAGGATAGACATTGGAGATAATGTTGGACACCCGGCCGAACCTGGTCCGGTACACCAGGGTTTCATTTATGATAGGCTCCCCGGTATTCAGGCAGCGCATGGTGGGGCTGGTTTTTTCGTCCAGTTTATAAACATCAATGATTTTCCGCCCGATGGTCTCCTCACGTGTAAAATCATCGATTTTACCCTGGGCCTCATTAAAAAAAACGATTTTACCGGTGATATCTGAAATCACCACGCCCTCATGCAAAAAATCAAGGACCCGGTAAATATCAATGTCATCAAATTTGTCAATATCCATACCTACTCCAAAAAATCAATATTTTTTTATACGGATTTCACCCTGTCAGCGTATGACCGCATCAATGACTGATTTTAAGAAAAATTGCAAGGAATATAAAACTTTTTTTATTTTTTCACTATTTTTTACACATTGAAAAGTAGAAACTGCTTCCCTGTTACAAAATAGGATATAAATTCAGGTTGTTAGAAAAACAGATTTTAACAATAATTTTCCATCCGGATATGGCATGGAAGATGCAGAACAGAGACGGGTAAATATCTAACGCCACTATTTTACACGGCACTGCCGACCGTACCCATAAGGAGAAACAAGATGCGCTTTTTTGAGTATTTTTCCAAAGATGATATGGAAACCATCCACGATGCCACCATGACGGTTCTTGAGAGCACCGGGCTGGATATAAAATACGAACCGGCCAGGGACCTCTACGCCAAGGCCGGCTGCAAAGTTGACGGTGAGCGGGTTTACTTTCCCCGGTCCCTGGTGGAAACCGAAATAAAAAAGGCCCCTTCCCAGTTTACACTCTATGCCAGGGATCCGGAAAAAAATGTGATCATCGGCGGTGACCATATCGCCTTTATGCCCTGCTACGGTGCACCTTTTGTCAATTGTATGGATAAGGGCCGCCGCCAGGGAACCCTGGAAGATTTTCAAAATTTTGCAAAGCTGGCCTATGCAATCCCCTATATTGACATCACCGGCGGCATGATGACAGAGCCCAATGATATTCCCGTTGAAAAACGGAATGCAGAGCGGATCTACGCCGCAATGACTCTCTCGGACAAACCTTTCATGGGGGCCGGCACCAATGAGGTTGATGCCGAAGAGACCATTGAAATGGCGTCACGGGTATTCGGCTCCCGGGAAGAGATGGCAAAAAAGCCCCCCTTTGTCAGCATCCTTACCTCGCTTACCCCGCTGGCCTATGACGATAAAATGGCCGGGGCCATCATGGCCTATGCAAAGGCAGGCATGCCCCAGCTGATCTCATCCCTCTCAATTGCCGGGGCCACCGCCCCTGTTACCATGGAGGGCACCCTGGTGGTCCAGAACGCAGAGGTGCTGGCCGGCATCGTCCTGTCCCAGCTGGTTCGGGAGGGAGCGCCTGTGGTCTTTGCAGGCTCCTCGTCAGCCGCAGCCATGCGTTACGGCACCCTGAGCATCGGTGCGCCGGAGATGGCGGTAAACACCGCCGCCACCGCCCAGATGGCCAGGTTCTACGACCTGCCCTGCAGGGGAGGCGGCGCACTCACCGATGCAAAGCAGGTGGACGCCCAGGCCGCATATGAATCCATGATGAGTATGCAGATGGCAACCCTGAGCGGTATCAACTTTGTGCTGCACTCCGCCGGCATCCTTGAAGGCTATATGACGGCATCCTATGAAAAATTCATCCTTGATGCCGAGATCTGCGGCATGTGCAAACGGATAAAACGGGGGGAAGCGCTTACCCCTGAAAAACTGGCCGTGGAGACCATCTCACAGGTGGGACCCGGAGGAGAATTCCTTACCAACATGCATACGTTTAAACACTTCAAGGAAGAGATCTACGCCCCCATTCTGGAAGAAAAAGACAACTTTGATGCCTGGACCTCCAAAGGGTCGGTCTCCATGGAAGCCCGTGCCAATGCAAAGTACAAGGAGATCCTTGACAATTACACGCCCCCTGAAATGGATGCGGCGGTTCAAAAGGATCTTGACACCTATATGGACACCATTCGCAAAGGATAGGAGAAAAAACATGAGTGATATACAGATTCCCAAGGCCTTTAACACCCTGACTGCCGACGCCGTGGTCATCGGCGGCGGCATCGTGGGCACAGCAACCGCCTTCTGGCTGTCCAAGGCCGGCATGAAAACCATTCTCATTGAAAAGCGGGACGGGTTGTCCAGCCTGACCACCGCGGCCAGCGCCGAATGCTTCCGCACCCAGTTTACGGAGCAGGCCATGGCTGACATCGCCCTGCCCAGCGTCGGGATGTTTGAAAACTTCAACGATCTAATCGGGCGGTCGGACATCGATATCCACCTTACCCAGCGCGGCTATCTCTTTGTCACGGACGAAGCGGCGCAATTGCCTGAACTTGAAAAAGCCATAGCGCACTATGAGGCATGCGGGGTTACAGGGTCTGAGCTGATTACCGGAACAGACCTTCACAAGCGCTTCCCCTTTCTCGGGCCTGATGCGGTGGCCGCAAGCTTCAACAACCGTGACGGCTGGCTGTCAACCCATGAGGCCACTTACGGTTTTGCCAAAGGGTCTGACGATGCCACATTTTTCATGAAAACCATGGTAACCGGTATTCAGACCGATGCCCGGGGCATCTGCTCTGTTGAAACGGATAAGGGAAACATATCCACCCGCCTGGTGGTGAACTGTGCAGGCCCCTATGCCAGGGACATCGGCCAGATGGCCGGATTGGACATGCCCTTCAGAACCGTCCGCCGCCAGAAGGCCTTTATCAAGTCAGACCACGCGGATCTTCCGGCAGATGCCCCATTCACCGTTGACCTTGTCAATCACAGCTATTGGCGGCCCGAAGCCGGCGGCTTGCTATGCGCCTGGGTAGACCCGGATGAACCGGAGACCCGGCCCGCTGACGAGCCGCCCACAGACTGGGATTTTGCCGCAGAATCCATTTACAGGGTATCCCGGCTTAATCCGTTCCTGGACGGGGTGGCCGAGAATCTGAAGGCTGAAGATGTCAATGTATCTGCAGGATTCTATGTTTACACCCCGGATGAAAAGCCTGTCATCGGCCCCAGTGAAGAGATTGAGGGCTTCCACCTCAACTGCGGGTACTGGTGCGGGGTCATGATGTCCCCTGAGGCGGGTAAACGGGTGGCCGATATTGCCACGGGCAGGATGGACAACAAAGACAATCCCCTGAGATATTCACGATTTAAGGAGGGGGATGTAAAACCGGGAGACACCTTTTTAAAATAGAGATTAATTTTGCGCCTGCCCGGACCTCTGTGCAGGCCAGACACCACTCCGGAGGCTGTTCTATGAAAAAAAAAATGAAACTGGGATTGCATACCTATACACTTCACCTGTGGGGACTGGGCCAGAACTGGGGAATCCAGGCAGACCCAAGACCCAAGGTCATGACCCTTTTGGAACTTATGGACAAGGCGGTTGAATGGGGGCTGGACGGCCTTCATATTACCGGATGCGACCTGGAAACCAAGGATGATGACCGCCTGAACCAGGTACGAAAGGCCGCGGAATCCAGGCAACTCTACCTGGAGTATAATTTTTCAAGGGATGAGGAATTTGACCCGCGGCTGACCGATACGCTTGAAGAAGGCATCACCATTGCCCGGAAGATCGGCGCGGACCTGGCCAAGTTCAGCCTGGATATAAGGCGGCCCCGCCCCCTTTACGGGTCCTGCTTTCACCCCAAGGTCATGCGCCAGCTCTGTGATATCTATGATGAGATTCTAACTGTCCTTCCCCTGCTGGAAGAGACCGGTATCCGACTGGCCCTGGAAAATCATACAGAAACCTTTGCAGACGAAGTCATCTGGCTGATCAAACAGGTCAACCATCCCCTGGTGGGTGCCTGTGTGGATACGGTAAACTCCATGGGTGTGCTTGAAAACCCGGAAACCGCAGTAAAAAAGCTGGCCCCTTATGCCTTTTCCAACCACTTCTGCGATCACAAACTGAGCCGGGACCAATTCGGCATCCGGTTCCACGGCGTGGCCCTGGGTGACGGGGATATCGACTGTTTCAAAACCTACAATATCATCCGGGAACTCTCCCCCACGGACCGGATCACCTTTGAAATCGAGTGGGATATGGGAGAGGATCCCATTGAGAAAGAAAAGAAAAAAGAGATGGCAGCCTGCATTAAAAGTATTCAGTATGCAAGGGATATCCTGAAAATCGGTAAATAGACTGATCCCTTTTACCGGTGAAGGGTGTGTGTACCCGGTGCTGGCTTTTCGGCGGCACCGGGGATTTTCCCGG
>JAKSAX010000044.1 GCA_022361395.1 Desulfobacterales bacterium | reverse complement strand
TCTGTGGTTTCCAGACTGATGGCATCGTCATAGTCCTGGGTGGACTGGCCGTCAATGGTGATCAGGGGCACCTGGGTAAGGTCCCTGCGGCGGGGATCGTCAAATACCAGTGCCGCAGCTTTGGACAACCGGGCGGCCGAGGATACCACCGAATCGGAGAATTCTGTCGGGATCTGCAGCGAAAGAAGATCTATGTTTTCATCAACATCCCAGATACCGGCTTTGACAAACAGGCCGAACAATTGATCCACCAGGCTTAACCCTGACTTTTTGATCATCTGCTTGGCTACCCCTGCCATGTTAGCATCATTGGCAAAAAGATAATAATCCTTGAGGATTTTTATAACGTTGGGATCAGGAAGATCCTGGGGCTTGTCCGATTTTTGAATCCGCGTCAGCCAGGCCGCCCCCTTGATAATTAACTCTTCTCTCCGGTTTGCCTCCCGGATCTGCCTCTTTTTGGCCTCCATCTGGCTCTGGGTATAGGGAGTGAAGGTCAGCTTGTTGAATTTAAAATAAAGGCGGTCGCTGAAAAACGCACGAATGACAGCTGCTTCATGATCCGGTGTCAGGGGGGGATCAAAGCAGAAAAGGGTCATGGCGGAGATATCTATCTCCTCGGGCTCCTCGTGGAGGATTTCCCACAGATCCTTTATATCTATAGACTCAGACAGGTTCCTGCGATTTGCAGCGACTTTTTTCAGCTGATTCACCAGTGCTGTCTTTGACGCTTCCGTGTCCAGCCGGGCCTGCGAGATATGGGACAGCCGTTTTTCGGAAAAATTCACTTCCCGGCTGTTTTCATTGAGCAATCTCAGCTTGCCTTTTTTCTCGCTTAGGATAACCGCAGATATAATTTTTTGCTGATCTATATATTCTACAATGCTGCCAATATTCATGACAGGGACAATAGCAGGATGGGGGGGTAAAGTCAAATACGCCAAGCGGCCTTGCGGCTTGATTAAAAGCCTTGTATACGTTAGGATACAGCTATGAGTAAGACGGAAAAAAACAAAAAAAATATGGGAAAAAACAAGAAAAAAAACGACTTGCCCGTGTTTGGGTCTGACCGCGATTTCTTAACGGCCTTTTTAAGTGAAAAAGAGCCTAGCAAAACAAGTGATGAGGAAAAAGGAAAAAAAGAGGCCAAACGGTTAAATAAGCACGGGCTTCCCTTTGTTGAGGATTATGAATCCCGGTTTTTACCGGAACCGGATGCCGGGGCAAACTCCGGTGACGAAAATCCGGAGCCTCCTGAAGAGGAGGATTTTGCAAAACTCCTGGACGAATCCTTTAGATCAAGAAAGCCGTCCGGAACTGCACCGAAGCCCGTACCCCTGAAAAAGCGGCTTAAACGGTATCCGCCCCCTGAAGCTGACCTGGACCTTCACGGGTTTACCGCCATAGGGGCTGAAGCCAAGGCAAAATCCTTTATCCATACTGCCAGGCACCAGGGGGTGTTTACCCTGCGCATCATTGTGGGCCGGGGCCTTCATTCCCAGGAGGGACCGGTGCTGCCCGATGTCATCGAAGACCTGCTTAAACTGATGAAGAAGGAAAAGATTGTTTTGGCCTTTGAATGGGAAGGCAGGAAAAAAAGCAGCAGTGGTGCCGTTATTGTCTACATGAATCAGTTTAACGATTGAGGCCGGTATTAAATTAAAATCGTCCAAAATTTGAATTAAACTTAAACCGGGCACAAAAAGCATCTATTTCAATGGATGATTTATTTATGGTTTTGTGCCTTAAGCTGATATTTTCTAACCGCCTTATTGTGATCCCTCAGGTTTTTTGAAAACTGGTGGGTGGTGTCGTTTTTTGAGACAAAGAAGAGGTAGTCGCTTGTCTCAGGATAAAGGGCAGCCTCAAGTGCCAGGGCGCCTGGACTGGCAATGGGACCCAGGGGGAGGCCGTACATCTGGTAGGTGTTGTAGGGGGTCTTCCGGCGCAGGTGCTTGTACCGGATCCTGCCGTGGTAATCATCTACCCCGTAGATCACTGTGGGATCGCTTTCCAGACGCATCCTTTTTTTCAGGCGGTTATGGAACACCGAAGCGATCAGGGGGCGTTCCGATGCATCCCCTGTCTCTTTTTCAATAATCGAGGCAAGGGTCACAATTTCGTGGACACTGAAACCCAATGTTTTTGCCCGTTTCTTCCATTTTTCACTGAACACCCGGTCAAAGGTGGCTGTCATTTTTTTGATTACAGCCCGGCAGCCGGTATTTTTGGGGAAATAATAGGTGTCCGGGTAGAGGTAGCCTTCGAGGGTGTGGCCCGGCAGGTTCAGCTCCCTGATGAATTTTATATCCCGGCAGAGACTTAAAAATTTCTCGCTGGTACAAAACCCTGCCTTTTGGGCCAACAGGGCTATTTCATCCAGATTCAGGCCTTCGGGCACGGTAAACCGGTAGAGTTTCACCCGCCCCGTGAGCAGGGCCGTGAGAATCAGATCCGGGGTCTGGGCGGGGGACAGCTGGTATTCACCTGCCTTTATCCGGGTGGCGGCCTTTTTAAACCGGGTGTAGAGCTTAAACCTCAGGGGGTCGGTGATCAAGCCCTCCCTTGTCAGGTTCTGGGCGATGGTATCAAGGCTCTGCCCGGGTGTTATGGTAAAAACCCGGGGGGGGGCGTCTGACGCAGCCGGCGCATTCAGAAATGCCTTCATCCAGATCAGCCCTGTGGCAGCCACGGCCGTAACAATAAAGAAAAATCCGATCAGGATATAGCCGATCATTTTTTTTGATGATTTACTCTCTTTTTCCGGGGCTTTGTTTTCAGGCATCTGTTCTCAGGCGGTTATTTGTTGCTGTATATATAAAAAGGTCTGTCCGATAATATCGGACAGACCTTTATTTACTTAAAACAGATTTGCCTATTTGGCAATGGGAAAATCCGTATCCGGGTTGTAACAGATACGGCAGCAGTTGAGACAGCGCTCCGCTTCCCGGTGGGCTTCTGCTTCCGGCAGGACCAGATCCACCTCAACCATGGAGTCCAGACGCTGGTCAACGTGGAGTTCAGGCATCTTGGCCCGTTTAATCTGGCGGATACCGTCCACAGAGGTAAAGATGGATTCATGGATCCTTTTGTTTTGCAGGGAATCCACGGGCGGTTCGACCGGCTTGCCTTTGAGGAAGAGATCAATGGACCGGGCGGCACGCCTGCCGCCGCCGATGGCATCAACAACAAGTGCAGGACCGGTTGCCACATCCCCTCCTGTGAAAATATAGGGGATTGAAGACTGCAGGGTGGCAGGATCGCTGTCAATGGTATTCCAGCGGGTCAGTTCCAGATCATTCATTCTTGCATGGGGATCATTATCCTTAAAAGAGGGATCCGGTGCCTGGCTGATGGCAGAGATGACCATATCAACGTCCAGTACGGTTTCAGATCCTTCAATGGGTACAGGCCGTCTTCTGCCTGAGGCATCCGGTTCTCCCAGTTCCATCTGCAGGTACTCAAGGCCTTTGGCTTTACCGTCCTCATCCCCGATAACCCGGGTGGGGGCTGCAAGGAATACAAATTCAATGCCTTCTTCTTCTGCGGCAACAATTTCCACTTCATTGGCAGGCATTTCATTCCTGGTTCTTCTGTAGACAATATAGACTTTTTCAAGACCAAGCCGTATCAAGGTTCTGACGCAGTCAATGGCAGAGTTTCCACCGCCAACTACAGCAGCGGTTCTGCCTAACTTCATTTCCTGGCCGCTGGAAAAACTCTGGAGCCAGTCAATTCCCTTATAGCATCCGTCAAGGTCTTCGCCTTCAATACCAAGGGCATAATCTTTCCAGGCACCGATTCCCATGAATACGGCATTATATCCGGAGGCCATGAGAGACCCAAGCCCGAAATCTTCACCGAATTTCACATGGGTAAAGGCTTTGATGCCCAGGTCCAGAATACCCTGGATTTCCCAGTCCAGAACCTTTTTGGGTAGTCTGTATTCGGGTATACCGTATCTGACAATACCACCCAGTTTGGGCATGGCTTCAAAAATGTCCACCTGGTGGCCGATCCGCCTCAGGAAAAATGCACAGGTAAGCCCGGCAGGTCCGCCACCGATTACAGCCACCCGTTTACCGGTGTCCGGAGCGCAGGTGATGGGAATCCTGGAGCCTGAGTTCATCTCATAATCCGCAACAAACCGTTTGAGCTGGTTGATGGAAACCGCTTCGTCCTCTACGCCGCGGCGGCATTCATTTTCACAGGGATGGGGGCATACCCGGCCGCAGGTAAGGGGCAGGGGATTGCGCATCCGGATGGTCTGGACCGCTTCCTTGTACTCACCGGCCTTGAGCTGATTGATATATCTCGGGATATTGATCTCAGCAGGGCAGGTCTGGGCACAGGGTGCCAGGGGGTCGTTTTTCTGGTTGAACTTCATCAGTTTTTCAGTGAGGGTTTTCACCTCAATGATATCCTTGGGACAGGCCTGCTGGCAGGCTCCGCAGCCCACACATTTTTCCTCTATGACCACGGGGTGGCCGTCAGATCCCATGTAAACTGCGTCGAATTTGCACGCCTTGACACAGTCTCCAAGACCGATGCAGCCCACGCCGCAGACCCTTTTGCCGCCGAAAACAACGGACATGGCCTTGCAGGAGGATATTCCCATGTAGTTGTACTTGTCGGCGGCACGGTGTCCGCCTTCACACATATTGTAAGACATGGGGGGCTCTGCTGCACCCGCATCAACACCCATGATGCTGGCAACTGCTGCTGTCCCCTCTTTTGAGTTGATAATACACAAGGACGGATCTTCTTTGCCCGATACGATTGCCTCTGCTGCTGCCGAGCAGCCTGCATACCCGCAGCCGCCGCAATTGGCAGCGGCCAGGTTGTTTTCCACCTGGGCAATTCTCGGATCCTCGTACACGTAGAAGATCTTGGATGAAAGGCTGAGCACGATGCCGCACAGGGCACCTATACCTAACATGAACAATAAAGCTGGAAGCATAAAATCACCTTAATAAAGTTTTGCGCGTCAAAAAACAGACCGCTTCTTAGAGAAGCATCCTCCTGTTCTAACATGACGCAGGATTCTTTATATTTATTCCAGGCTTAGACCATTCCCTTAAACGCGGTAAAGGTCAAAGCGATCATACCGGCGGTTACAAGGCCGATGGAGGTGTCCTGCAGGGGTTTGGGCACCCGTGCAAGGTTGATTCTTTCCCTGACGCCGGCAAACAGGATCAGTGCAAGACCGAAACCCAGTGCGTAGAAGAAAGAGGCTGCCAGGGCCTGGACAAATGAATATTCCTTTGAAATATTCAGCAGGCAGGTACCCATAACCGCACAGTTTGTCGTGATCAGAGGCAGAAAAATACCCAGGCCGGCATAGAGGCCGGGAATACTCTTTTTCAAAAACATTTCCACAAACTGCACCAGGGAGGCAATAACCAGGATAAAGGATACGGTTCTCAGGTATTCCACCCCG
>JAKSAX010000505.1 GCA_022361395.1 Desulfobacterales bacterium | reverse complement strand
TCTCAACTATTTGCCCCAATCCCTGAAAGAAGAGTATAAAACAAGTGAAAACTCCGGAACCAGGCAGCGGGCCTCCTGAAACAGGGTCAACGCATATAACTTTCAGACCCAATGATTCCAATAAGTTACTTTTGTACAGGCAATCGCAGGCAAAATTCGGATAAGGCATAAGTGCCCAAAATCTTTAAAAATTAAAAACCGTGCCCAATTTATATTCGATTGCCCTGCCTCCTGAAACAGATAACACCGGTGTCAGTATTCAAATGTGCAGCTGCGGTCCCTGCCCTGGTCTTTGGCCTTATATAAGGCGCTGTCAGCCGCCTCAATCAATGTGTCGACCGTTGAACCGGCCCTTGGCTGGGCCACCCCGATGGAAATTGTCACGGAGGGCAGGAGATTTCCGTCTGCATCCCTTATTTCAGCGTTCCTCACAGCCTCCAGCAGCCTTTCCACAATGGAATCCGCATCCTGGGACCGGGTTTCCGCCAGGATAATCCCGAATTCCTCTCCCCCGTAACGGCCTACAAAGTCTTCCGGACGCACACTGGCGGTCAGGGTCTTTGCAATTGCGGCCAACGCATGGTCTCCTCCCAGGTGGCCGTGGGCGTCATTATACCCCTTAAACCTGTCGATATCAGCCAGGCAGAGGGCAAAGGGCACCATTTTCCTGTGATAGCGGTTCATATGAACAACCATGGCCTTGTCAAACCACCTTCGATTGTAGATATTGGTAAGCCCGTCAATCATGGCCGCTTTTTCAAGCTCCCGTATGCGGATCTTTCCCAAAAGGATCAGCTCGGTATTATGAATCATACGCTTGGATAATAATGACAGCAGGTTTTTTGCAATCCTGCCGTCTGCTGCCAGCATGTCCCAGAGCGTCTCCCGGTCCAGTGCAACCAGCTCGGAAGGCTCAATGGCGTGTACCCAGGCAGAGGGCCGGGTCTCCTCAATCAGGGAGAGTTCGCCCACGCAGCCACCCGGGTAAATCGTCCGCAACGGACGCGAATCGGATTCCTCAAGGCTGACCGTCAGGGCTCCGGACCTTAGAAGGAAGAGTGTGGTGTTCTTTTTTTCAGGCGAAAGCACTGTCTCACCTGATTCAAGCCTGATTACAGAGGCGCGGAGGAGTTCCTCCGGCAATGCATCAAAATGAATTCCCCGGAACAGGTCCATCTGTTCCAGTTCTTTTAACTGAATCACCATCCCCACCTCTTTTCGTAATTTTTCTCGCCGGACCGCTGTTTTGCTGGATAAGATTACTTTGCCACAGGATGAAAAATGATTCAAGGATGAAAAAAACCATTAACTCACCAACACCGGCCCAAACGCTAATACCCTGAGTCACGGAGGAGATTCCTTTGACGCCGGTAAAGCAGCGGGAAGAGAACCGTGCCGGATGCCATGATCAGAAATCCGCATGGAAAGGCATATGAAAGGGAGTAAAAATCCATGGACAGGCCTGCCAGGATTGAACCGGTGAACATGCCCATGGAGTGGGCCACGGTCATAATGGACATCACCGATCCCATGGCATTTTTTTCATCCCCCTTGACCACGGCAAGGGCGGATATGGCCGGCATGGAGATCCCCCCGCCCACACCAAAGACGATCACCCCCACCAGCAGGTCTGTAAAGGAGACCGCCCAGAAGGGCAGAAATATACCCACAGCAGACAGCAGCCCGCCCGTAATAATCATAAACTTCTTATTGAACCGGTCTGCCACATACCCCATGGGCAGCTGAAGCACCCCGGAGATAAAGACACCCACCATGATCAGCAGGCCGACCTTTGATCCGGAAAGCCCGAATGCCCCGGAGGCAAAAAGGGGCAGGAAACACCAGATAATACCGATGCAGGAGGTGTAGGCATAACGGAAGGATACCAGCCCGGCAAGCTCCCAGTCCCTGACCACCATTGAAAGTGGAACCGGTTCCCGGGTACGGGTGTGCAGTCTTTCCCGGGACAGGGGCGGCAAAAAGATCAGGCAGAGAACCAGGCCGGACAGCGAAAGCCCTGCCATACAGATAAACGCCCCGTCCATGGACCACAGGTCCAGGATGGTTCCCCCCATCAGGGGCCCCAGCGAGAGGCTGATAAACATGGACAGGTTGAACAGCCCCATGGAGTATCCTTCGGTCCCCTCAGGGGTGATCTCCCCCACATAGGCCTGTACAACAGGCATGATCATGGCAGATCCGGCGCCCTGGATAAACCGGATGAAAATCAGCCCCTCAACGCTTTCGGACCATACAAAGGCCAGCGATACCAGGACATAGGTGGAAAGCCCGGCCATGATAAAAGGTTTTCTGCCTTTCTGATCGGACAGGCGCCCGAACAGGGGCAGCAGAAAGGTCCGGGAAATGGAAAAGGCACCGAAAATCATGGCCACATAAATCCCGGCAGCCCCGAGATCATGGGCATAGATGGGCAGCAGCGGCACCACGATCCCAACCCCTGTAACCGTGGTAAAGATAATGAAGAACAGGGTAATGAATATCCCTTTATGCGCCGAGGGGATGGCCCTGTGCCCCCTGCCGATGATTTTGGTAACAGCCTGGGACACAGGCTCTTTTATGGCATAAAAGATATCCATTTACTGTTGCCCTTTCCGGATATCCCCCGGATCAGGCCAGGCACTCCTTGATATTGTCGATGAACCGGCTCCGGGTGGAAAACTCACCCTTGCGGTAATTGGCATGGCTCAGATAGAGGAAACGTTCCGCCCGGGTCATGGCCACATACATCAGCCGGCGTTCCTCAAACAATGCCTTGTCTCCCTCGTCAATGGACCGCCAATGGGGGAAAAGACGCTCTTCACACCCCACGATAAAAACCGTGTCAAACTCCAGGCCCTTGGCGGAGTGGATGGTCAGCAGGGCAACCCCGTTCTCATCCTGGTCATCCTCATCATCCTTGTCCTCACGGATCAGGGCGGCCTCCTCAAGATATTCGATCATGGTATCCTTTGAACGGGCCGTGTAGATAAGCTGCTCGATGTTTTCCTTTTTGGAGATAAACTCAGTCCCTGTTTTGGTCTTTTTTTCCAGGTAGTCGTAGTACCCTGTCCGGTCAAGCACCGTCTCCATGGCCATGGCCGGGGCCATGTCATGGATACTGTCAAGGATATCCAGGACTTCGGAAAGGTTTTCATGAACCTTTTTTGTAAGAACCCGTTCTTTCACCATCATCCGGGCGGCAGCCTGAAGGCTTGTACCCTCGGTGCGGTTGTCTGCAATCTTCTTGATCATGCCCGGGCCGATGCCCCGTTTCGGCGTATTGACAATCCGCTCAAAGGAGAGGTCGTCATTGGGAAAATAAGAGGCACTCAGATAGGAGTTGATGTCCAGAATCTCCATCCGCTCAAAAAAGCCCTGGGACCCCATAAGCCGGTACGGCACCCTGAACGCCCTGAATATCTTTTCAAAGGGCAGGGAGCAGAACTTGGTTCTGTACACCACTGCCATCTTGTCAAAGGGGATCCCCTGGCCCTGTTTATTCAGCCCTTTGATCCGCTTGGCCACCCACTCGGCCTCATGGGAATCCGACATGAAATCATAGATTTCCACCACCCCGCCCTTTTTCCGGGAAAAGCAGCGTTTTTCCATCTTATCCGGGTTGTAATCGATCATGTCATTGGCCGCCTGGACAATCTCATCCGCGGACCGGTAGTTTTCCTCAAGCCTGAATATCCTGGAATCCTTGTACTTGTCCGGGAAACCTAAGAAATGATTTACATTGGACCCCCTGAACCCGTATACGGACTGCCAGTCGTCTCCCACGCAGAACAGGTTCCTGTGGCTGCCCAAAAGCAGGGAGGTCAGGTCTTCCTGGATATTGTTGGTATCCTGGTATTCATCCACGAGAATATAGGTAAAGTACTCCCGGTACCACCTCCGGACCTCTTCATGGTCCCGGAGCAGGTCCCTGGTCTTGAGAAGGATATTGTCGAAATCCACACAGTTCATCTCCGCCAGGCGCGCCTCATACTGGGCAAAAATATCTCCCAGCTTGATATTGTAAAACCCCGGATACCTGTCAAAATATTTCTCAGGGTCTCCGTCATTCTTGGCCCTGGAAATAGCGGTCAAGATCCGGTTGGCGTATTTTTTCTCAATATTGTTCTGGACGCAGAGTTCCTTGACCAGCTTGTCCTGCTGGTACACGGTAAAGACCTGAACCGGCGGGGTATACCCCATAACCTCGCAATGTTTTTTCAAAATCATGAGGCAGGCGGAATGATAGGTTCTGACCCACTCAAAACTTGCCGCAGGCAGCCCGGTCATCTCCATAAGCCGGGATTTCATCTCCTGGGCAGCCTTGTTGGTAAAGGTAATGGCCAGTATCCGTTTAGGATTATGGCCGATGGCGGTCAGATGGGAAAACTTGGCCGTAAGGGTTCTTGTTTTACCGGATCCGGCTCCGGCAACCACAAGGGCCGGGGAGCCGGTATGATCAACGGCATCTTTTTGGGGGGGGGATAACTGCATAAACACACCACAACCCGGGCAACAGCCTCCGGGTCTATTCTGTCTCCTCTATAATTTTCTTCAGGTCTGTTTCGATTTCGGTTCTGATCTCATCCAGCCGGGGTCCGGTCAGTGCTTCAAACCGCAGCACCAGAGCGGGCTGGGTGTTGGAGGCCCGCACAAGGCCCCACCCGTCATCGTAAAGCGCCCGCATACCGTCAATATCGATAACCGCCTGTTTTGTCTTATACAGATCCACGATTCTGGCCACCACGTCAAACTTGACAGCATCCGGGCATTCCACCCGGATTTCCGGGGTGGTAAAGGTTTCAGGAAGATCCCGGATGAGTTCATCCACCCCAAGGCCCGTATCCGCAAGGATCTCCAGAAGACGGCAGGTGGCGTACAGGGCATCGTCGTATCCGTAATACCGGTCCTTGAAAAACATGTGGCCGCTCATCTCTCCGGCAAGCTCGGCCTTTTCTTCCTTCATCTTTTTCTTGATCAGGGAATGGCCGGTACGCCACATAATGGCATTGCCGCCCTGGTTTCTGATATCATCATACATGACCATGGAACATTTGACTTCGGAAATAAAGGTGGATCCTGGTTTCCGTTTAAGGATCTCCCTGGCAAATATCACCATGAGCTGATCCCCGTAGATCACATTCCCGTGCCTGTCCACCACGCCGATGCGGTCCGCATCCCCGTCATACCCGACACCCAGGTCAAGTTTTTCCTTTTGTACAAGGGCAATCAGGTCGGTCAGGTTCTTTTTCTGGGTGGGATCAGCCTCATGGTTGGGAAAGGAGCCGTCCAGCTCACAAAAGATATCATGGACCTCACATCCCAGGTCCTTCAGTATGGGAAGGGCGGTGATGCCGCCGGTGCCGTTACCGGCGTCGATTCCCAGGCGGATCTTTTTGGTCAGGTTGATATTATCCAGAATCATGGCGCGGTAGGGGGTCAGCACATCGGCCCGGGAAAGTGTGCCGCTGCCCTCTGCATAACTCTCTTTCTCAATGATCCTGCGGATATCCTGAAGTCCCTGGCTGTGAATGGAGTCAAGGCCGCTCATGAGTTTAAACCCGTTGTACTCCGGCGGATTATGGCTGGCCGTAACCATGGCGCCGCCTTCAAGCCCCAGGTGGTGAATGGAAAAATAGAGTACCGGCGTCGGACAGACCCCGATATCCACCACATCACAGCCTGTGGCCAGGATGCCCTTTATAAACGCCTCTGAAAACGCAGGGGACGTCTTTCTGCAGTCCCTGCCCACGGATACTTTCTTTTTATTCTGCCGGGCCAGCAGCGACCCGTAAGCCCTGCCGATGGCAAAAACATCTTTTTCTATAATTTCTTCTCCGGCAATGCCGCGAATGTCATATTCCCTGAAAATTCCAGGATGCATATGTCCTCCTTAGACAAAGTTCGATATAAGTGCCAGAACACCGGCCAACCAGCAATAGGGAGCGAAGAGATGAAATTTTCCCGTGTGGACCAGTTTCAATAAAAGCTTTAATGCGATCAGGCCGACAACAAACGAGACGATTGTACCATAAATGGTGGCCGGGTCAATGAGCCCGCCGTTTTCCAGAGCATCTTTTATGCTGATGATCTGGGCTCCGCAGATGGCGGGAACGGACAGCAGAAACGAAAACTTGGCAGCCCGGGTCCGGTCAACCCCGGCAAACATGGCAGCGGCAATGGTGGACCCTGACCGGGAAATTCCCGGCACCACGGCAAAGCCCTGGATCACGCCGATCAGCAATGCCCGCCAGGTTGTCAGGCCGCCGCCCGCACCTGTATCATCTTTATAATACCCTCTGGAAAACCAGAGTATGGTTCCGGTAACCAGAAGCATCCCCCCCACCAGAAGGGAGGAGGTGAACAAAATATGTTCAAACTGCTTGAGGCCGAAACCGATCAGGGCCGTGGGAACCGAACCCACCAGTATACACCAGGCAAAGGTCAGGTTTTCATCCTTGCCGGCAAGGCTTCTGTCCCCCGGAAAACGGAGCACGGAGACCAGGATCTCCCTTATATCGGAAAAATAAACAACAAGCACCGCAGCCAGGGTTCCCATGTGAACGGAGACATCAAACACAAGGCCGGATTCTGTGATGTTAAAGTAGATCTGTCCCAGTACCAGGTGGCCGGAACTGCTCACCGGAAGAAACTCGGTCAGCCCCTGGAGGATCCCGAGGATAATCCCCTGATAGATTTCCATGTCTTTCTCTTTTCAATTCTGTTGCCGATATGGCCGCTGGGGCCAGCCTCGCACTCGTATATAATTGTTGGCCCCAAATTGCAAGATTTTAAAAAAAGACTTGAACTTATGGGGGTTTCACACTAAAAATTCCTTATGTCTTTATCAGGTGTCAAGACAAACAGGAACATCAGGCCAGTGGACGGGGCTGACAATCCATCCGCCCGGACCGCAGAGCTATTCCATTTTCTAGGATCAGATCCCGGGCAGAACATTGACACCATTGTCAAAAGAACCCTTGCCGTTATCGGCGGCCTGTTCGCCGTTTACGTGAAAACAGGCAAAGACGGGGCTCTTGTCCGTTCGTCCTCCCCTCTTCCGGAAGGCCTTGCAGATGACCTGTTATCTGCGGACACCTGCTTCAGCCAGGTACCTTCGGATGATGAAATCATTCTCATTGAGGCAGATGGCGGCCACCCCTTTCCTGATGATCCCATTGCTGAAAAATACGAATTAACCACCCTTCTGGGTGCCGTGGTCCGGGGTACATTCCCGGGAATTCTCTGGGTGGCCGATACCCGGGCCAGACAATTTTCATCAGACCGGATCCATTCCATTCACTGTTTTGCCGGTGCCCTTGCCCTGCAGGAGACCATGGGGCAAACCCGGAAAAAAGAGGCGGAAAAACAGATTATCGGTGAGATGGCCGGCCAGGTCGCCCATGATCTGAATAATATACTCACAGGCCTTGTCTCCTACCCGGAGCTGGTTCTCATGCAACTGGACAGCCAAAGCCCTTTGAACGCGCCTGTATCCTTTATGCATGAATCAGGGGTCACTGCGTCTGCCCTGGTCCAGGATTTTCTCCTGCTTGCCCGGCCCCAGTCCTATACGCCCCCTGAACTTGATCCGTTAGAGGTTATCCGATCCTACTTTTCCGGAAGCGCCCATGTCCGGATGAGGCACGAGTACCCCTATATAGATTTTTCCCTTGACGCAGACCCCGGCCAGCCATGCATCAGAATAAGCGAGATCCTTCTTACAAAACTCATCACCACTTTGCTGACCCATTCCGCGAGCACGGTGCGGGGAAGCAGCCGGATAGACCTCTGCCTCTCAACACAGATCCCGGAATCTCCCCCTGCCCGGGCCGGCCATCTGATTATAACCGTCAGGGACAATGGTCAGACGCTCAGTGACGATGAACTGAAACATCTGTTTGAGCCTTTTTATACAAAAAAGCAGATGGGGTATGCAGGATCCGGGCTGGGACTGCCGGTCGTCAAAAGAATCATGACAGATCACAACGGGTATGTGACGGTCCGGAACATTGTTCAAAACCGGAGGCCTGCAGGAACGGAAATCTGCCTCTTCTTTCCGCTTCCCGGCAGCCGGATCAATTAGCCGGCCATGCCACTGGGCGGCCGTACAAAAATCGTTCGTCCCCTGCCCCGGTCTGCTTAACCATGACGAAATCATTTGCCAGGTAATTCCTGCCGACAATATTTACTTAGGGATCGCGCAAAAATAACTTTATCTATAATGAGAACTAATTCTTACGCGATCCCTTAATCCCCGAATAAGAAAAAAACGATAACAGCGCTCTTGAAACCTTTGGAAAAGTACTTAAAATTTATCCGAGTCAGAAAAACTAAAACACGGGGAAAATATTGCAGCATAAGGCCGGACACCCTTTTCCACCCGGTCCTGTCTGTCCTGTAATTGAGAAAAGAACAGTTGATTTCATCTCTTTTCTCCTGTAATATGTTTGAGCATATTTGCCCAAGTTTCGAGTAATTTTTAGTCCATAACCTAATCAAGGTGATATTTTACTATTCAAAAAGGAGAAAAAAATGAACAAGAAATTTTTCGTCCAGAGCGTGATGGCTTTGCTTGCCGTCCTTTTCCTATTCGGATGCGCAACCAAGGCCCCGGTTGAATTACCCCCGTTTACGGCAACCAAATTTGACACAACCATGTACAAGTCCAAAGTTGACAACTTCGTGCTTGTACTGGACGCTTCCAGCTCAATGCGGCATGATTATATGGGCAACCCGAAATTCGTCACGGCCAAAGCCCTTACAGAGCGCCTGAATATGACCATCCCCGAACTGGGTCAGACAGCCGGATTAAGGACATTCGGCCATGCCGACGCGGTTTCCAAAAACCTCACCGAACTTTTCTACGGTATGGATAAGTACAACTCCGCTGCCCTGGCTGAAAAGCTTGCCATGGTCACCGAACCGGGCGGATGGAGCCCCCTCGGCACTGCCCTGGACGGCGTTCAGGGTGATCTTGAAGGCCTTTCCGGCATCCATAATGCCGTTGTGATCATCTCCGACGGCCTGGATATGGAACCCAAAATCGCACAGGTTCAGGCCCTGAAAGACAAATTCGGATCTTCCGTATGCTTCTATCCCATCCAGGTAGGCAATGATCCCGAAGGTACTGCTTTCCTGTCGGAAGTTGCCCGTATCGGCGACTGCGGTTTCCTTTCAAACGCAGACGACCTTATGAAGGGTGACGGCATCGCCGCCTTTGTTGAAAGGGTATTCCTTGAAAAAGCCGGTCCCAAAAAACAGGCTATGAAGGACAGTGACGGCGACGGTGTCTATGATGAAAACGACCAGTGCCCCAACACCCCTGTGGGCGCCAAAGTAAATGCCGTAGGCTGCTGGACCCTTGACAACGTATTGTTTGACTTTGACAAATCCGTCATCAAACCCGAAGCCTATCCCCTGCTTGACGAAGTGGTTGTGATCCTTGAAAAGAATCCTGCCATGAGCATCGAGCTTCAGGGCCACACCGATAATATCGGTACCAAGGAGTACAACATGGGGCTGTCCATGAGACGGGCCAATGCCGTTGCCCAGTACCTGGTGGATAAAGGTATCCTCCGCAACCGCCTGGCCACAACCGGTTTTGGATATTCAAACCCGGTTGCCCTGAACGGTACCGACTTCGGACGTTCCCTGAACAGACGGGTTGAGATTCATCCCTATTAATTTCAATATAAAAATTTAAGGGGATTTCCCCTGGGATACCAAGGGCCTGCGGTGATTACCGCAGGCCCTTTTATTTTTAATGATGCCGGAAAGTTAAGCAAAAAGTTTACGCCGGGGCATGAGGGGCTGCCCCGCCTCAAACGCCTCCAGCGCCTTGATGGACATGGTGGCAAAGGGGATGGCCTCCAGCCGCCTCAGCCCGATTTCGCGGCCGGTAAGTTCGCAGTATCCGAAGCTGCCCTCGTCAATCCGCCCCAGGGCACGGTCCACCTGATCCAGCATGCTGCTGTGCCGCTCAAAGGATTTCACCGCAAGCTCATGGTCAATATAGGAGTTGCTGCGGTCAAGGATGTCGGCCTGCATGGACTCAAGAGTTTTTATCTTTTCAATGTCCTTGACGATCTTCCGGCTCAACTCCGCTTTCCGGAGCAGCAGCCTGTTTCTGAAATATGCCACCTGCCCGTCACTCATATAGGGTTCCCCCGGTGCCGAAACATACCTGTCTGTTGAATTTTGTACCGCTGATAGTGTCATTCTGCCTCCTAAGGTAAAGATGAATCGGGAAATACAGCAGATATAGCGGACCGGGATTAACAGAAGATTATGAAGGTATTAGAAGGCAGTTAACAGGGCAGGACGGCCCGGGGGCCGTCCCAAAAAAAATCCAATGTATCAGGCAGACCGGTAAAGCTCTTCCCCTGTTTTCTCAACCCCGTACCCCCCGAGCGCCAGAACCCGGGCTTTGAATTCGTCGCTTCGCACGGTTTCAAGAAGGGCCTGGATATTGGCGGACCGGTAGTAGGTCTCCGGGATGATCAGATCATAGGACTCCGTGACCACCGGCAGGAAATCGAGGCCCAGTGCCAGGGCTGCGGCCTTGATCCCAAGGCCCGTATCCGCCCTTCCGGACAGAACCGCAACAGCCACTGACATATGGGTGTATTCGTCGTTTTCGTACCCGGCAATGTCGTTGGGAGACAGCCCCAGTTCCTTAAGTTTGTAGTCCAGTAGGATACGGGTGCCGGAGCCGGGCTGACGGTTGATGAACTGAAGTTTTCCGGCTGCCAGGTCTTCCAGGCCGCCGATCTTTTCCGGGTTTCCCTTTGGCAGGATCAGCCCCTGTTCCCGCATCACCAGGTTGACCAGGCGCACGGGAATACCGGCCAGGTATTTCTCAATATAGGAGACATTGTAGCTGCCGTCTTCAGGATCCAGGAGATGGCTGCCCGCCATATGGCAGGCCCCTTTTTTTATGGCCATGAGCCCGCCCATGCTTCCCACATGGCTGGAGGAAATTCCGGTCCGCGGATGATTCTGCCTCACCTGATCCGTTAAAAGATCAAGGGTATTGTCATGGGAGCCGGTGATGACAACGGTCTTTTCTATGGCATCAAGGGGACGGAGCAGGTGGGCCTGCACGGTTTCAGTCTCTGAAATCCCCTCCACATGCCTGGGAATCCGGATGATGCCGTCCGCCTCGGTAAGTGTGGTAATACTGCCGGATCCCCTGGGAAGCTGGGAGGACATGAGCTTTCCGTCCACAGACCCGATCTTGACCCGCAGGAACTCCTCCTGGCCCAGCTTGGAGGCCACCTTTCTTGCAGGGGTGACCCCGGCCGTTGGCAGCGGTTTGTCCGGCAGGTGCTGCATCCGTCTCAGCAGGGGGCCTGCCAGCTGCTCAAAGGCCACAATGGCGGATACAGGATACCCCGGAATACCAAAGACAGGCGTGTCGGCAATCCTGCCGAACATCACGGGCTTGCCCGGCATCATGGTCACCCCGTGGACATAGACCTCACCCAGGGAAGAAATCACGGGCTTGGCAAAATCCTCTGACCCGGCAGACGATCCCCCGATGATCATGACCATGTCGTAACCGCCGGATACGGCATCGGCCACTGATTTTTTAATGGTCTCAAGATCATCCCTGAGCATGGTGTGGATCCTGAATTCCGCCCCGTGGTCTTCACAGAGCGCCCCGAGCACAGTTGAATTGGACTCCACCACATCCCCCGGCACCATGGTCCCGGGACTGCAGTCCTGCCACTGCTTCAACTCTGATCCCGTGGGAATGATCAATACCCGCGGCTTTTTGCGGACCTCAACCTGGAACACCCCGCCGGACAGCATCGCACCCATGGAGTAAGCGTTGATCTGGTGATCCCTGGGAAAAAGCAGCTGGGTGGCCACGATATCCTCACCCATCTTCCTGACATACTGCCAGGGAAAGGCCGGTGCCTCGATTTCGATTGAATCCCCGTCCACGTTCAGATGCTCGATCATGATCACGGCGTTTGTTCCCCCCGGCAGGGCATGACCGGTATTGACCCAGAAGGCGGTTTTCCCGATTTCCAGGGTCTTTGGCGAATCTTCGCTTGCCCCGAATGTATCCTCTGCCTCCACGGCAATGCCGTCCATGGCAGCGGCATGGAAGTTGGGTGAGGAGATGGCGGCCACGGCCTGGGAGGCCAGCACCCTCTCTTTAGCCCTGACCACGTCAAGGGTCTCAACATCCGTAATATGATCTTTGAATGCATCAAAAAGACAGGCCTGTGCCTCCTCAATGCTCTTCATGTCCAGATAAATATTTCGCTTGGTATTCAAACCGTAACTTTCCTTAAATTTATAAGAGAATGATATCCACGGGGCTCTCTTTCAGAAGTCCTTCGACATGTTCGCCGATTTCCAGGAGTCCGTCAGCATGGACCATGGTCCGGATCAGGCCGGATTTCCCCAGCACCGGGCGGGCCAGGAGTCCTTTTTCGCCCTGTTCAAGGCTGACCCTGACAAAATCCCTGCGCCCCTGGGCAGAGGCCACGTTCCGGGTTAATACGGCAGGAACCCTTATTCCGGGTTTCGGCGCTGCCAGTCCCCGGAGCCGGTTCAGGAAGGGGATCACGACTATTTTCAGCACCACCATGGCAGACACCACCTGGCCGGGCAGGCCCCAGACGGGCTTAACGCCGGACCGTGCCAGAATGGTGGGTTTCCCGGGGCTCACTGACATGCCGTGGACAAGGATCTCCGTATCCGGCAGCCCGGA
>JAKSAX010000045.1 GCA_022361395.1 Desulfobacterales bacterium | reverse complement strand
TTCGTGGCTTTTTTTATTGGGGAAAATGAAAATACTATTATTGGTCATTTTGGTGCAGTTCTGTTTTGCGGCCGCCGGCCATGCCGGTCCCCGGAAAGTGGAAAAGGATACGGATGAAGACGGCCGGCCGGATCAGATCGCCTTCTTTGACATCAGGGGCAGACTTGTCCGGCTTGAGATTGACGGCAATGCAGACGGCCGGCCGGACCGGACCCAGTACTATGAGGACCGGAGAATCTGCCGGGTGGAGAAGGATACGGATTTTGACACCGTGACGGACTGCAGAGATTTTTATGAATCCGGGAAAATTGTCAGGCAGGTCAGGAACGATCCCGACGGCCATATCCGCCAGCTTATTTTTTTTGATGAAAATGAAAAAGTCCTCCGGATTCAAAAGGACAGTACAGGTGACGGCAGGTTTGACCTTTCCTACTATTTTGAAGACGGCATCCTGGCAAGGTCCGCAAAGGATACCGACGGGAACGGCCGGGTGAATATCCGGCAGATCTATGAAGGGGACTTGCCCCTTGAGCTCCGGGCGGACGAGGACGAGGATTCAAGGGATGAACGGATTATCCGGTTCGGTGCCGGGGGACTGCCCGTTGAAAGCGACCATGATCTTGACCTGGACGGGCGGATGGAAACATTCAGGTTTTACAGGGACGGGATCCTGGTCAGGCAGCAGAAGGATACGGACCATGACGGCCGTGACGATGCCGTTACCCTGTTTGAGAATTCGGTTCCGGTTGAAGAGAAGGCCGATGCCAACCTTGACGGGGAATATGACATCTTCCGGTATTATGAGGCGGGCCGGCCGGACCGGCTGGAAAAGGACAGGAATTTTGACGGCAGGATCGACTATGCATGCCGGTTTGACGATTCGGGAAAGGCAAGGGAGGTCCGGGAGGACTCTGATTACAGCGGAAGGATGGACCGGATCCGGTACTATAAGAACGGCAGGGCCGTCCGCATGGTCCATGACAGCGACAGGGACGGGTTTATGGAAACCGTGTCCTGGTTTGAAAAGGGAAGGCTTCACCGCCAGACCCGGGATAAGAACCAAGACGGCCGGCCGGACACCTGGACCTGGTTCAACGCAAAAACAGAACGGATCAGGGGAGAGGCGGATACGGATTTCAACGGAGAACCGGACACCTGGCATTTTTTTGAAAACAACGAGCAGGTAAGGCTTGAAAAAGACGAGAGCGGAGACCACAGGGCTGATCTGATCCTGTTTTATGAAAAAGGGCGCAAAACCAGGCTGATCAAAGACAGAGGGGGGGACGGATGCTTTGAGCTTACCCGGGTGTTTGGCCCAGGAGACCTGAGCCGGGTTGACACCCTGGACACGGACTGTGACGGAAGGCCGGAGACCCTTTCCCACTATCAGTCCGGGGTGCTGAGGCTGCGGAGAACCGATGAAGACCTGGACGGCAGCATTGATTTTGAAGAGGTGTACGACGGAAAAGGAAAACTGGTCAGAACCCTTGAGGATGAGGGCCGGACCGGCAGGCTGGATCTGGTCTGGATTTATAATGACAATGAGGAGCCTGTCAGGGCGGAAAAGGATGCAGACCATGATGATAGGTGCGATACCTGGTTTTTTTTTGACAACGGGGTATTGACACGGGTTGAAGAGGATACCAACAGGGACGGAACCCCGGATATCTGGGAAACCTACGATGGGGCAGAACGCCTGGTCCTGATGGAGAAGGATCTGGATTACGACGGCAGGGCTGATGTGAGGCAGGCGTTTACACATGATTAATTACAGAGAGGTTAAGATAGATGGTTGAGTTGATATCAAAAGGCGGCATACTGGTGGTGCCCATCCTGATCTGTTCAGTGGTGGCACTGGCCGTTTTTATGGAACGGGTGCTCCGGTTTTCACGGCTGCGCACCCGGGAGCATGACCTGGCGGAGCAGGTGGCCGGTTTTCTGGCTCAGGAGCGGCAGGAAGAGGCCGAAAAGATGGTCCGGCATAACGATTCGCCCATGGGGCGGCTCATGGGCCAGGCCATGGAGGTGAGAAACCGGAGCCGGGACACCTTGGAGACAATTATCGCCCACGCCATTGACGACGAGGTCAGGCAGCTTTCCGCCTCCCTCCAGATCCTTGCTACCATCGGGAATATTGCGCCCCTCATCGGGCTGCTGGGAACGGTTGTGGGCATGATCAAGGCCTTTATGGTGATCCAGCAGATGGGCGGAAAGGTTAATGCCGCCGTTCTGGCCGGCGGGATATGGGAGGCCATGCTTACCACTGCCGTGGGGCTTGCCGTGGCCCTGCCCACCATGCTTGCCCACAGCTACCTTACGGCAAGGGTGGACACTTGTGAGGCAGGGCTCCGCAAAGGTGCTGTCATGTTTTTGAAGGCCGTTACCAGGGATGAGGCGTCATGATGCTGCCCAAGAGACGGGCCCCCTATCCGATCCAGGCGCCCCTGACTTCCCTGATCGATATTATTTTCATGCTGCTCATCTATTTCATGCTCACCGCCAATTTCATTACGGAAGAGGGCATCAAGATCAAGCTTCCCAGGGCCAGTGCAGCAAAAGCCCGGGTGGACAAGGTGGTGACCATCCAGGTGGATGAAAGCGGCCAGGTATCTATGGATGGTGTCAAGGTGCCGGAAGGGGCGCTTTTCAGCCGGATAAAGGCGAGGATGTCAAAGGGAGAAAAAAATGTTGTGATCAAGGCGGACCGGGATGTGCCGCTGGACAGGGCGGTTAAGGTGATGGACACGGCCAAGGCCGCAGGGGCCAAAAGCCTCAGTCTTGCCACGGAGAGGGATATAAGATGAGGACCGGTGAAAACAGGGGGCTTTCCGGCGCCGGAAAACCGGGCGTGATGGCAGGCAGGAAATTCATGACAGGGCTTCTGGCCCTTTCCCTGGGCGTGCATTTTCTGGTCCTCATGCAAGTGCCGAAAATGCTTGGGAGCAGGCTTCTGCCTGTGATCGAGTTCAGTGTCGAGGACGACTCCGGCCCTGCCCCCCGGTCCATCCCCAGGCCGAGGATGAGATCCGGTGCTGTTTATCAGGCCAAAGGCATTCAAAAAGCCGAAACGGCGGCCAAGGTCTCTGTCCCGGATGATCTTCAGGATGCCCGAATACCCGATCCTGCAGTGCCTGTGGCATCTGCCCTGCCTTCCGTGCAAGGGATAGTGCCCGGCGCACTGGTTCGGCCGGTTTTATCCGGTTTTTCCCCGGGGGTAGGGGGTGGAGAAACCGTAACAGGCGGCCGGTTCCTGAGTAAAAAGGACTATTTCGAGATGCTCAGGCTCAGGATTGAAACCCACAAGACGTATCCGTCCCGTGCGCGTTCAAAGTACATAGAAGGCAGGGTCGGTCTTTATTTCAAGGTCCGTCCGGACGGATCTGTGTCTGATTTGAAAATTACCCGGCCGGCAAGGCACAACAGCCTGAACCGGGCTGCTTTAAAAGCGGTGACGGATTCCGCCCCGTTTTCAATGCTGCCTCTGGCCCTGTTTCAGGGAGCGGTTGAAATTGAGATCACCCTTTTATTTGAACTGGCATGACCCAAACAATGATCAGGAGGTGAATATATAGGTAAATTAAGATAAAGATAAAAAAGATAAGAAAGAAGGCAGCCGCAACCGTGCAGGGTTTTATCCGGCTGCCCTCTTATGGCGAACCATCCCGCGGATGACAGGATGCTTCACGTCGGGAGTATACCACTGAAGCATTTTTCGTGTCAATCCGGGGAATTATTTGAATTAACAGGTAATTACTCTGGAGTATTGCGTTAAATGAAAGATATAAAAGGACGATTACTGTTATCCCTGCTGTCTGTTCTTCTCATGGCCTCAACAGGTCTTTCCGAAGAGGGGATCAACCGGCTGGAAGATATCGTTATCACAGGAACAAAAACCCCTCACACCTTACAGGATGTCCCGGTTCAAACCATCGTCATTACCCGGGAGGATATTGAAAGGAAAAACGCCCAGAATATCATGGACCTTCTCAAGGATATTCCGGGGATTCAGACTGCCAATCACAATGACATCTTCGGCACCTATACCTGGATGGCAAAGATGCGGGGGCTGGATTTCAACAGCGGTTACGCCCTGATTCTCGTCGACGGACAGCGGGCCATGGGCTGCGGACAGAGCGGCGGTATGGGTGAATACGGCGTGGGGCTGAACCAGGTGCCGGTGGAACTGGTGGAGCGGATCGAGGTGGTGAAAGGACCTGGATCCGCCCTATACGGAAGCGATGCCATGGCCGGTATTGTCAACATCATAACCAAGAAACCGCCAAAGGAGGGCAAAGGATATGCCGGCGCTGCCTACGGCCGCTACGATGTACAAAAAGAGGAAAGCAACGGGTCCCGGGAGAGTGCCCCCGGCACCCGGGATCTGGCCAAGGCCTATGCCTCATACGGGGGGCCCGTCACAGAAGACACCGGCTATTTTCTCCACTACAACTATGAAAGTGCGGACGATATAGAGGAAGACCCCCGTCAGGCACAACGCCATTCCGTTTTTGGAAAACTGGATACGCGGCTTACTGCAAAAACCGACTTGTCATTGAGCGCCGAACTGATTGACTATGAAAAGGAGGGCCGCCAGGAGGAGGACAGCTGGCGTATCTCGGGGATCATGGATTTCAGGCTCAGCGAGAAACACGCCCTTGCCCTCAAGGGGTATACCTACACCTGGGATTTTACCCACGGCTACCCCGGATACACCTACGGGTACAAGGTCGGTGACGTGGGCTACAATCAGGCCGAACTCCAGTACACCTGGGACGTAAACACCTGGAATACCCTTGTGGCCGGCGGCGAGTTCCAGGTCCAGGGAATCGACTATACCATTGAAAATGATGACGGCAGTGTGGTCAGGGTGAACGAGGATGTGGAGACATCCAGTCTCTATCTCCAGGATGAAACGGTGCTGTGGGATGTACTGACCCTTGTGGGCGGGGTCAGGTACGACCACCATTCCACCTTTGGTGACGAGGTCAATCCCAAGTTCAGCCTCATGGCCCGGCCCGGGGACACCACAACCCTCAGGGCCAGTTTCGGCACCTCTTTTAAATCCCCCACCATCCGGCAGCTCTATTACAGCACCCCCTACCGGCACGGCAGCTACTACGCCCAGGCCAATCCGGACCTGAAGCCGGAAACTGCCGTGGGATACGACATCAGTGTGGAGCAGTGGCTGCTGAAAAACCGGCTGATGGTGGATCTCGGGTATTTCAGGAATGATATCGATGACATGGTGGTAAGGGAGGATACCGGAACCCTGTACAACGGTCTGCCACTGATGGAGTACAGGAATGTGGAAAGCGCCATGACCCAGGGTGTTGAATTCATGGCCAGGGCCTACTGGACAGAGGCATTCACCACCTCTTTTTCCTATACCTTTACGGATACGGAAAACGAGGAATCAGGGAACGAACTGACCTATGTGCCCCGGCATTCCGCCTCCCTCAGTCCGGCCTATGACTGGGAACAATACGATCTGGGTATCAGCGCCAGGCTCTCCTATAATTCAAAGCAGTACACCAATACATCCAATACGAGCGATATAGATGCGGGCAGCGTGCTGGATGCAAAGATCTACAAGCAGCTGTCCGAATATGCCAGGCTGACCCTTGAGGTGGACGATATCTTTGACTCCGCACCCGCCCGTGAGGGGCGGTATTATGCCGGAAGAACATATGTCGTCAAACTGGATTTCGAATTCTAAAAAAAGGAAAAAAATGAAAAAATCAAATATATATAAATTATTGTTGTCAGCCTTGTCACTTTGTCTAACGCTTATGATGGCGACATCCGCATCCGCCCACTATCCCTGGATCAACCTGTCCGATTATACCCCGGACAAAGGGGCGGTCATCCAGATGACCATCGGCTGGGGCCACAGGTATCCCCTGGCAGGGTTCATGGAGAAATCGGCCGTGGAGGCCATGAAGGTGTCGGGTCCTGAGGCGGTTGAACTGGAGTATGTTTCGGATCTTGAGGTTCGGTCAGGGAGTATCGGGAAACCGGGAACCTATATTATCGGGGCCACCCGCAGGCCCGGGTTTTATACCAAAACCGCCCAGGGCGGGAAGCGGACCTCCAAGGAGGGGCTTGAAAATGTGATCCGGTGTTCATTCTCCCATATGTGCATGAAGGCCGTTGTCAATGCGGGAAGCGGGACGGGAAAGGCGGATACGGTCATGGGCCATCCCATGGAGATTATTCCCCTGAAAAATCCGGGGGAACTTCGGCAGGGGGATTACCTGCCGGTCCGGGTGCTTTACAAGGGCAAGCCTTACAAGGGAAACCTCTTTGCCACCTATGCCGGATTCTCTACGGAAAAATCAACCTTTGCCTATGCCACTGCCACCGACAAAAAGGGCAGGGCCAGTATCCGGATGCTTACCCCCGGTGTCTGGCTGATAAAAGCCGGACATGAACAGCCCTATCCCGACAAGGACGTCTGTGATGTCGCGTCTTATGTGGCCACCCTCACTTTTGAAATAAAATAAAAAGATGCCCGGCACCCGGCAGGACCGGGTGCCGGGTATTACAATAAGGATGGTTTCCCATGAGATATGTATGGATGGCAGGTCTTATCCTGCTTTGGTCCGGAGCCGGGCAGGCCCTGGCCCACGGAGTACTGGCAAGTGTAAATGCCGGAGATGCCCTTGTGGTGACCGTTGAATATGATGACGGAGAGCCTGCGGGGTATGCCGGGGTAAAGATCTATTTTTCAGATGAAAAGGTTCCCTTTCAAACCGGCCGGACGGACCGGAACGGCAGATTTTTGTTTCAACCGGACAGGGACGGGGAGTGGAAGGCAATTGTCAATGACGGGATGGGGCACCGGGCGGTGGTTAAAGCAGATGTCGCACCGGATAATTTTGGAGCGTCTAAGGGAAAAGGGAACCCTCTCATTTTTTCCAAAGGACAGAGCGTGGTTACCGGGCTTTCACTCATTTTCGGCATCTGCGGACTTGCAGCATTCTACAGGGGTAAAAAAAAGGTGTAAGCCTGTGCAGGTGTTGGTTCGGCTGCAAATAAATTGAAATTTTCCATGGAATTGATATGATAGCGGGATGAATTTAACCGCCCATCCTGCCTGTGCTTTCCGTGCGGGCTGTCATCACAGGAAAATAATATGCAGCTTTACATAAATTTTGACGAAATGACCCGGATATTGTCCCAGGCCGCGGCCGAAGACCGGTTCCAGCTTTTTGAGCATGAGACCTATGAACTGCTCTCAGCCCTGGGCTCTGAATCCGTGCCAGAATATCTTCTCTTTGCAAGGAATCACCGGCTGACCTCTGATATGCTGGTGCCTTTTTTAGGGGACAAGGTGGTGATCAAG
>JAKSAX010000046.1 GCA_022361395.1 Desulfobacterales bacterium | reverse complement strand
TTTGGGCATAAACATCCGTGCCATGGCCACCCCGGAGGCAGTTACCCTTTACAATGAAATGATACGGGAACCGGACCGGAACATCAGTGCCTGTTTCCACCTGACCTGTTAGGAAAACCGCCGTGACCCTTGATTTCCGGAAGAATCACAACCACAGACAATTTACCCATTGCCCCTCCTGCGGACACCCCGGCCTCACCCGGGACAGCATCAAGTCATTTTGCTGCAAAACCTGCGGGTTTCTCTTCTTTTTGAACTGTGCAGCCGCAGCCATGGCCCTTATCATAGATGACAAAAACCAACTCCTGGTCACCCGGCGGAAATATGATCCTGCCCGGGGCAGCCTGGATCTTCCCGGCGGTTTCACAGAACCGGGCGACGGCATTGAAGAAAGCCTGAAAAGGGAGATAAAAGAAGAGCTGAACCTGGAGGTCACCGGCCTCAGCTATCTCTGCTCATTCCCCAATTTATACCCGTACAGATCCGTCACCTACCCCATCACGGATATGGCCTTTACCTGCCGTGTAAACGGATTTGATGACATCAGGTCCGGGGACGATGTCACCGGCTTTGAGTTCATCCCCATCCCCGAGCTTGCCCCAGGTCTCTTCGGAATGGCCTCGGCACGGAAGGTGATTCAATATTTAAAATGCAGAGGCTGTGACGCGCGTGGAATGTAATTTTTTTTCAGATCTTATAAGCCGCCCTGAAATAGAGGTGGTTATTAAAAAAAAGAGCTGCGCCCAAACGGGGTTGCATCCCTTTAACCCCATGATTATTCTTAGGAGTCTGGGGTTTCGAAATGTCCTGTGCCGGTTGCCTTTGGGGAGCCCCATCACAGGCCGGAGGAAACGGACCAAAATGAATTAGGGAACACGCGATGTTTGAATTGCCGGGATATGAAATAAAAGAAAAAATCTATGAATCCCAAAGGACACTGGTTTATCGCGCCGTCCGGGAGTCCGACAACCTGAGGGTGATTTTGAAGTCCCTGAGTTCCGGCCAGCCCTCACTGGGCAGTATCACACGGTTGAATCATGAGGCGCAGATCCTCAAGAAATTGGACTACGAAGGTGTTCCGAAATTTATCCGGCTTTTCAGCCATCAAAATGTTCCGGTTCTGGTGGAGGAAGACATAGAAGGGACTTCGCTGGATATCCTTTTTGAAAAGCGCGCCATGAAAATCCGGGATTTTCTGGTGTTGGCCATTGATATCACCGGTAAACTGGGCGTTATCCACGAAGAAAATATCATCCATAAAGATATCAACCCTTCAAACCTGGTCATGAATACCGACCAGAAGCAGGTTCAGTTCATTGATTTCGGGATTGGCTCGCTATTGTCAAAAGAGACCCCGTTTTACCGGTCCCCCGAACGGCTGGAAGGCACCCTGGCCTATATCTCCCCCGAGCAGACGGGCCGCATGAACCAGGAGATCGACTATCGAACGGATTTTTACTCCTTGGGAGCCACGTTTTTCGAATTGCTGACCGGCCGGAAACCCTGTACTGCAGGTGACCCCCTTGAACTGGTCCATTGCCATATCGCCAAGCCTTTGGAATCACTCAAAAGCCTGAGACCGGATATTCCGGAAGTTTTGGAGGCTGTCATTCAGAAGCTTTTGTCAAAGGCAAAGGAGGAGCGGTATCAGAGTGCGTACGGACTCAAAACAGATTTGGAAAACTGCCTGGACCAATTAAATTCACACGGCAGGATTGAGCCCTTTGAACTGGGCGGGTCTGATTTCTCCCGGCAGTTCCGGATCCCCCAAAAACTGTATGGGCGGGAGCAGGAGGTGGAGAAGCTCATGTCCACCTTTGCCACGGTATCGGAAGGCGCCGGTGAGCTGCTGCTGATCGCCGGTTATTCGGGCATCGGCAAAACAGTACTGGTGAATGAGGTTCAAAAACCGATTGTGGGCAGCCGAGGGCACTTCGTCTCCGGCAAGTTTGATCAGTTTAAAAGGGATATTCCTTTCTCCGCCTTTATCCAGGCTTTCCAGGACCTGATTCAACAGATGCTGACCCAAAGCGAACAGCGTCTGACGATGTGGAAGAATAAAATACTGGAAGCACTGGCGCCGAACGCCCAGGTCATTATCGACGTCATACCGGAACTGGAGCTGGTCACCGGCAAACAGCCGGAGGTCCCGCAGCTGGCCCCCACCGAAGCCCACAACCGCTTCAACACCTATTTCAGACTGTTCGTGAATGTTTTTGCCGCCAAAGCCCATCCCCTGGTGATATTTTTGGATGACCTTCAATGGGCGGACAATGCATCACTGGACCTGATAAAGACCCTGGTGACGGACTGGAGAAGTGAATACCTGCTGGTGATCGGTGCGTACCGGGACAACGAAGTCGACCCGGCCCACCCGTTAATCTTAACCGTGGAAGATTGCCGGAACCTGAAGGCAAGGGTTGAGACCATAGAACTCAAACCGCTGGCTCCGGGTGTGGTGAACCGGCTGATTGCGGATTCGGTCCACCGGCCGCCCGAAAAGACGGAGAAGCTCTCGGAGCTGATTGTGGGAAAGACCGCCGGCAACCCGTTCTTTACCAAAGCATTTTTAACCAACCTGTACAAAGAAAACCAGATCCGGTTTGAGGTGGATCGCGGCACCTGGGAATGGGATATCAACCGGATCCGTCAGGTTGATCTGGCGGATAATGTGGTGGAACTGATGATCCGGAAAATCGGGCTGTTGCCGGAAGAGACCCGGAATGTGCTGAAACTGGCCGCCTGTATCGGAAACCGTTTTGATCTTCATACCCTATCCATCGCCCACCGGAAAAACGCGGACCGGACCGCCCGGGCACTCTGGAAGGCGCTGGAAGAGGGATTGATCATTCCGGTCAGTGAAAACTACAATTTTACCGGAGACGCGCCCCCCCCGGGTCATGGGTTTGACACACCTGAGATTATATACAAATTCCAGCACGACAGGGTCCAGCAGGCAGCATCGGATCTTCTGTCCGAAGATGAAAAAAGGGGGATTCATCTCCGGATCGGCCGGTTTAAAATGGCCCGTTTGGAAGTGGCGTCCGGGGATATCCACTCCGAAGCCGGTAAACATCTGGTTGAAGTGGCCAACCATATCAACCATGGGCGTGCCCTGATCCGGGACACTGACGAACGGAAAGCGGCGGCCCGTATTAATTTCCTGGCCGGGAAACGGGCCAAAGGAGCGACGGCCTATGAATCGGCAAAAGCATATTTTAAGGAAGGGGCCGCTTTTACCGGTGATGATCTGTGGAATGATACATACCCGCTGGGATACAAACTGCTCAGGGAGCAGATTGAGTGTGAGTATCTGACCGGTGACCATGAAAGGGCGGACAACCGGCTGGAAGCGTTAACCGCCCGTGTCCGGGAACGGGATGAAAAAGTTGAATTGCTGCTGCTGAGAACGACCTATAGTGCGATGATCGGAAATTTTGCCGGGGCATTGGATACCGGAATCAACGCACTCCGGTTACTTGATGTGGAATTGCCCCTGCACCCGGATGAAGCGTTGCTCCAGGCCGAAGGCGTTGAATTGCAGGACGGGATGGCGGGAAGAAGCATTTCCGATCTGGTGAACCTGCCGGAAATCAATGATCCCCATCAACTCTTATGTCTGCGGGTGCTGTCCCAGATGTGGTCCCCCGCCTACGTCACCGGCAACGCTTCCCTGCTGGCCACGATCATCCTGAAAATGACCAACATTGCCGTCCGGCACGGGGATCTTGAAGGGACCGCGCTCAGTACCTACGGTATGCTCCAGGCCGCCCGGCAAAACTACAAAGAGGGGTACGATTATGCCCTGGTCGCCACCAAACTGGCACCCAATACCCTGACCCATTTTCTATTCGGATCGGTCATCGGTCCCTGGCAGATCCACTTAAAGGAATGCATCCCCTTTCTGGAAAATGCATACAGGCATGCATTGGCCAACGGCGAACTGACATACGGGCGGTACATCTGTTACTACCTGGTGGGGCATGCCTTGTACAAAGGGGACCGGTTGCAGGCGGTCCGAGAGATAAATGAAAAGTATGCCAGATTCGTGGACGAATCCGACCCCATGATGATGATGCTGTCAAACATCCACCGCTTGATTGTGGACGGGTTGACCACTACCCCCGATCCCTTTGACAATTCGGTCTTTGATGAAAACGGTGATGCAGAACAGACCAATCCCCACGGGCATAACATTTATTACATCAACAAAGCGTTGGTATCCATCGTTATGGGGAATTACCGCACTGCCGTTGATGCCGCCAATATTGCGGAGCGGACCCTGGGCGCGACCATTGGGAATGTGGCCCATATGAGCCGGATCTGTTATATCTGCCTGGGTACGACCGCCCTGATGGATACCATGTCCGGGGAGGAACAACAGCGGGCACGGGCACTTCTGGATCAATACGAACCACAGCTTAAACTTTGGGCGGATGCCGGCCCGTCCAATTTTTCCCATAAATATCTGCTGGTCAAGGCTGAAATTTCCCGGGTAAAAGGGGACGCCGAAACAGCCATGGCCTGTTATGAAAAGGCCATTAAAAAAGCCAGGGAAAACCAATATATTCAGGACCTTGCCATTGCCAATGAATTTGCCGCCGGATTCTACCGGGCAAGAGGGGCACACTCGCTTGCCCGGCATTTACTGAAAGAGGCACACTATTGGTTCCTGCGCTGGGGTGCGGAAGTAAAGGTCCGGCAGCTGGAGGAGAAATATCCCCATTGGTTGGGAGCGGATATTGAATTGAAATCATCCCGGGAAAGTTCATTGTCAACCCATCCCCCGGTTTCATCCCGTATGGAAGGCCTGGGCGGACTGGACCTGGGAACCGTCATGAAATCCAACCAGGCCATTTCCAGGGAGATCGTACTTGAAAAACTCCTTGAAACCCTGATGAGCCTCCTGATTGAAAATGCAGGCGCGCAAAAGGGGTATCTGGTTTTGGTGAAAGACGGTAATCTGTATATAGAGGCCCAGGGCCACGTGGAAGGCGGAAAGAGCATTGCCATGCAGTCCGTTCCCGTTGACCTGTCCATGGATCAGGAAAACCCCATGGTACCGGTTTCGGTCCTCTCATTTGTTTACAGGACACAAAAAGAGGTGGTGCTGAAACATGCGGCAAATGCCGGACGTTTTGCCCAGGGCCCCTACATCAGGAAGCACAAACCCAAGTCGGTTCTGTGTGTACCTATTTTGCACCACCGTGAATTGCTGGGAATGATCTATCTGGAGAATGAACTGGTGGAGGGGGCGTTTACGGCCCAACGCCTGGAAATGGTCCGGCTGCTGGCGGGACAGTCGGCGATTTCCATTGAAAACGCCCAGTTGTACCAGAATCTGGAGCAGAAAGTATCAGATAGAACCCATGAGTTGCAGGAGGCACTGGAAAATTTAAAAAACACCCAGCGGCAATTGATCGAATCCGAAAAAATGGCCGCCCTGGGAAGCATGGTGGCCGGTGTTGCCCATGAACTGAACACGCCCATGGGCATCTGCGTGACCGGTGCCTCGTTCCTGAAGGACAAAACCGCGGATATGGAACGGTCCGTATCCGAACAGACGCTGACCAAAGACGGATTGAAGAAATATCTCAGGAACTCCAAAGAGGTCACACGCACCCTGTTGAAAAACCTGGAGCGGTCCGCCGACCTTGTCCGGAGTTTCAAGCAGACCGCAGTGGATGAGCATGCGGGTGAGGTACGGACCTTTGATGTGGTCGAACATATGAAAACCCGCATTCAGGGCTTAAACCCAAGGATCAAACAGGCCCGCCTGCGGATAGAGTTCAACTCAAATGTAGCGGAACTCCGTATTCGAAACTACCCGGAAATCCTGTCCCAGGTAATCGCTAAACTGCTGGACAACTCTATCATGCACGGGTTTGAAGGGAAGAAAAACAGCGGAGTGGTCAACCTGGAGGTGAACGATTCACCCGGTGGCTGCACCATCATCTATTCGGACAACGGAGCGGGAATTGAGAAACGGCATTTGGACAAAATATTCACCCCGTTTTTCACCACCAAACGGAATGCCGGGGGCACCGGCCTCGGATTGAGCATTGTATTCAACCTGGTCACCCACAAGATGGAGGGGGAAATCAACTGCAACAGTGAGGCGGGCCGCAGGACAACCTTTACGATCAAGCTGCCCTCCGATCTCAGGACGGAGTAATACCACAGGCTCCGCCTGTCTTTTTCGGCCGGCCGTTATTTAATAGCATTTGACCGCTCCGGGGACCCAACTTTATTGCTTGTTCACTGAAATTATGGTTTATACTGGTCCATGAAAAAACGATACTACGGCTCCGGTCGCCGGAATGCCAAAGGAAATAATACACAGCGCAAGCGCAGATCTGACAGACGGCCTGAAATAACACCCGGTGTGGATAAAGGCCTTAAAAAAACCTTCAGCCAAATCGGTGTGCCGGAAAAGAGGCCGTTTAAGCCGGATCCCTTTCAAATAAGGGCCCTTGAGGCCATAAAAGAATCAGATTGCCTGGTCACGGCCCCCACAGGCGCCGGTAAGACATGGATTGCGGAACAGGCTGCCAAAACCATAATGGAAAACGGCGGGAAAACCTGGTATGCCACTCCGCTCAAAGCCCTGACAAACTCCATACACGGGGCATTTTCAAAGATCTTCGGCAAGGACAAGGTGGGTATTCTCACCGGGGATATAAAGGAAAACACAGATGCCGACATCATCATCGGCACCACTGAAATACTGAGGAACCAGCTCTACGATGCCATGTACACCGGTGAAAACATGGCCTGTGACCTTATTATCCTGGATGAAGCCCACTATCTTGGTGATGCGGAGCGGGGGGTGGTCTGGGAAGAGATCATGATTTACCTGCCCGTGCGGATCCCCCTGCTGCTGTTATCCGCCACCATTGGAAATCCGGATCAGATTGCGGGATGGCTGACAGAGATCCGGGGCAAGACCTGTGAAATAGTGGAAAACACAAACCGGCCCGTGCCCCTTCATCCGGTGTTTTTTCATCCGTCCGGCACCCTGTTTCCCCTGCTCCAGCCAACGGAACACGGCAGGCCCAGACTCCATAAAAAGGTGTATAAGTTCGTCAACAGCAAGCGCCGGCCCATGCTGGCCCCGCCGGGCAAACTGCCGCGATTTGCTGATGTGCTCAAGGTCATGGCGCATTTCGACCTGCTGCCGGCCATATTTTTTCTCAAGTCCCGGGCGGAATGCGACCAGGCAGTGCGGCTCTGCAACGGCAGCCTCCTGAAAAAGGATCCGGCCCGGAAACAGGCACTCCTGGACCGCCTGGATGAACTGACCCGGGAGAACCCCCACCTGGCCGGCCATCCCCAGCGCCAATACCTGGAAGAGACAGGCACTGCCGGGCATCACAGCGGCCACCTCCCGGCCTGGAAGGTGGTGGTGGAAACCCTGATGGCAGAAGGGCTGCTTGATGCCATGTTCGCCACATCCACGGTGGCGGCCGGGGTGAACTTTCCGGCACGGTCCGTGGTTATTTTAAACTCAGACCGGTTCAACGGAAGGGATTTTCTCTCCCTGACCCCCAGCGAGTTCCAGCAGATGGCCGGACGCGCAGGCCGCCGGGGTATGGACAACATCGGATTCGGCATGGTATTGCCGGGCAAGTTCATGGATATCTCCCTGATCGCAAAGCTGGTCAATGCCCCTCCCCTGAATGTGGACTCCCAGATCAAAATCGATTTTTCCATGGTGCTGAACCTTCTGCTCTCCCATACCCCGGAGCAGATCAGGACCCTCCTGGAAAAATCCTTTGCCTCCTACCTGATTGCCTCGGGGCATAAGGGGAAAAGCGGGAAAAAGGCCAGGAAAAAATACGGGTTTGATATCGAGCACCTCTGGCTGGATTTTACGGACCACATGAACTTTCTTATCCAGGAGGCGTTTGTCACGCCAGAGGATGCCAAACCGGCCGCATTGACCGAGGACGGGATATGGGCGTCCAAACTGCGGATTGACTCCCCCCTGCTGGTGGCCGAAGCCCTGCGGCAGAACCTGCTGCCGGACCGGGATCCCGCCCTTCTGGCAGCGATCATGGGATCCTTTGTCAATGAAAAGGAGTTCAAAGACGATCCCCTGTACCAGGCAGCACTGCCCAAGCGGCTGAAAGATACCTTTCTTGACCTTCGCATGGGACTGAAACCCTTTGCCATAGTGATGCTGAAAAACGGGTTCCCGGCGCCAAACCTGTATATCCAGCCCGCCATCCTTCTCAATGCCTGGGCCCATGACACCCCCTGGGACGAACTCATGCGCGGCTCTGACTACGCAGAGGGGGATTTTGCCCGGCTGATCCTGAGGACGGCGGAAAATTTAAGGCAGATGACAAAGCTGGGGGACCACTTCCCGGTAATCGCAAAAACGGCCAGAGAGGCCATTGATATCATTCTCAGGGAACCGGTCGTTACCCAATATAATTAAAATCGACAAAAAGGAGAATTAATATGAAACCTGTTATTGCTGACAAGGCACCCGCAGCCATCGGCCCCTATTGCCACGCAGTCATCCACAACGACATGGTCTATTGCTCGGGCCAGATCCCCCTGGACCCCGCCACCATGGAGCTCAAGGGAACCACCATCCAGGAGCAGACCCAGCAGGTCATGAACAACCTTGCAACCGTTCTTAAGGAGTGCGGTTCAGGTCTTGACCGCATCGTTAAAGCCACTATCTTTCTGGACACCATGGATGATTTTATGGGCATGAACGGGGTGTACGAAGCGGCCTTAGGCGGCCATAAGCCGGCACGTTCCGCCTTTGAGGTGGGCCGCCTGCCAAAGGATGCCCTGGTTGAAATAGAATGTATTGCGGCCCTGAAGTAAAAACACAGATTTGATATCAGGCCTAAGATTTAAGGAGTGACAATGACCGAAGATACCAAAAAAGTAATTTATTCAATGATCAATGTGAGCAAGTTCCACGGCAAGCGCCAGGTGCTCAAGGATATTTCCCTGTCCTATTTTTACGGGGCCAAGATCGGCGTCCTGGGCCTGAACGGTTCGGGTAAATCCTCCCTGCTGAAAATCCTTGCCGGTGTTGACACGGAATTTGCCGGGGAAACCATCCTTTCAAAGGGCTTTACCGTTGGATACCTTGAGCAGGAACCCCTGGTGGATTCCGACAAAACCGTACGGGAGGTGGTTGAGGAAGGGGTCCAGGAAACCGTGGACCTGATCAATGAGTATGAAAAAGTTTCAGAGGCCTTTGCCGAGCCCATGTCCGACGATGAAATGGATGCCCTCATCGAAAAGCAGGGCAAGCTCCAGGACAAGCTGGACCACCTGGATGCCTGGGATCTGGACTCCCGGCTGAAAATGGCCATGGACGCCCTGCGGTGCCCGCCGGGAGATACAAAGGTGGCGGTGATCTCCGGTGGTGAAAAACGCAGGGTCGCCCTGTGCCGCCTGCTGCTGCAGAAACCGGACATCCTCCTGCTTGACGAGCCCACCAACCACCTGGATGCCGAATCCGTGGCCTGGCTGGAAGAGCATTTAAGCCGGTTTGAAGGCACCATCATTGCCGTGACCCATGACAGGTACTTCCTGGATAATGTTGCCGGATGGATCCTGGAACTGGACCGCGGCGAGGGAATTCCCTGGAAGGGCAATTACTCCTCCTGGCTGGATCAGAAACAGCGGCGGCTGGCCACGGAACAGAAAACAGAAAGCAAGCGGCAGCAGACACTTCAGCGCGAGCTTGACTGGATCAACATGTCCCCCAAAGGCAAACGCACAAAGTCCAAGGCCAGGATCAAGGCTTATGAAGAACTGCTGAAAAAGGATGTTAAACAGCAGGAACAGGAGATGGAGATCTTTATCCCGCCAGGACCCAGGCTCGGCAACAAGGTCATCGTGTCTGAAAAGGTCTCCAAGGCCTTTGAGGATAAGCTCCTTGTGGATGACATGAACTTTGTCATCCCGGCCGGCGCCATCATCGGTGTGGTGGGGCCCAACGGCGCAGGTAAAACCACCCTGTTTAAAATGATTACAGGCAAGGAGACCCCGGACAGCGGTGCAATCGAACTCGGCCAGAGTGTCAAAGCCGCTTATGTGGACCAGGAGCGGGATACCCTGGATCCTGAAAAGACCATTTACGAGGTTATTTCCGGCGGCAACGACAAACTGCTCATCGGCGGCAGGGAGATCAACGCCAGGGCTTACGTGGGCAAGTTCAACTTCTCGGGATCAGACCAGCAGAAAAAGGTCAGGGATATCTCGGGCGGTGAGCGGAACCGGGTCCACCTGGCCACCATGCTCCAGGAAGAGGCCAACCTCCTGCTGCTTGATGAGCCCACCAACGACCTGGACGTCAATACCATGCGGGCATTGGAAGAGGCCCTGGAAAACTTTGCAGGCTGTGCCGTGATCATCAGCCATGACCGCTGGTTCCTGGACAGGATCGCCACCCATATCCTGGCCTTTGAAGGGGACAGCCAGACCCTGTTCTTTGAGGGATCCTATTCAGATTACGAAAAGGACAGAAAAAAACGGCTGGGCATCAAGGAGAACCAGCCCACACGGATCAAGTACAGGCAGCTCACCCGGTAAGAGACAAAACCCGGACACCGTGCAGGCGACAGCAATTTGCCCGCACGGTGTTTTTTTATCATCGGTTTTCAGTCAGGTCTTTGAGTTCACGCTCTATTTTTCTAGAGGCAGGGGAAACGGAGAGCCCTGCCGTTGCCGTACACCTGAATCCCGGGTCGATCTTTCTGCCGGCCTCATCCATTGCAGCGATCACCTCATCCAGGGGAATGACCTGGTCAAACCCGGCAAGGGCCAGGTTGGCGCTGGTCACGGCATTTGCCGCCGCCATTATATTTTTCCCAAGACAGGGAACCTCCACCCGTCCGGCCACCGGATCACAGACCATGCCCAGCACATTCTGGAGCGCCATGGATGCTGCGGACAGGGCAGTCTCACAGGAGCCGCCCATCAGGGTGACAAGTCCGGCAGCAGCCATTCCGGAGCCTGCGCCGCACTCTGCCTGGCACCCGCATTCCTCTGCGGCAAAGGTGGATTCCTTTGCGATCAAAGCCCCGACCACCCCGGCGGCCAGCATTGACCTGGCCGTTAGTTCAGTATCGCAGCCCAGGGTATCTGAGGCACCGATAAGAGCCCCGGGCAATCCCCCGCAGGAGCCGGCCGTGGGTGCGGCAACCAGGACTCCCATGGCGCTTTTCACCTCCATAAGGGCGGTAACGTAAAGGGTTATCCGGTTCATCATCCCGAGATCAAGCACCCTGCCCTCTCCCATGGCGTTTTCAAGCTTATCCGACTGCTGGTGGAGAATCCTGTCCCTGTACGTGGTGCCGGCAAGCCCTTTTTTAACGGAGGATTTCATGATAGTCACCAGCCTGACCATCTGATCAATTACGTTTTCCCTGGTTGTATCTCCCCGGCGGCATTCATATTCAAGGGCCAGCTCCCCGAGATCCAGGTTATGCCGCTGACTGTAGGCAATCATTCCGGCTGCAGTGTCAAAGGGAATATCCATCTTTTCCGGGGTCAGGATAGGCAGGACTGCAGGAAGCTGTTTTACCGCACTCACCCGGCTGATTCCGGTTAAAGCATCCACCAGTGAGGGGTCAAGGGGGGCACGGCTTTTAACGGCAGCCACGGACTGGCTGTTACCGGTGGTGCCAAGCAGGGTGTATGCTGCCCGGTCTTGTTCCAGCAACGCCCCAATCTCACCGGGTTCACCCGTAAAATACACCAGGGTCAGGCAGCAATCCCCTTTAAAAGATATTGGGCAGCCGTCAATCTCAATGAGTTCTATCATGCCGCCACCCGTGGACAGGGCCTTTACCGTACGGGTTTCACCGGAGTTTTCAAGATTTATCCGAAACGTATTGGGGTGGGGATCCCCGTAGGGGCCTGTCCTGTACTCAATCTCAATGCCGGCTTCCCGGGTTTTCTTTTTATACGCGGTTAACCGCTCATCATCAGGGGAATATCCCAGGATACCGCCGCAGAACCCCATATCCGATCCCTGGCTTTCATGGGTGGCAGCCAGTGAGCCCTTTTCGTCAAACCCGAGAACCACGCGCCGGATATCGTTGTCCATCAATGCCCTGACAAGGGTGCCTATCCTCACGGCAGCAGCGCAATGGGAGCTTGACGGCCCCCGCATTACAGGTCCGATGACTTCATTTAAAATACTTGGATACACGGTATCATTCCCTCCTTTAAACCTGAGCTTACCCGCCGGGCTTGTTGTCCTGTGAAACCGCCCGCCGGAATCCCCGCCGGATAATTATCATTGAATTAATTCACCCTCTCTTATATGAAGAAGCACAAAATAAAAACAGATATTTTTCCGAGGATTAAAATGACAAAGGCACCGCTGAAATCAGTGACCCGTTCAAAAAGCCTGATCCAGATACATATGGCTGTTTTCCTGTTTGGTTCGGCAGGGCTGTTTGGAAAATTCTTATCCTGCTCCCCCTTTTATATTGTGCTGGGCCGGACTTTTTTCGGGGCGCTGGCCTTGTTTATATATGCACGGTTCATCTCAGGGGTAAGGCTGTCCGGCTTTAAAGCCGCACATATCCTTTTTTTCCTTTCCCAGGGTGTGTTGCTGGCCTGCCACTGGGTACTCTTCTTTCTTTCCATCCAGGTCTCATCCGTGGCCGTGGGGCTGGTCACCTTTTCCAGCTTTCCCCTTTTTGTCACCTTTATGGAACCTGTTTTTTTCAAAGAGCGGCTGAAACCTGCGGATGTGGTTACTGCGGTTGCGGTTTTCATCGGTATTGTACTGGTGGTCCCTGAAATCAGCCTGTCCAATAAAACCACACTGGGGGCATTTTACGGCATATTGTCAGGCCTGACCTTTGCCATGCTGGCCCTGGTAAACCGGAAAAATGCCAGGCAGACCCATGCCGTCACCGTTGCCTTTTATCAGAACTTTTTCGCGGCCCTGCTCCTTGTTTTCCCGGTACTCTTTTTGAAACCTGCGCCACCAGCCTTATCTGATCTGCCGATGTTGATTGCCCTTGGGGTTGTATTCACTGCCCTGGCCCATTCCTGTTTCATCAATGCCCTGTCAGAAATCCGGGCCCAGACCGCCAGTGTCATTGCAGGACTGGAACCGGTTTACGGCATTGTCCTGGCCTTTTTCATACTCAATGAGACGCCTGACCTGAGAACCGTTTCCGGCGGCATCATTATTATCGGCACCACCATTGCCGCAGGATATCTGGCCCGGGGACAGGGTCAAGGCACCTAACCTTTCAGACCCAATGATGCAGTTGCGGGTTATAAGTTTCAATGATCACATGTTATAATCGGCTGCAAAACGCATGTTGATATCGTCAAGGAAGTTTTGATTTTCTGTACAATTACGCTGATATATCACAAATAAAAAAATGAAAGAGAATATTCTATTATCATTATTTTTTAACACCGCGTTTAACCGGCCCAGCGTGGTAAGCTACAGACTTTAAAAAAAGTTTATAAATTTAACAAACAATAACGTTTAAAAACGCGCATGTGTATCCGGGTCCGCAGTTCAAGCGCTTGTTAGGTTTCGTTGCATAAGAGCTATGTTATTTTAACCCAACCATTGTTAACCATACCAACATGAGCTTCTGGAACAGAATCTCCAGAAAAATTAATTTCATCAAAACCTTCAGTTTTGAGTGATACACAAGTGGTTGATTCGATATATCTTAACAAAGTTACCAGTGTTACTTTTCTTAAAATTTCATAATCAGAATTATACTCATATTGCTTCGAGACTGGTTTGGATTCCACTGGCAATGCCTTAGGAAGCCCTGCAAAATTTTTTCCGTCCATATTTTGAGAAAATTCTTCGAATCTAATATTAGCTCCGTGGACATAACTTGATCGATGGTCGTTATAAATTCTCTTAGACCATTTATCAATTTTGCTTTCTTGTTCTGATAATGAAAGCAACTGAATAATTGATTGAACCAGTGCTTTTCTTGAACCGTTTTTATCTCGAATTTCTGAACAATACAGTTTAGCTATGGCGTCAAGGCAAGCCACATAGCTAACTAAAGCTACTGTTTTGTTTATTGCCTCTGTTTCACGAGCAGAGTAATAAGAAAATAACATATTTGTAATTGTTCTTTTGGTTTTGGGGCAACTGCAAGTGAATATTGCTTTAAATGTCGCATTTATAAAATCAGAGTCCTCTTTGTTAATATGCTTTTTTATACCTGGTATATCAGCCTTAGTATCAGGATAGAATTTATTCAAATCGACATCTGAAAGATTAAAGGGTTTATCTACTGGCATTATATGTGATGGAAATTTTTGAATGTTTGTCAAGTTTACTTTGTGTATTTTTAAGGACATCACTGCGCAGACTAAATTAACCTTCTCATCACTGAACCTTTTTGCAGATAAATATGAATGACCAAGTTCATGAATTATAATTGCTGAAATCACCTTACCATTAACCAACCTTGAGGGCAGTATCTTGATGTTTTCGGTTAGTTCAATAACATCTACTGCAGGGGATGTTAACTCAATATAGTACAGTATATTAAAGGCAGTTTCTGCTTTTTGATCAATTCTTGATACTGCTTCGTTCACACTGTTGCTAATAAATGTTTTTATTTTATCAAACTCTTGTCCATCTATTGAGAATGTATCTCTTTTAGCTTCTAAATTTTCGTAATGTTCATGTGGAACGACATAATATCCAATATCAGTAACCTTTGAATTGGTAACTTTAAAAGAAAGACCTAAGCGTAATTCGTACAGCTTTCCAAGATAGTCATAATGCCATTCAAATCTGCATAAATTAGTCCCTGTTTCTAAATTTGGATAAAAATATGAAAAACCATTTCTCTCCATTGTTAGAAAATATAGATGTTCTACAAATTGTGTGACATTATTTTTTTTAATTTTTGGAAATGATTCCAACTTGGTCAAAGGAGGCATAAATTGGGGCTGCGAATAAATGACTGTTTTGTCATCATTTCGGTTTAAAGGGTTTCCCCCCAAAAAAATGTTCATTGTTACCTCCAGAGTATACTAATGAAATCTAACGTTTAGTTAAGAGGCGGCAAGCGTATTACCCCGAAACTGATTTAGTATTTTTAAGTTAGGATTCAACTTTGGGTTTTGCAAATAGCATAGCCTCTTGCCGTCCCTCTTGAGCGCAGAGTTAGCTACTTTTGATGGTGTTTACAGTTTTGTCAGCAAGTTCGATGTACTTTTCCGCATCAATATAATCAAAATCTGCATCCAGACCGTGAGTTACACGATTTCTTAGACGCCTTAAGTCCTTTACACGTTTAATCATGTCATTATCAAATTCTGGGATTTCATGTAAAAAGGTTTCAAGTGCTTTTGGGCTAAATCTTTTCATAGTTGAACCATGCACCATACCTATTTCGATACATGCAATTTCGATAGAAGTCCAAGCCTCAATTATTGCTGCCCTTGGGTTTATTTTTGCTATAGTTTTCATTTCTGTTAGCCAGTTGCCACTTTCTTCACTTTCAGGTGCAGGATTTTCTGATATTTGGCGTTCAACTTCTATCATTTCTTCTTTAAACATCATTTTTGCTGCTGAAGTTTCAACTCTTGTTAAACGCTTTAATACACTGCTTAAGTCATTTTTAAATAGCAACATGCCTAGACCAACGACAAAAGGCCAAGATATTATTTCAAGAATTTTGATAAAACTTTCCATATTATTTTTTCCTAAAGCTAACTAATTGGCTACTTTATTGAGCGTCCATATAATCTAAACAATAATCACACATATATATTGTATGTCCACCTTCAGTCTCCCCGAATATTGTCATTTCACTTGCTTGTAACTTTTGGGTACAGCGTCCACATTCAACAATTATGTCTATCTCATCACAATAAAAGCAATGAGTTAATTCATCATCCATTTGGACTGCCGTATTTGAACTTATGCAAGAATAGCAGTCTCTTAGTAACTCTCTATCCCCTCCGGCTTCTTCGAGAGCCTCAGCTTGGGCAAGGTGTAACTCTCGATTGTAATCAGTTTGTATTTCATCTAATAAATCTACTGTTCTTGGATCAAATTCCTCAAACAAATCATCCCCTGTTGCTTCTTTATAGATCCCGATTAAGCCAGGAACAATAACAGCAATTACTTTTCTAATTTCGCTTGTTTTATATTCAAACTTATAGTGTGTTATATTGTTTCTCAATTTAGACAAAATTTCAATTTGAACTATCAGATCCTTACTGAAGCCATTTTTGGAATTTACGATGATTTGGATGGCCTGAAACCAGGTTATCGTTTTCGCTTTATGAATATTTGAACTATATGGTTCTTTGTAACACAGAAGTGGATTTATCTTTTCCACACACGATTTTAGTAACAGCTCAATAAAATGAAAAAACAATATTATGCAAAATTTATACTTCGATTCGTCAGTCACTGCTTGCTCGTAGTAGCGGATACTTTCGGACAATGAATCGATAGCATTTTGTTTTAAATCAAGGCTATATTCACGTGACAAGATTATTCTCCTTTTCGGTAGCTAACAGTTTTATTATATGGAA